>CAYZTQ010000166.1:0-1727 GCA_964481445.1 uncultured Christensenella sp. | reverse complement strand
GGTATTCCGGCACCGCCAACGCCATCTATCAGAACCTCGCCTTTATCGAGCAGTACGACCCCGACTACGTGCTGATTCTCTCGGGCGACCATATTTATAAGATGGATTATGCCGATATGATCGCGGACCATGTCGCTACCGAATCCGCCGTTACCATCGCCGTGCGCCCCGTCCCCTGGGAGGAGGCGCACCGCTTCGGCATCATGAACACCGATGAAAGCAACCGGATCATCGAGTTTGAGGAAAAGCCCAAGGCCCCCAAATCCAACAAGGCGTCGATGGGCGTGTATGTGTTCAGCTGGGCCAAGCTGCGCGACTATCTGCTCTCGGATGAGCGCGACCCCCAGAGTAGCAAGGACTTTGGCAAGAACATCATCCCCAGCATGCTGGCCGCCGGCGAGCGTCTGAACGCCTACAGCTTTGACGGCTACTGGAAGGATGTCGGCACCATCGAAAGCCTGTGGGACGCCAACATGGACCTTTTGAGAAAGCCGGTGCCCATCAACCTGCACGACCGCGGCTGGCGCATTTACGCCCGCAATGTGGGCATGCCGCCGCACTACGTCTTCCCCACCGGCTCGGTCGAAAACAGCCTGATCACGGAAGGCTGCGAGATCGCGGGCCAGGTATCGGGCAGCGTGCTTTCCGCCGGGGTGATGGTGGAAGAAGGCGCGCAGGTGATCGACAGCGTGGTCATGCCCTTTGCCGTCATCAGAAAAGGCGCGGTCGTGCGCCGCGCCATCGTGGCGGAGGGCGCCGAAATCGGGCAGAACGCCAAAGTGGGCGAAGAAAGCGGCAAGATATCCGTGGTTGGCAACAACGTGAAGCTTGCGGACGGGGCGGTGCTCCCCGCCGGCGAGCAGGCAGGCAACTGAGGAGGCGGACGAGATGAAAAACAAGATGGTAGGCCTCATTTTTACGGGAGAGCGCATGGACCAGCTGCGCGACCTGACGCGCACGCGCGCCGTGGCCTCGCTGCCGATGATCGGCCGCTACCGGCTGATCGACTTCCCGCTGGCCAGCATGCTGCATTCCGGCATCAAGAACATCGGCATCATCACCCAGAAAAACTACCATTCGCTGATGGACCATCTGGGCAGCGGGCGCGAGTGGGATTTGCACGGCAAGCGCTCGGGCATGACGATTCTGCCGCCCTACATGACCAGCGACAATATCGGCGTGTATGAGGGGCTGCTGGACGCGCTGCGCAGCAACCTCAACTTCCTGCGCCGCAGCACGGAACGCTATATCGTGGTGACCGATTCGAGCATCGTATACAACGTCGATTTCACCCACATGCTCGAAAAGCACATCGAAGCGGGCGCAGACCTGTCGCTTTTATACTCCAAAGACAAGGCGGCCCGCCGCCACAGCAGCGGCTATTACCTGGATATCGACAAGGACGGGCTGGTGGGCCAGGTGGAGTGCGACCCCTCGCTGCCCCACTATGAGAACACCTACCTTTCCTGCTTCCTGATCAGACGCGAGCTGCTGATCGCGCTGGTCGACCGCGCGGTGTCCGGCGGCTTCCATTACTTTACCAACGAGCTGCT
This sequence comes from uncultured Christensenella sp., assembly GCA_964481445.1. Classification (GTDB taxonomy): domain Bacteria; phylum Bacillota; class Clostridia; order Christensenellales; family Aristaeellaceae; genus UBA1038. The sequence continues at coordinate 174 of CAYZTQ010000166.1, read as the reverse complement.
CAACCAGATGCTGCGCGAAAACCGCTACCGCGTCATGGGCTATGAATGCCCTGGCAAGGTGTGGCTGATCGATTCCATCGCAAGCTTCTACAGCGCGAATATGGATTTCCTCTGCACGCAGAACCGCGCGCTGATCTTCAACCGCAAGCACCCGGTCTGGACCAAGCTGCGCGA
>CAYZTQ010000165.1:0-1777 GCA_964481445.1 uncultured Christensenella sp. | reverse complement strand
AATACGAAAGTATCAGGCTGCCTTTCAGAGAGCGGATACAAAGCATTTTCAATCAAATATCGCGGAGGGGTTTCATGCGTTGCGATTTGGTCATCATCGGGGCCGGGCCGGCCGGTATTTTTACTGCGCTTCAGTTGATCAGGCGGGGCAGCCGCCGGCATATCATCATGGTGGAGAAGGGCGCGGCCATCGAAAAGCGCCACTGCCCCAAGGATAAGACCGGCCGCTGCGTCAACTGCAAGCCCTCCTGCCACATCACCACCGGCTTTTCGGGCGCGGGCGCTTTTTCGGACGGCAAGCTCTCCCTCTCCTACGAAGTGGGGGGGCAGCTGCCCGAGCTGCTGGGCGAGAAATACGCCCAGAGCATGATTGACTTCACCGATAAAATCTACCTCGAGTTCGGGGCGGATGAGCACATCGAGGGCATCTCGGCGGGGGAAGAGATCAAGCAGATCCGCACCCGCGCCATCCGGGCGGGCCTCAAACTGGTCGACTGCCCCATCCGCCACATGGGTACCGAGAAGGCGCAGGCCATCTACGGGGCCATCCAGAAGTACCTGCTGGATCACGGGGTCGAGATTCTGTTCGGCTACAACTGCACCAACCTGATCCTTGAGGAGGGCGCCTGCCTTGGTGTGCACGTGGAGCCCGCGCGCGGCGACGAGGGCATGGAGATCATGGCGGACGCTACCGTGGTGGCCACCGGCCGCCGCGGCGCGGACTGGCTGGAGAAGCTCTGTGAGGAGCACGGCATCGCCCATCAGCCCGGCACCGTGGATATCGGCGTGCGGGTAGAGGTGCGCAACGAGGTGATGGAGGAGGTCAACCGCGCGCTGTATGAAAGCAAGCTGGTCGGCTACCCCCAGCCCTTCCGCGACAAGGTGCGCACCTTCTGCCAGAACCCCGGCGGGTTTGTCAGCCAGGAAAACTATGACAACGACCTGGCCGTGGTCAACGGCCACAGCTATAAGGAAAGAAAGAGCGACAACACCAACCTGTCCATCCTTTGCTCGCACAACTTCAGCTACCCCTTCAACCAGCCCATCGCCTACGCGCAGAAGGTGGGCGAACTGACCAACATGCTGGCCAACGGGCAGATTCTGGTGCAGCGTTTCGGCGATATCCTCGACGGCAAGCGCACCTGGGAGAAGGAGCTGATGCACTCCAACGTGCGGCCCACGCTGCCCGACGCCGTGGCGGGCGACATCACCGCCGCCATGCCCTACCGCGCGATGACCAACATCCTCAACTTTATCAAGGCCATGGATCAGGTGGTGCCCGGCTTTGCCGCGCATGAGACGCTGCTGTATTCGCCCGAGCTCAAGTTCTACTCCAACCGCATCAAGATGGACGCGGAGCTGAATACCAGCATCGCCAATTTTTACGCCCTGGGCGATTCCAGCGGCTGGACGCGCGGGCTGATGATGGCCTCCATGATGGGCGTTGTGATGGGCAACAAGCTGGCGGAGGAAGAGGGGCTTCCGTCCATAAAGGACTAAGCGCTTTGAGGGATGGGGAACCGGTTGCCTCGCTCTATGGGCACGGATAGCAGGGGAACCCACCCTGTACCTCCGCAGGCTGATGAAGCCCGAAGTTTTCGACTTCTGAGTCGAAAACTTTCAAAATAAACAGAGTTTTCAACCTGTAAGTCCAAAACTTTCTGATTCGTGGTGTTTTGAACGTTGGCGTTGAAAATTCCGCGCCCGGAGATTCTTCCGGCGTATTGCGCGTTTGGATGAAACCGGCTGCTCCGCGCGGCCGGTTTTTGTTGGCCCCG
>CAYZTQ010000164.1:0-1804 GCA_964481445.1 uncultured Christensenella sp. | reverse complement strand
CTTCTAATGCACTTTTCATGTCATTGCTCTTTGAGATTAATCATGCCGCCTTATGATGAACCCGTCAAAACGAACGAGCCCCAAGGGGCGAAGGAGGAAACGATGGATCACTTTGAAATGACCGAGAAGCTGCGCGAGAGGGCACAGGTCAGCTATGAAGAGGCAAAGGAAGCGCTGGAACTGAACGAATGGGATATGCTGGAGGCCATGGTGTACCTGGAGCGCGAGGGCAAAGCCAACCGTCCCTTCGGCCCTGAAAAGCCGGAACAGCCGCAGCCGGACGCCGGAAAAGAGAAGAAGCAGCGCGTCAGCGGCAATCTGTTTGAAACGGCCGCCAACACCCTTGCCAAACTGGTGGAGAAGGGCAACCGCAACCGGCTAGAGATTTACCGCGATGGCAGGCAGCTGTCCAAACTGCCGCTGACGGTGGTCGCCGTCCTGAGCCTTGTGATGTTCTGGATCGTCATCCCGGCGCTGGTCATTGGCTGGATGTTCGGCTGCAGCTACCGCCTCTCGGGCCCGGATATTGATAAGGGGCAGACCGGTGGCGAAGTCGAGTAAAACGCAGTATAAAAACAGCGCGTCCCGGGTTGAGACGCGCTGTTTTTGACCTGTTTGATTATTTTCTTCTAATGCCTTTTGTCAGGGCCAGCAGGATAACGGCGCCGCCGGTCGCGACCAGGAAAGAACCGACATTAAAGCCATCCACCCCTGTGCGGCCAATCAGGCTCATGATGAAACCACTGATTACGGCGCCGATAATACCCGTAAGAATATTACCGAGCCAGCCCATGGATCCGTCGTTGCCGGTGATTTTGCTGGCGACCCAGCCTGCCAGAGCGCCCATGATAATCCAAGAAATAATTCCCATTTTTCATCCTTTCTGCATGCATTGGCGCATACGGGAGAGTGGGGCGTTTCAAAACGAACGCTTGTTAATAGATACCCTCATTTTTATGGCGTCAAACCTCACAATTGTGGGGCTGGGGACATTTTGAGGTTTGCCTGAACTGCCGTTCTTTGCTACAATGCATACAAAACAACGGAATAGGTTTTCAGACTGCGTGGCGGAGGGAATATGGAAAACAAGCGTGATGTAAAGGAACTGAAAAGGCCGGAGTTGCTTCTTTTTGCCTGGGCCGATGTGTTTGGCGGCGCTCAGTCGGTGCTGGCAGTGCTGTATCTGGTATTTTTGACGAATATTCTCAATATTTCCCCGGCCTGGGCAGGGGTGGTCGTGATGATTTCGAAGGTTTGGGATGCGGTGAGCGACCCGATGATGGGCATTCTGTCAGATAATACGAGGCATGCGCTGGGCAGGCGCAGACCCTATCTGATTCTCGGCGGCGCGCTGCTGATTGTCAGCCTGGCGCTTTTGTGGCTGCCCGTTCGCTTTGAGTCCCATCTGGCGAGGGTTTTGTATGTAACGCTCACCTACCTGTTTTATTCCACGGTTTCCACCATTATTTCCGTTCCTTATAGCTCCATGAGCACGGAAATTACGGGCGATTTCTCCCTGCGAAACCGGGTGAACATGACGCGGCTGATATTTTCTCTGCTTTCAACTGCCCTGTGCACGCTGATTCCCACCCTGCTGTTCAGCAGGCTGACCAAAGGCACCATGACGCTGAACGCGTTTTATCTGATTATTTCATTGGGATTCGGGGCTTTTTTTGCAATCCCCGTCGTGCTGGCGGGTTTCTTTGCGAAGGAGCGCATTCCCTGCCCGGAAGAAAAATCATCCTTTTCTCTGCATACCTTCATGCTGCCATTGAAGGTCAGGGCCTTCCGTACGCTGCTGGGG
>CAYZTQ010000163.1:0-2028 GCA_964481445.1 uncultured Christensenella sp. | reverse complement strand
AGCGCCCACGTCGGTCTGCGCGCGCAACTGGGTATAATGTTACAGTATGGCAATGAATGCGGGCGAAAGGCGGATTTTCAACTGATGTTTGATCTTGTGGTCATCGGCACCGGCGCGGGGCTGATGGTGGCCGAGGCGGCCGTGAACCGGGGCCTTGAGGTGGCCGTTGTGGAAAAGGGCAAGTTCGGCGGCACCTGCCTGACGAAGGGCTGCATCCCCTCCAAAATGCTGGTCTATCCGGCGGATCTGCTGCGCGAGGCGGAGCGAGCCTACAAGGTGGGCCTCAGTTTTGAAAAGCCGAAGATTGACTGGGATCTGATCTCCCGCCGCGTCTGGGCCCGCATCAACGTATCGCAGGATATCGAAAAAAGCTTTTCCAATATGGAGCATGTCACCTGCTTTAAGGGCGAGGGTTCTTTCACCGGCCCGAACAGCATGCGGGTGCGCCTCAACGAGGGGGGAGAGGCCGAGCTTTCCGGAAAGCAGTTTCTCATCGCGGCCGGCGCGCACACGCGCATCCCGCCCGTCAGGGGGCTGGAGGAGGCGGGCTACATCACCAGCGAGAGCTTCTTCGGCGATAAGTACCCTGCAAAACCGTGGAAAAGCCTGATTATCTCGGGCACCGGTACCATCGCCATGGAGTTTGCCCACATCTTTGCCGCCTTTGGCACCGAGGTAACGGTCTTCGGCCGCAACCCGCGCCTTTTGCCCCATGAGGAGCCGGAGATCGCGGAAAAGGTGCGCTGGCAGATGCAGGAAAACGGCATCCACCTGCACACGGGCTTTGAGGTGATCGCGGCCGAGAAGACCGCGGGGGGCAAGCGCGTGACCGCGAGGAACAAACAGACGGGCGAGATTCTGACCGCCGAGGCGGAAGAGCTGATGATCGCCTCGGGCGTGGAACCGGCCAGCCGCGCCCTGCAGCTGGACAAGGCGGGCGTCGAGACCGATGAGGCCGGTTGGGTCAAGGCCGACGCCTATCTGCAGACCAGCCAGCCGCACATCTGGGCGCTGGGCGATATCCTGGGCGGCTATCTCTTCCGCCACAAGGCCAACTACGAGGCGGAAATCATCATCAATAACCTCTTGCGCGAGGGCGCGCCGAGACGCAAGGCCGACTACCGCGCCATCCCCTGGGCCATCTTCACCATGCCGCAGATCGGCCATGTTGGTCTGACGGAGGAGCAGGTGCGCGCCAAGGGCATCCGCTACCACGTGGCCCGCTACCGCTACAGCTATATTGCCGCCGGTATGGCTATGGGCTATGAGGATGACGACGGCGACAACGGCCTGGTCAAGCTGCTGCTCGACGAAAATCGGCGCATCCTCGGCATCCACATTGCGGGCTTCCAGGCCGCCGCGCTGGTACAGCCCTTTGTCTATCTGATGAACGCGGGCGACCCGCTCAAGGACGCGGAGGCCGGCACCATCCTGCCGCTGATGCGCTCCATGGTCATCCACCCCACCCTGAGCGAGCTTTCAGCCTGGTCGCTTGAAAGCGTGGATTTTTCAAACCCCATCGACCCGAACGAAAACAATCACTAAACCAATCGACCCATAGAAAAGGAGAACCGTCATGATTAAAATTGGTACGCAGGCCCCCGATTTCACCCTCGAAGACAACAAAGGCAACAAAGTCAGCCTGAAGGATTTTGCGGGCCGCAAGGTGCTGCTTTCCTGGCATCCCCTCGCATGGACGAGCGTCTGCACCGACCAGATGCGCGCGCTGGAAACCAACCGTGAGAAGCTGGCCGCCCTCAACACTGTGGCCCTCGGCCTCAGCGTCGACCCCGCCGCCTCCAAGGCTGTCTGGGCCAACGTGCTGAGCATCCGCGAAACCCCGCTGCTCAGCGATTTCTGGCCGCACGGCAAGCTGGCTAAGGATCTGGGCATCTTTCTGGAAGACCTCGGCATCTCCGGCCGCGCCAACATCCTGATCGATGAAAAGGGCAAGGTCGTCTGGGCCAAGGAATACCCCATCGGCGAGCTGCCGGATATGGAGGAAGTGCTTCGGGAGATTGCGAAGGT
>CAYZTQ010000162.1:0-2061 GCA_964481445.1 uncultured Christensenella sp. | reverse complement strand
AGGCTGTTTTCTGCCATTAAGAACAGTTTTAAGCCGAAAAAGCGATGACAAACCACATCGGACTCACTATAATGTGGTGGATCACACAAGGAATTCGGAGGGATTCACTATGGAAAAACTTCGCTTGGGCATTATCGGCTGCGGCGGTATTGCCAACAACAAGCACCTGCCCAGCATCAAGCTGACCGAAATGGCCGACGTCGTGGCTTTCTGCGACATTATTGAGGAAAAGGCCGTCAAGACAGCCGAAAAATTTGGATGCGAAGGTGCGAAAGTCTTTACCGATTATCACGACCTTTTGAAGCTGGATCTGGACGCCGTCTATGTCTGCACCCCCAACCGCAGCCACAGCTTTATTACCGTAGACGCTCTGCGCTCCGGCAAGCATGTCATGTGCGAGAAGCCCATGGCCATCAACTATGCCGAGGCAAAGAAAATGCTTGATGCCGCCCGTGAGACCGGCAAGCTGCTGACCATCGGCTACCAGAACCGCTATCGCCCCGACAGCAAGTACCTGAAGGCAGCGTGTGAAGACGGCGAGCTGGGTGAAATCTACCACGCCAAGGCGAACGCCATCCGCCGCCGCGCGGTCCCGACCTGGGGCGTCTTCCTGAACGAATTCGAGCAGGGTGGCGGCCCGCTGATTGACATCGGTACCCATGCCCTCGACCTGACGCTGTGGATGATGAACAACTATAAGCCCAAATACGCGGTCGGCACCACCTATCACAAGCTGAACAATGATACGCACACGGCCAACGCCTGGGGCGACTGGGATTCTAAGGATTTCACCGTGGAAGACAGCGCCTTCGGCTTCATCGTGATGGAAAACGGCGCCTGCATCCAGCTGGGCGCTTCCTGGGCGTTGAACACGCTGGACGTGGAAGAGGCCACCACCACGCTGTGCGGCACCAAGGGCGGCGCCGATATGCATGACGGCCTGCGGCTCAACGGCGTGCGCCACGGCCGCCAGTATACCACGCAGCCCGTGCTTTCCAAGGGCAGCGTCGCGTTCTACGACGGTACCGGCGACTCGCCGCAGCTGACCGAGCAGCAGGTCTTCCTGAAGGCCGTCCGCGGCGAAGGCAAGCTGACGGTGCTGCCCGAGCAGGCGATTGTGGTCACCCAGATTCTGGAAGCGATTTATGAATCCGCCAGGAGTGGCAAACCCTACTACTTCAATCAAGGAGAATGAGATGAAGAACTTTAAAATCGCATATCAACTGTATTCCGCGCGCGATGACGCGTCCAAAGATCTCCCGGGCGTTCTCAACGCACTGCGCGCTCAGGGCTATGAGGGCATCGAATTCGCGGGCTTCTATGGCCACAGCGCCGAAGAAGTGAAAAAACTGCTGGACGAGAACGGCCTGAAGGCTGTCTCCAGCCATGTGCCGCTGGAAATGCTGCGCGAAGATATCTTTGGCGTCATCAGCTATCACCAGAAAATTGGCTGTCCGCTGATCGCCATCCCCTATCTGGCAGAGAAAGACCGCCCTGGCACCCGCGCCTTCGCGGAGCTGATCCCCTTTATCTACCGCATCGGCGCGCTGTGCCGCGAAGCGGGCATCCAGCTTTTGTACCACAACCACGATTTTGAGTTTGAGCCCTTCAACGGCGGCTACGCGCTGGATTTCCTCTATCAGGCCGTTCCTGAAGATCTGCTCAAGACCGAAGTGGATACCTGCTGGGTCAAGTACGCGGGCGTAGACCCGTCTGAGTATCTGCTCAAGTACAAGGGCCGCGCCCCCGTAGTGCATCTGAAGGATTTTGTCGGCTTTAAGGGAGAAGCCTCCCCGTATCACCTGATCGGCCAGGCGGAAAACCCCAACGCCTCGATCGCCCAGTTCTCCTATCGGCCGCTGGGCCAGGGCGTGCAGGATCTTCCCTCCGTCGTGAAGGCTGCCGGTGAGGCAGGCGCGGAGTGGCTGATCATCGAGCAGGACGAATCCAAGGACAGGCCTGCGCTCGAAGCCAGCAAAATGAGCATCGATTACCTGAGAACCATCATCTGATCCAATACCCAAAAGCGCCGCCGGCAAGACTGCCCGCGGCGCTTTTACT
>CAYZTQ010000161.1:0-2227 GCA_964481445.1 uncultured Christensenella sp. | reverse complement strand
CGCAACAAAAAAGCCCGCGAGGGGGTGATGCAGAGCAGGCGGCGGGAGAAAGGCCGACTTATGCGGGTAGATTTCGGACTTCACGCGCCAGAAGCAAGGCAAACAGCGCTTCGGCCGCCGCCATGGCGAGCGCCACATAGAGGGCGGGGTACAGGCTGCCAAGGATCAGGGCAGCGAAAGGCAGGGCGATGGAGAAGATCAGATAGGCTCTTGATTTATACAGCCAGGAATAGGGCAGCAGATGCGCGCCGAAGACCATGGCGTATACCATTACCATTTTCGCGGGCACGGCGTTATATACCCACATGACAATAAGAAGGTATAAAAGCTGGTTCAGGGTAAACAGCAGGCCAAGCTTGTAGAGGGGGTTCTCTTTGGAGAAGATATCCGCCTTCATGGCTTTGCCCGCGAGCCAGGCCAGGGGCAGCAGCGGGCAGGAGCAGCAGAAAACCAGCAGGTTCTGGGTGTTCAGGGGCAGGCCCAAAGAACAGACCAGAGCCACCATCAGCCAGATCAGAACGGAAGCGGCGATGAAGGGCAAGCCCTTTTTCTGCCTGCGGGCGTTGTCATTGCGAAGTTCTTCAAGCTGCATTGTTCTCTCGCTTACTTATCGTGTTGAGGGGATGAGGCCGAACGCTCTGCAATCATGGAATATGCCGCGATTGCGCGGTATCTGGGCCTGAAATTTCGGGACACATCAGTGATTCAGAATATACAGCATCGCGGCAACCGCCCCGAGCGCAAGCCCTGCCACGAAACAGTACTTGAGAAATTTCGAAAAACCGGAGGGACGCATCATTAAAGCCTCTCTTTTTTTGTTGCCGGGAACTACTTCGTTTATCAGGCACCTTTTAGTGTGAGAAGGGCTGGACTTGCATCTCCAATACCCGGTAATCGGCCGGGCACTTTGGCCGGGCACGTACACTCGCCCTGCTGACGCGCCCCGGCCTACATCCTGATGGGCTGGGCGGATGCCGCCCGCGCGATCAGGCGCAGGTTCAGCCGGTCGGCGTATGTAAGGCACAGGTCGCTGGGGTACTTCAGCGTAAACAGCAGCGGGATGCCACTTGAAGCGGCCTTGCCCAGCATCTCCAGCGACAGGCGGCCGCTGGTGCCCAGCAGGCAGTCGCGGAGGTTCCAGCCTGAAAGCAGCGCGTGCCCGATGGCCTTGTCGCAGGCGTTGTGGCGGCCTGCGTCGTCAAACATGGCCTGCTTTTCGCCGCAGACGATTACCGCGCGGTGGCGGCCGAAGGGCGCGTCCTCCTGCAGGGCGAGGCCGAGGGAACGGATCAGCGCGTCCTCCGCGTCCGCCTTGCCGGGAAAGGGCGGCAGCGCATTAAGCCGAGCCGTCAGGAAAGCGGCCGGGCGCAGCGGGGCTCTGGTGCGCACCTGCACGCCCTGCCCGTCCGCCATTTCTTCCACGTTCAGGATATCCTGCATGCTGCCGATGCGCCCCTGCGACAGGAGGTAGCCGAGGGCCAGCTCGCGCCAGTGCCCCTGGGAGCAGAGCATCAGCTCCAGCGGCTGGCCGTTGACAAACAGGGTAAAGCAGCGCTCCTCAAACAGCGGGGCCTCGTTTATTGCCATTCTCTGCTCTCCACCTCAATCTCTTCAAAGAGGCTTCTGGCGTACACCATGCTCATGGATTTGCTCGAATAGAAGGCGCTGGCGCCGTTACTGGCCTTGACAACGCCGATATCCCTGTATTCTTCGCTCAGCTGCATGCGGGCCGCGGCACCCTCCAGCTCGTCCATGGAGAAGCGGAAGGGGTAGCCCGCGAATTTGGAAAAGGGGGCGGGCCGGGGGTAGAGCTCGCAGTCGCGGCGCGTCACCTCCGCGATGGTGGCCAGCATGTCCTTATCCTCGATCAGCGCCTGAACTTTCGCAAATTCCGGCGTCATGATGGAAGCGTCGTAGTAATAGCTGTCTTTCTTGCCCTTGATGAGAGCCAGGTTTTTCAGCTCCTCCCGGGGGTTTTCTTCATCCACCTCGCGCAGCAGCTTCTGGAACAGGCCTGCTTCCAGCTCCTGCGGCTGCTGCTTCAGCAGCCACTTGCGGGGCGCGACCAGATTCTGCGCCGTGCAGTCGTACACCGTCTGCGCCAGCAGCGCGGCGGCGGCCTGCTCTGCCTGCTGCTCGGGCGTCAGCTCATTTTCTTCGCCAGCGGGGGATACGCCCGCTTTTTCCAGATCATCCTGATGGTTCATATTGATCCCTCCCTTGGATT
>CAYZTQ010000160.1:0-2316 GCA_964481445.1 uncultured Christensenella sp. | reverse complement strand
TAAACGACGAAAGTGAAACACAGCCTATGCTATTCAGCCAGAACGAAAAGATCGTTTTCATCGGGGATTCGATTTCGGATTATGAGCGGAAAAGGCCGGTCGGAGAAGGATTGTTCAACGCCTGGGGGCGCAGCTATATCGCCGATATCGGCGCTCTGCTCGGGGCTGTTTACCCGCAGCTGAACCTGCGGGTGGTCAGCATGGGCGTATCCGGCGACCGGATCGTCGATCTGGAGGCCCGCTGGCAGACCAATCTCTTGGATTTGAAGCCGGATTGGGCCTGCGTGCTGATCGGCATCAACGATGTCTGGCGGCAGTTTGACAGCCCCGCCCAGACGGAGGAGCATGTGCCGCCCCGGCAGTACCGGGAGACCTATGAGCGGCTGATCGAAAAGACCCTTCCCCGGGTGAAGGGGATGATTCTGATGACGCCCTATTTTATGGAGCCCAATCAGAACGATCCCATGCGCAAACGCATGGACGAGTACACCGCCATCGTGAAGGAGCTGGCGCAGCAATACGGGCTTTTGTGCGTCGATCTGCAAAGCGCCTGGGATGAATTGTTCACGCACATGCATCCCTGCAACATCGCCTGGGACAGGGTGCACCCCAATCAGACGGGCTGCATGTACATCGCCAGACAGTTTCTGAAGGCCGTCGGCTTCGCCTGGTAATAAAACGATTTAACAAAGGTTACCCGCGCCATGTCAGGCGCGGGCAGCCTGTATCGTCCATATGAGATTTTTCTTATTGGCTACGATGCCCGCATCCACTTCGCCGCTGCCCTGTGCCGCGGCGATTTTGCTTTTCATGCAGGCTATATCAAGCTGTGCATCGAGGCAAGGCGGATGATCTACAGGCCCATGCCCGCCTTTTGCCGGATGGGCCCTTTTTCCTGCGCCCGGCCCTATCTGACAGTGTACATACCGTCCGGCCGAACCAGCAGATCGCCGAAAAACTCAAAGACGGCGAGGGTCTTTCCCTCGGCGTCCGTCAAGGTGTAGCGTATGGTGCCGCCTGTGACGCTCAGGCTGTTTTTCTTGCCAGTGACGATAAGTTTGGCCAGCGATTCTTTCGTCCGGTCGGGCTCGCGCTCCTGCGGCCCGGTTTCGCAGTCCTTCCAGCTGGCCGTCAGCGAGGCGCCGCTCAGATCCAGCCCTTCATAGCCGCAGAAGGCAAGCAGACCCCTTTCCTCAAAGCCCCTGGGGGCCATGCCCGCTTCCCCCTCAAAGGCGCGCACATTCGGGAAAGCCTTGCGCAAAAAGCCGTACAGCGCCTGCGCCGCGGGGTCTGTGTTTTCATACAGCTCATCCCCGGAGGAGCCGAGCAGCAGGTACTCCCCGCCGCCCTTAATGTTCTCTTTGAGCGCGTAGCTGCGCTGCGTCCCCGCATCGTTCGCGGCAGGTGACAGGAGAACTTCCTGTTCCGCAGCGGTGATGATCAGGCTTTTCAAATCGGCAAGCTCCACGGCGCTGACGCTGCCCGCGGGCGTCAAGAGCCCGCCCTGCGTCAGCTCCCGCGCAAGAACGGCCGGATCGTCTGCGGACGCCCCTGCAGTACCGGCAGGAAGGGCCCACAGCTGCCCGTTTTCATCCAGCGCGCCAAAGCTGAACTGCGGCTTGCCCCAGGCGAAGTTGCTGTAGACGGTCATCAAAAGCAGCTTTCCGGGTTTGGGCTGCCCTTCAGCCGCCGCGAACGCGCAGAGCGAAACCAGCAAGATTATGCATACTATCAGGCGTTTCATGTGAAGACGCTCCTTTCCTATCGACCGGCCGCCCGTATGCTGATATTACATATTACTCTTGCCCATTCGGCGCGGCCTGTGATGAAAAATGCTCTTGTTTCGTATTGGATGCGGCTTGATTTTACTACAAAGGACAGCGTGAATCAAAGCGCTCATTGATGCTGCTCTTCTATCGTACTCATGGTGCACCTGCCTGTATTACATAGATATGCACAAGACGCCGGAACAGATCGGGCATAAATATATGAGAAAATCAAAGATGAAATGGGCAGCCGGGCTTTGGATGATAACGAAGAAATAATTGCGCAAGCTGTTGCTGTGAGCTATTATGGTATTGGAAAGCATCCTATTGCTGACGCTGTTGTCAGATTTCTTAAAAAGGAGCTGGAGGGGATATGAGTTTCATTGACCGAGTAAAGCGCTATGATTATATGCCGCCTGGAAGTTATGCTGTATTACCCGATGGGAATCCCCTTTTTCTAATAGATGTACCGGATGAGCTCAAGGAACGGTTTACAAGGGACTTGAAAGAAGCTCAAAAAGAAAAATATGAACTGATGAAGGATCCCAAA
>CAYZTQ010000159.1:0-2393 GCA_964481445.1 uncultured Christensenella sp. | reverse complement strand
TCTTATCAGCATTATGGATAGGCACAAGGATTGGGCCACTATCATCTGCCTGGTCGGCGGTGGACAAGAAATCTATACAGGGGAGGCCGGAATCGAGGATTGGTTCAAAGCCCTACACGCAGGATATGACCAATGGGAAATTTATCTTTCAGATAGGATGGTAGACCAGGAATATTTAGGAAACTCCAGCATCAACGATTTGCTTGGCAGCCGCAGCTATCACGCTGTACCCGCCCTGCATCTAGGGGTTTCTCTGCGGTCCTTTCGCAGTGAAAAGCTATCTGGCTTTGTCAAAGCCTTGCTCGACCAGGATGAGAAGCAGGCAAGTGAATTACTTGCCTCCCTCAAGAATAGTTATCCCATCTGCCTTACAAGAAATCTGGATACCGCAAAACGCTGGGTCAAACAGAAGGCAAGGGGCAGTGAGCGTTATGGGTTATTAGCCAGTTCTGAGGGCAAAAGGCTGAGAGGCGTCGGTGTTTGGGTGCCGACGGGCATCAACCACGTAAGTTGGTTTCTGAATGGAAAGAAGCATGTGGATTCCTCTTATTATTTGGAAGTGGCTGCATCAGAATTTGAGGTGCAGGGCCTAGAGATTGACTATGGCCTACTGGCCTGGGATGCTGATTTACGTATGGAGCATGGCAAATTTGCCCATTATCGATACAGAGGCACCTCTTGGCAGCACATTCATCTTGAACAGAGACAAAAGTATTTGAAAAATGCCTATCGAGTGCTACTAACTCGGTCCAGGCAAGGATTCATTATCTTCCTTCCCAAGGGAGACCCCGAAGACCCATCCAGAAAGCCTGAATACTATGACGGCACATATCAGTATTTGAAGAGAATCGGGCTGGATGAAATCTAAGGTGTTTGGTCAGGCACAAAATCTACTTTTGCGCATGTTCCTCTATTCTTTGTTCTTGCTTCCCCTTTGAGCAGCTCTTCTGCTTGATGCCGATATGGTTTGTGATATGATAAAAAAACATACAAACATTTGGAGGAAGCATGATTAGACTCGCTTGTCTTGAGGACGCGGAGCAACTGGCGGCGCTCAACGAGGCATTCAACGGCCCCGGCGATGTGAGCATCGAGCAGATCCGCGCCTCGCTCTCTGATAACCATCAGGAGCTGGTGTTTGTGGAAGAAGAGGCGGGCCACTTGACGGGATTTCTCTGCCTGCAGCTCAAAAAATCCTTCTGCTACCGCGAGTACACGGCCGAAATCACCGAGCTGTATGTGCGCCCGGCTTTCCGCCGCCGCGGCATTGCCCGCCGCCTGATGGCCTTCGCCGAGAACTACTGCCTCGCCCGCTTCCCAGTCAGCCGCTTCGAGCTGCTGACAGGCGACGACAACCTGCCCGCGCAGGCCGCCTACCGCAGCCTCGGCTACGCGGAGGATGGGGAACTGCATCTGGCGAAGGAAACAGGAAAAGAATAGACGGTCCATCATCCTGTCACAAATACTTTTGGCCCCTTCCCGCGGTCGATGCCGCAGGAAGGGGTTTTGCAGGATTTTTATATTTTTCCCTCCCTCCCCCTACCTACCCAAAAGGATAGGTGGGGTTTTTTGTTGCAGATGGCTCAAAAGCCCCGAACCTACCCCAATGGATAGTTGTCCGGAATACCGCCAGCCGTTATATTGTTCATACAAACACAAACTTCATCTGAAAGCGCCCTGCCCCTGACCGCTCCGACAGAATCGACAGGCCGCGCGCACGCGGCCGCACTGCTGGTGGATGCCGCCCAATACCCTCTGCGCTATGAACCGATGAACCGCCCCGCGCGCAGCCGACCTGTTCTGACGGCTGCCGCATACAAGGCTCTTTTGACGTCTCACAATCTGACCCGCCCCAATTGAAATGAGGAGGATACCCTATGAAAACCCTGGTTCTTTTGCTGATTGCCGCCCTGCTGGTGCTGCCCCTCTCCGGCGCGCTGGCGGGAGACGGCCTTGCCATCAACCCAATCATAACCTGATCGTTGTGTATGAAACGCAGCCGACCGACGTGCCCGCGCCGGAACCCGAAGCCAGGCTGCGCCTGAGCGTGAGCCCGCTGTCTGGCCCCGCCGGAACAACGCTCAATTTCAGCGCCTCTCTGAGCGGCGGCAAAAACCGGCGCAGCATCGCGCTGTGGGTCATGAAGGACGGCGAGCGGGTGGCTGTCTTCCCCTCCAACAAAAGCAGCAGCTGGAGCTATGTGGCGGAGTCGCCGGGCATCTACAAGGGCATGGCCATCCACAAGGATGACAACGGCACCCTCTACGCCAGCAGCAAGGAGGTCACCATCGGGGAGGAGGACGCCATCGCGGAGCAGGGCGGCATGATGTGGATGGATCTCGACCCGCCGCTCATCTGGATCGAGCCCTTCGGCAGCGTGCTGACCTATGTGG
>CAYZTQ010000158.1:0-2445 GCA_964481445.1 uncultured Christensenella sp. | reverse complement strand
AATGGAGCTGATGCCCGGATTCGAACCGGGGACCTCATCCTTACCAAGGATGCGCTCTACCGACTGAGCTACATCAGCGGGCAACGCAGGTTATTATAACCGCTGATGGCTTCAATTGCAAGCACTAATTTCGATGAAATTGTAACTCCCAACTTGTTCCAGCTTGTTACTCTCGTTTTTGGGGAAGCTTCTTGATTCTCAGCGTGGCAGAAACGGCGCATGGGACGGTTTCAATAGCGTAAAATTTCTTTATTTTGAGGTATTCCGCAAATCACAGGCTATCCTTGCACGGTGTTGATGAGGTGAAAAGCACAAGGTATAATAACAACAGGTCGCTGTTACAAAGGATGAAACGAGGAACAAACCTGTGAAAGCAATCATAAATGGTATCATTCTTACCCCCCATGACGAGATTCGCGGCAAGGCACTGCTGTTTGATGATGAATTCAGAGGCATTGTAGAGCCGGAGAATATTTCAAATCAGGATTCCGATGTGATTGACGCTGAAGGATTGTATGTAGCTCCTGGTTTGATTGATGTGCATGTCCACGGCTACCTCGGAGAAGACGCCTCTGACGGCAGTGAGGAAGGGGTCAGGATTATTGCGGAAGGGTTGCTGGCAAACGGCGTCACTTCCTTTCTGCCAACAACGATGACGGTCAGCTGGAAAGAGATTGAAGCCGCTTTGGATGTGGTGCGGCGTCTGATGCCGGAGAGCCGCACGCAGAGCTTCCCAGGGGCTGAAATCATTGGATGTCATGCCGAAGGCCCCTTCATTAACCCTGAGCGAAAAGGAGCCCAGGCGGCGGAACATATACTGCCCCCACGGGCTGACCTTATATTGCCCCATCGAGACGTTATCCGGTTAATTACGATGGCCCCAGAAATGGACGGCGGGCTTCAGTTTATACGGGAAGTCACCTCACAGAGCGACATTGCGGTCTCAATCGGCCACAGCAGCGCGGATTATGATCTTGCCCTGCAGGCCATCAAAGCCGGCGCCTCACATATCACTCATCTGTTCAATGCCCAGACAGCGCTCAACCATCGCAACCCAGGCATTGTCGGCGCCGCTCTGACAAACGATGTCTACACAGAGCTGATTGCAGATACTTTTCATGTGCATCAGGGATTGTTTGGCATGCTCTATCATGTAAAGCAGGGTTATCTGGTTCTGATTACGGACTGTACGCGGGCAGGCGGTCAGCCTGATGGCGTCTATTCGCTTGGCGGTCAGCCGATTTATGTCAAGGGCATTGAATGCAGGCTGCAGGATGGCACAATCGCGGGGAGCGTCCTCAAGCTCAACGAAGCTGTGCGCAACCTGCATGTTTTCGGAAAGGTTCCTCTTCCTTCCGCCATTCACGCGGCTTCACTCAGCGCCGCGCGAAGCATTGGGGTGCAAAATAAGAAAGGGTCGATTGAGGGAGGAAAAGACGCGGACTTCATTTTAATCGATGAAAAGTGTCAGGTCTTCTCCACGTTTGTCCGCGGAATCAGAAAGTATAAAAAGGAAAAGCAGACTTCACAAAGCTGATATCTCCCAACACGATGCATATATGCCGGCAGAAGAGTTGAAAGCGCACATCTCTATCTGCCGGTGTTTATTATTTCCGGTGGTCACTCTGAGATTTCAGGATATCTTGAAATGGCTAAATCTGCTTTCTCATTCCAATCGCTCTCTTTAGGGTGTTTGCTTCATCTTGCCTCTGCCCGCAGGTCGTCATGATGCAGTTAATGAAATCATCATAAAAAAACGCAAAACACTATTGACCTTCTTTGACCTTTATGATATAGTACAGATGTCATCAGAAAAGATGACCTTGTACAGTCCAAAAGGAGGATAAAATGATGTTATCTATGATACCTTACCGTATGCTCAATAATCTTTCCGGCGCAAGAACCGGCTGGCTGAACGATCCCTTCTTCCGCTCATTTATGGATATGAGCGGCGGCGCGCTCAATGCTTTCCGGGTTGATATCCGTGAGCGGGACAATTCGTACCTGCTGGACGCAGAGCTTCCGGGCATCCCCAAGGACAAAATCCAGCTGACAGTCGACAAAGATGTGTTGACCATCAGCGCCGATATTGAAAGCGAAAAGAGCAGCCAAAATGAAAACTATTGCTACAGCGAGCGGCGAGCCGGTCATGTGCAGCGCAGCTTTAATCTGGAAGGGATTGACGCTGATGCCATTACCGCCAGCTACCGTGATGGCATGCTCTATGTCAATCTGCCCAAGGCAAAGCCCATCCCGGAAAAGAGCAGCCGCACCATTGAAATCGGTGAAACCCCTGTTCTTGAAGAAGCTGAAAAATCCGCATAACCAGCCATACAAACAACCACGTGTGGAGAACAGAATGAAGAGGAGGCGCATCAAAACGCGCCTCCTCAGCCCGTTGACAAAGGTCAGCATCTTTTGTCAACGGGCGATTTTATTACGGGA
>CAYZTQ010000157.1:0-2487 GCA_964481445.1 uncultured Christensenella sp. | reverse complement strand
CCGCGGCGGGGCTGGCAGGCGGCGGCCCCGCGTGATACAATCATGGGCAGCAAAAGAGGGCGGCCGCCTGCCGCCCAAGGAAGGAATGCCTCATGAACATACAGCTGCGCGCCGTTTCTTCGCTGGAAAAATATCTGCCCTGGGTGAACGACCCCGAGGGCATGGCCCCGCCCTATTTGGAGGGGCTGCGGGGGGAAGTGATCCACTGGCAGATCGCCTGCCGGCTGGAGGGGGCGGACCGCGCCCTGCCCGTGCGGGCTGAGCTTTCCTCTCCCTTTGGCGAAAAGCTCAGCCTGCGCCGCGTGGTGACGGTGCCGGTGCGGCTGGCCGCCTACCCGGATTCGGGCGAGGGCTATCTGTCCGATCAGCCCGGCCTTTACCCCGACCTGCTGGACAGGGCGGACGGCCACAGGCTGCGCCTGCAGCCGGGGCAGTGGCAGTTTCTCTGGCTCAGCCTCAGCACGGACGAGCTGACGCCCGCGGGCGAACACGGCGTCAGCCTCTCTCTGCTTGACGATGAGAGCGGCGAAAAGCTGGCCTCCCTCAGCCAGACCCTGCGCGTGCTGAGCGCCGCGCTGCCAGAGCAGAAGCTGGTCTATATCCGCTGGATGCATTACGACTGCATCGCGCAGGCCCACGGCATGGAGCCGCTGGGCGAGAAGCACTGGCAGGCCATCGAAAACTATATTGCCTGCGCGCTGCGCGGCGGCATCAACACCGTGATGGTGCCCATGCACACCCCGCCGCTGGATACCCGCATCGGCGGCGAGCGGGCGACCGTGCAGCTGGTCTCGATCAGCAGGCAGGGAGGCGAGTGGCGCTTTGAAATGAGCGAAGCCAAACGCTTTATCAAGATGTGCAAGCGGCTGGGCGTCAGCTACTATGAAATGCCCCACCTGTTCACCCAGTGGGGGGCGAAGCACGCGCCCAAAATCATGGCGGACGACGAAGGCAGCTGGCGCCGCGTGTTCGGCTGGGAGACGGAGGCAACGGGCGAAGAGTACCAGGGCTTCCTCTCCGCCTACATCCCCGCGCTGCGCAGGCTGCTTGAGAGCGAGGGCATCGAGGACAGGGCCATCTGGCACCTCTCCGATGAGCCCAGCGCAGCCCATCTGCCGCACTACGCGGCCCTGCGCGCGATGCTGGCGCCGCTGCTCTCGGGCTGCCTGGTGTCGGACGCCCTCAGCAGCTATGACTACTACGAAAAGGGCGTCATCGAGCGGCCCATCGTGGCCACCGACCATATCGGCCCCTTCCTTGAAAAGAAGGTACCTGGCCTCTTTGCCTATTACTGCTGCGGGCAGCACAGGAAGGTCTCCAACGGCTTTATCGCCATGCCCTCGGGCCGCACGCGGATACTGGGCGCGCAGCTGTTCAAATACGGCATCGCGGGCTTCCTGCAGTGGGGCTTCAACTTCTACGGCGCCCAGTACTCGGATTATCCCGTCAACCCCTACCTGAGCACGGACGCGGACGGCTGGGTGCCCGCGGGCGACCCCTTCATCGTCTACCCCGGCGAGGATGGAACGCCCAAGGAATCCCTGCGCCTGTGCGTGATGCAGGAGGCCATGCAGGATCTGCGCGCCATGCAGCTGCTGGAAGGGCTTGTCGGGCACGACAGGGCCGTGGAAGTGATCGAAAAGGCGGCCGGGCGCCCCATCGCCTTTGAGGACAGCCGCTTTGACGCGGCCGCCGTGACTGCCATCCGCCGCGCGGTCAACGAGGCCATTCTGGCCGCGAAGTAAGATGAACTGCTGATGCTTGCCGGGGGCGCGGCGCGCTTCCGGCTTTTTTCTTTTTTCCCCGTTCCGTCCGGTCGCATGCCTTTGCTACTGCCGGAACGCCGGAAAAAAATCGTATATTTTCGTCCCGACCCCCTTGAAGATTTGAGTCAATGTTTTACACTGAATGTTGACCGGATCGGTCAAACCGAAACGGTCAATGCAAAGGGAAAGGGGAGGCAGGCGTGAACGACCGTTTTTTTGAACTGCCGGAAGAAAAGCAGCTGGCCATCTTCAACGCGGCCATGGAGGTCTTCGGCGAGAATGAGTTCAAGCGGGCCTCCACCGACCTGATCGCGGCGAAGGCCGGCATCTCCAAGGGCATGCTGTTTTATTACTTTCACAACAAAAAGGAGCTGTACCTGCGCACGCATGACTACGCCATGCGGGTGATCACCGAGGCGGTGATGGATCAGCACCTGAAAGAGATCACCGACTTTTTTGATCTGCTGACCTACGGCTCGGAAAAGAAGGTACGGATGCTTAAAAAGAATCCGCACATCATGGGCTTTGTTCTGCGCAGCTTTTACTCGGAAAAGGAGGAGGTCTCCGGCAAGCTCCATGCCTCCATCAGCGAAGCGACGGACGGGAAACTGGCCGAGTATTTTCGGAACATCGATTTCCGCAGGTTCCGCGAAGGGGTGGATCCAAAGCAGTTTCTCGACATGATGACCTGGATGACGGACGGCTACCTGCACGCCCGCGC
>CAYZTQ010000156.1:0-2541 GCA_964481445.1 uncultured Christensenella sp. | reverse complement strand
TAGACGCGAAGAAGGCGACTATTGCGAATTGAGACGAGGAAACCCTTGCTACGTAAGGCTTGCGGCCTCGCCGCGTAAGGGCAGAGGTGAGCGCCCGCTGTGCGGGATACAGCGAACCGGCAGCCCAATAAGCAAGGAAAAGCGTAAGCGGTGCCTGCACCGCGAAGCGCTTGACCATTGCGAATTGAGACCGCCGAGGCCGATCTTAATCAGAGGGCTTTGCCCCACGATACCTCCCAATATATACTTCTTTGACAGTAAAGAGAGCCTCCGGCATCATGGCAGTGCCGGAGGCTCTTTCCGTCAGGAGTGAGGGGCAGCCTTCGGTTACTGCTCTTCAAATTCAAGCTTGATGGCCGCGTTGCTGGTATGTGCGCTCAGCTTCCGGGGGCCGGCAAAGGCGTGATCCTTCAGGCTGTTCTTGCCGTTGCTGGTGGCGCTGAGCACGCTGTAATCCTCCGCCCGGCCGGGCAGCGTGCCGCTGATTGAGGAGTTTGAGGTTTTCAGGCTGATGCTCTCCGCCGCAAGGTCGGAAACGCGCAGCGAGCCGTTGGAGCTTTCAAGGCGGATGGAGGCAGCGCTTTCAATCTGCTCCGCCTCAATGCGTCCGTTGGAGGTTTCCAGGCTGATGCCGCCGCGGGAAGAGAGGCCGCGGGCCTCGATGCGGCCGTTGCTGGTACGCAGGGTCATGATGCCGTCGGTTTTCAGCCGCTCCAGACGAAGCGAGGCGTTGGAGGTTTTCAGGTCGATATGCCTGGCTTCAAGCATCCGCGCGCTGATGCGGGCGTTGCTGGTCTTGAGCCGCAGCTCTCCCCACAGCAAAATCTGCTCCATCTCCACGGCGGCATTGCTGCTCTGCGCGTCCAGCGAGGCGGCGCAATCGCGCGGCAGGCACAGCTCGATGCTGTACTGACGCGAAAAGAAGAGGTTGATGCCGAAGAAAAAGCGCGTCTGCGGGCGCAGCTCCAGCCTCAGCGTGCCGTCTTCCAGCGTGCAGTCGTAGCTTTGGTACTCATCCTCGTTGTAGCGCAGCGTCACTTCGTTCGCCTCGCAAGGGCGGATGGTGACGCCGCAGTTTCTGGTGCGGATGAGGATATGCCGCACATTATCCCCGCGCGCTTTCAGCGTGCGCAGGCCGCCGCTTTCGCCTGCCTGAACGGGTGGGACGCGGCTTTCTTTCTCCCGGCCTTCAAGAATGCCCGCCGCGATATCCTTCGGGCTTGCGAGCGCCGCTACCGCTTCTTCTTCGCCGCAGGAGCGGTCCTGCATGCTGTCGTCGATCCATTCATCGTAATAGCTGAGAGCGTCCTGCTTTTCCTGCTCCCTGAGAGGGCTCAGCGCCTCCCCGAGCGCGCTTAGAAACTCTGCCTTATTCATGGCGGTCCTCCCTGATAAATTCGTATACCCTGCTGATTTCGGCCCATTCCGAAAGAAAACTGTCGATCATCGCTCTGCCCGTATCCGTCAGGCTGTAGTATTTGCGCAGCCTGCCATTATGCTCGCGCCTGTAGCTGGAGACGGCTCCGGCGCTTTCAAGCCGTTTGAGCACGGGGTAGAGTGTGGATTCCGACAGGCTGATAATATCCTGCGCGTCGCGGCTGAGCAGATACCCATAGCTGTCGCCGTGGCTGAGCAGCTTCAGCACGCAGGCCTCGATAACTCCGCGCTTCAGTTGAACATCCATGCTGAAACCTCCCTTCCGCATAATACTATATGACATATAATATAAGATGTCAATATATATCGGTTTGAATATTTTCTGCTTTCGTTTTCGAAAAGCAGTTCCCGCATTGCATTGCCGCGGGCTTTTTGCCATAATATACAGGGCGTTTTGCCGGATTGAAGGCATGCGTTTACAGAAATGCCTTGCCCTTTGCGGCGTGGCCGGCAGGTTTGATGATGAAGCGCAGGACTGCCGCATTGATCTGCTTTTGATTATTAATATAGGAGGGTATCCATGAAACTATCCGTATTTGCCGTTTTGCTCAGCAGCCAGCCGCTCAAGGAAGCGCTGGCCTTCCTGAAAGCCCAGGGCGTGCAGGCCGTCGAAATCGGCTGCGGCGGCTACCCGGGCAAGGCGCACTGCAACCCGGCGGAGCTTCTGGCCGACGAAAAGAAGCTGGAAGCATTCAAATCCACCATCGCAGAAAGCGGGCTGGAGCTGGCCGCGCTCTCCGTGCACGGCAACGCCGTGCACCCCGACAAGGCCATCGCCAGGGGGTATCATGATGATTTTGTGAATGCTGTGCTGCTGGCCGAGAAGCTGGGCATCGACCGCGTGGTCACCTTCTCAGGCTGTCCCGGCGGAAGCCCGGAAGACAAAATGCCCAACTGGGTTACCTGCGCCTGGCCTGAAGACTATATGCAGGTGCTCGATTACCAGTGGAACAAGGTGCTGATCCCTTACTGGAAGGAGACGGCCGCCTTTGCCGCCGCCCATGGCGTGAGGCGCATCGCCTTTGAGATGCATCCCGGCTTCTGCGTGTACAATCCTTCCACCCTGCTTCGCCTGCGCGAGGCGGTCGGAGGCGATATCATCGG
>CAYZTQ010000155.1:0-2543 GCA_964481445.1 uncultured Christensenella sp. | reverse complement strand
TCGGCTCGGGCCTGGGCTGGTGGCTGGCCATCAACATGCTGGCCGCCATCCGCGAGAAGATGGCAAAAAGCAAGCTGCCCGCCGGCATGTCCGGCACCGCCATCAGCTTCATCATCACGGGCATCATGGCGATGGCCTTCATCGGCTTCTCGGGCATCTTCACCATTCAGTAAGGAGGCGGAGCAATGGATTTTTCTGTCATACTCAGAACGGTCGGCATCCTATCGCTGATCTCCGCCGCGCTCAGCGCCATCATCTCGGTCTCTGAAAAGGTGTTCAACAACTACGGCACCTGCGAGCTGGATATCAACGGCGGCAAAAAGAAGCTGAAGGTGGAGGGCGGCCGCTCGCTGCTTTCCACCCTGGCATCCGAAAAGATCTACATCCCCTCCGCCTGCGGCGGCAAGGCCACCTGCGGCCTGTGCAAGGTGCAGGTGCTGGAGGGCGCTGGCCCCATCCTGCCCACGGAAGAGCCCTACCTGTCGCAGCAGGAGCGCGCCAAACACATGCGCCTTTCCTGCCAGATCAAGGTGAAGGGCAACATGAAGCTCGGCATCCCCGAGGAGCTGTTCAATATTCAGGAGTTTATCTGCGAGGTTGAATCCATCACGGATATGACCTACGATATCAAGCGCCTGCGCATGAAGATCCCCGAAGGGCAGCAGATCAACTTCAAGGCCGGGCAGTTCATGCAGTTTTACTCCAAGCCCTACGGCAAGGTGAAGGAGGAGGCCTTCCGCGCCTACTCCATCTCCTCCAAATCGTCCGAGCACGACCATGTGGAGCTGCTGATCCGCCTGGTGCCGGGCGGGCTGGTGACGGGCTATGTGCACACCGCCCTCAAGGAGGGCGACAAGGTGCGCCTCTCCGGCCCCTACGGCGATTTCTACCTGCGCGGCAACTGCGACGAGCTGATCATGATTGCGGGCGGCTCGGGCCTCGCGCCCATCCGCAGCCTTGTGTACGATGTCATTGAGAAGGGGCTGCCGCACAAGATGCGCTTCTTCTTTGGCGCCAACACGCTGCGCGACCTGTATTACATGGATGAGTTCGCCGCGATTCAGAAGGAGCACCCGCAGTTCACCTTCATCCCCTGCCTGGCCTTCCCCAAGCCGGAGGACAACTGGACGGGCGATACCGGCTTTGTCACCGTGGCGCTCGACCAGCAGGTGGATACGGGTGAAAGCAAGGAAGCCTATCTCTGCGGCAGCCCGGGCATGCTGGACGCCTGCATCAAGGTGCTGAAATCCAAGGGCTTCACCGACCAGACCATCTTCTACGACAAGTTCTGAGGAGGGCGGCATGAAAGAAAATCCCGTTGAACTGAAAATCCGGCAGGATATGCGAGAGAGCTTTCTGGCGGACGATACCCGGCCGATCGCCGAGATTATCGAGACGGATCTGGCCGAGCTGCACGCCGCGGGCCTGACGCAGCAGCAGCTGGCGGAGGCCATGCGTGCCTTGACCTTGAAAGGGCTTGAGAACCAGGGCTTTGAAACGCCGGTGGACGGCTACACGGTGCTGGTGGAAGAATACATGGGCCGCTTCGGCTGCCCCTTCAAGCACGGCGCACGCGAGGCCAAGCGCAACACCACCGTGAAAAACGCCGAGGGCAAGACCATGCTGTGGACGGATATGAGCATCCACCTGATCGAAGCCCACGGCTTCTTCCAGGGCCTCGGCTCCCCCTACCGCCTCGAGCCGCTGGAGCTGGCGGCCTTCCTGGGTCTTCTCCGGTAATTATTTGACACACCATGCAGGAAACGGACGCTCTCGTCCGTTTCTTTTATATAGAGAGATAAAGGAGGATACCCTCTTGAAACATCTGACGGTCTGCCTGTGCCTTTTCTGCTGCCTTGCGCTTCTTCTACCCGCCGCGGCGGAAAAGGAGTTTGAGCCATATGACGCCTGGTGCCGGTCGGAGGCCGCGAGCCCCGCCGCTCCGCACGAGAGCGGCGACCGCCTGTTCAACGCCCTGAGCCACGATCAGGTGGTGCGCGTCATCGGGGAGAAGGGGGAGATGCTGGAGGCCGTCGTCTACCTGCTTTCGGGGGAAGCCAAAACCCTGTGGCTGTGGAAGAGCGACTTCGAGCGCGTCCCCGCGGGGGACTGGCACCGCCTGGTGTACATCAATAACCCCAAACCCGGCGAGCGCCTCAACCTGCGGCAGAATCCGCAGCGCGGTTCGCTTTCGCTGGGGCGCTATTATACCGGCGTGATGCCGATCGTGCTGGGGCCATCCCGAAACGGGTATACCAAAGTGCGGCTGGATATGCGCGCGGGCTACATGATGGATAAATTCCTTGAGGATTTTTACCCGGCTCAGCCGCCGGAAACACAAATACCTCTGCTCCTGATTGCGCCTAAAAACAGTGGCCCCGTCATCCTGAAATTAGGGCCTTCGCAGCAATCCCCCAATCAGGGCAGCTTTCCCTTTGCCGAAACCGTCAAACTGCTGGGGCAGGAGGGGGATTGGTGCCATGTCGAGGTCCCGAGCGGGCAAACGGGCTTCATGCCTGCCTCAGCCTTCCCGGGGCAGCTGA
>CAYZTQ010000154.1:0-2563 GCA_964481445.1 uncultured Christensenella sp. | reverse complement strand
CGCGGCGTCTGCTCCGTCTCGCCGGGCTTTTTCATAAAGCCGGCGATGACGGCCTGATCCTGCGTGCTGCCGCTGTTTTGCAGCAGGCTTCCGGGCAGATAGGCGGCGCCGGGAGCGTAGAGGCCGTCTCTTGACTCGCTGTCCAGCCTGCCGCCCTGATAGAGCCGGTACTGGCCGTCAGAAAGCGAAGGCGCACTGAGCGTCAGCTGCGTATAAGCGGAGGAAGGGGCGAAGGCCATCAGCGCGCGCCCCTCTTTTTCAGTCATCACGAGGGGCGTGTCTGCCTCAAGGGGCTGTGAGAAAACAAGGTGAACAAAGCGCTGCGCAGAGTGCTCATTGATTCTTCCATAGCTGTTGCCGCTGGCGGCCAGGGTTCCGCCGTTGATGCTCACTGGCAGCGGCGAAACCAGGGCGCTTTCCGCGCCGGCCGGGTCGGCTGAGGCGATGAGGGTGCCGCCGCTGATGGTGATGCCGCCGCCCGCGCGGATGCCGCTGCCCCTGCCGCCTTCGGACTTCGCGGAAAGCCAGCCGCCGCCCATCAGCACCGAACCGGCCCCCTCCGCGCTGACGGCGTCGCCGCCGGCGCGGATGCTGATATCGCCACCGTCAAAAGTCAGGCTGCCCCGGGCGGCGATGCCTTTGCCGGAAGCGGTCAGCTCAAGGCTGCCGCCGCCGTCAAAGACGAGGCTGACCTCGCTGCAGATCGCCCCTTCGCCGCGGAGGGGCTGCCCCTCCTGATCCTCCTGCGCAGCGTAAGAAGCCCCGCTGATCAGGTTTCTGCTTCCGGCTTCCAGCCTGATGCGCACCGGGGCGGGGCCGTCCGCCGTTTCCGCGGCGTTTCTGATATACAGCGCGGGCGCGCTCTGGCTGCTCAGCGTGACGCCGCTTAAGATGATCTGCACCTGATCGGAATCGGGGGCGTCCACGCGGATCTGGCCGTTTTGCAGCTCGCCGAAGAAGCGGTAGATGCCGCTTTGCGTGATGGTATATACGGCGCCTGCCGCCGCTTCTTCCGGCGCGGCGGGGGATGGGCTTTGCGCAGGGCGCGTCACCTGCACGCCCGGGGCCTCCTTCAGGCTGGCGAGGTCAATCTCCGTGATGCTTTCGCTGATGGTGACGGCCAGCGCCTGTCCGATTGGCAGCGCGCATGCCAGCAGGATGGCCAGGACGGCCGCCGCCGGCTTTGTAAGCCTGCTCATGAGCTTGTTCTCCCTTCTGGATATCCCGCGCCCGGGCGGGGAAATCATCCGCTGTCAGGATGCGACCATGCTACCAGAAAAAGGGGCCTTAACTATGTCTAAAATGTGTACGGCGTGTAACATAATTTTAATCAAAACACGGCGCGCGGGCAAAACGGGCCAATTGGCAGGCGGCGCGCTGGATACAGACAAAGGCGCTTCCGGCATGTATAATGGAACGCATAGAAAACTGGGGAGGCGGCCATGAACAGGGATGCGGAAAAGCGCCGGGAGGAGATCATCCGGCTGCAGAATGAGATCATCCGCCAGATGACGGATAAGAATCTGGAACGGGTGGGGGACGATCTGTTTGGCGTCAGGGAAGAGACGGAGGGCGATCTGCCGCTGACGCCGCCCCCGGGCTATCCCGAGGTGCCCGTGATCGATTTTACGGGGAAGGACAGCGGGAAGCCCGCCGAAACGGCGAAG
The DNA here is from genome assembly GCA_964481445.1 of uncultured Christensenella sp. Lineage (GTDB taxonomy): Bacteria > Bacillota > Clostridia > Christensenellales > Aristaeellaceae > UBA1038. The sequence continues at coordinate 896 of CAYZTQ010000154.1, read as the reverse complement.
GAAAAGAAGCAGCAGGCCGCCCAAAAGGCGGAGGAAGCGCCGCCTAAGGAGGATATCGCCAGGCTGAAGGAAGAGCTGAACAGCCTGATCGGGCTGGACGGCGTCAAGCGCGAGGTGGACAATCTGATCAACCTCGTGACCATCAATAAATTGCGGCGCGGGCATGGTTTGAAGGTGGAGGATATCAGCCTGCACATGGTGTTTTCCGGCAACCCCGGCACCGGCAAAACGACCATCGCCCGCATCATGAGCCGCATCTACCACAGCCTTGATATCCTTTCCAAGGGCCATCTGGTGGAGGTGGATCGCAGCGGGCTGGTGGCGGGCTATGTGGGCCAGACAGCCATCAAGACGCAGGAAGCCGTGCAGAAGGCGCTGGGCGGCGTATTGTTCATCGATGAGGCCTACGCGCTGACCACACGCGGCCCGCAGGACTACGGGCAGGAAGCCGTCGAGACGCTGCTGAAGGCCATGGAGGATTACCGGGACGATCTGATTGTGATCGTGGCGGGCTATATCGAGCTGATGGAGGAGTTTGTGCATTCCAACCCCGGCCTTGAAAGCCGCTTCAACCGCTTTATCCACTTCCCCGACTATACGGTGGAAGAAATGATGGGCATCTTCAGGATGCGCTGCGATAAGGCGGGCTATACCCTGGCGGAGGACGCCAGGGATGAGCTGGAGGCCATCCTGACCGAGAAATCAAAGGACCCTGTCGGTTTTGGCAACGCGCGCGGCGTGCGCAACCTGTTTGAAAAATCCATCTCCCGACAGGCCAACCGCCTTTCCAAGCTGACAGGAGAATTGAGCCGCGAGCAGCTGATGGAGATCAGGGCGGAAGACCTGCTGGAGGCGGAAGAGGAGCAGGAAAAGGCAGGCGGCGAAGCGGAAGCCGC
>CAYZTQ010000153.1:0-2638 GCA_964481445.1 uncultured Christensenella sp. | reverse complement strand
CCTACGTTCTGGATGTTGCCCGCGCCATGATCAAGACCTATTGATTGAACCTTTTATCCAACCATCGCTTGAAACGGCCATCCGCCTTTTCGCTTTGCTCTCCGGGCGGCGGAAGGGGCGAAACTGAACGCCGCCTGTGGTGGAGCAAGTGAAGTGAAGCCCCAATGAGCAAAGGAACCTTCAAGCGCGTAAGCGCGAAGAAGGCGACTATTGCGAATTGAGACAAGGAAACCCTTGCTACGCAAGGCTTACGGCCTCGCCGCGCAAGGGCAGAGGTGAGCGCCCGTTGTGCGGGATGAAGCGAACCGGCAGCCCAATAAGCAAGGGAAAGCGAGAGCGGTGCCTGCACCGCGAAGCGCTTGACCATTGCGAATTGAGACCGCCGAGGCCTACCCCCAACAGGAGGGCTGCGGCCCTCCTGCACCACCCATAGGGTTTGTCAATAGTCTGCGGCCGCGGGGCGTTTGCCCCGCGGCCATTTTGTCAAAATCTGAAAGCCTATCTGACCAGTTCCGCCCTGTCTTTTGTTTCCAAGGGGTCGGCGCTGTCGTCCAGAAGCGCAAACCACAGCTTTTGGGGGATTTTGTCCGCCGCGATCATGCCGGTATAACGAATGCGGGGCCAGTCTTCTGTGTTGAAGTCATAGCTCAGGCTGATGCCGTCCGGGTACTTGCTGCCATCTTCGTCATACCAGACGGCAGCCAGCTCTTGCTGATGGAAGGCCTCCCGCGTCAGGCCGGGCTTGGCGGTGAAGTCAGCGTACAGATAGAGACCCGCGGGGGTCAGCTCCGCCCGCGCGGCATCCAGCGAAAGGCCCATCGCCTCATAGGGCGCCGCGGGCTTCAAGTCCGCCGAGTCGATGGTGCCGGAAACAGGCAGGGTCAGAGGCTTTCTCTCTTTCAGCGCTTCTTTCTCTTCACCCGTTTCCGGGTCGATGGCGGCTACACGCAGGAAAATCTGCGCGGGCAGGCTGTCTTTCACGGTTTCCCGGTTCAGGTCGGTCATGCTGAAGCAGAGCAGCGCGCCGCTTTCGTCATAGAGGATATCCTCCATGGCGGAGGGCCCCGTATATTCTTCTGCGGGCTCCAGAATGGCGCGCGCGCTGTACAGCGGCAGGGAGAGCTTTTTCGCTGCTTCCATCCAGCTGAGTTCGGGCGGCAAACCGAGCTGCTGCGCCAGTTGAGCGCCGTTGTCTCCGTTTGCCCCGATGGCATCGGCCTGCGCGCCGTCCATGCAGATCAGGGCTTTTTCCCCGTCCTGCGCCGTGACTCTGGTGGTGGAAAGGGCAATCCGGCCGTCCGCCATCAGCTGCTGCACCCTGAAGGTCAAAGGGCCGAGGGTAAAGGTTTTTTCTTCGGTACGATCCAGTATCTCTTTCGCTTGTTCGGGCAGAGCCGCGTTGCTGTAGTAGCGGCTGAAGAAATCAGTCCAGCCCAGCGCTTCGCTGACCGCCATGGCCGCGGCCATGCCGAGGATGATGATGGCAGCAGCTACCAGAGAGATTTTGACGCTTGCACGTTTCATGGGTTCCTCCTTGACGGAGCGGGCCGTTTTCATCAGCGCCTCGCGGCAGCTTTCAGGCAGAGGCCCGAAGGCGGCGCGCAGATTCAGGTCATCCGGTTTTTGCTTCATTCCGCGTCCAGCTCCTTTCTCAATCTTTCCTTGCCCCGATGGATTCTGCCGCGCAGGGTGGGCATGGGGATCCGCAGCGCCTGCGCCGCCTCCTCATAGCTCATGCCTTCCGAGTAGCACAGCACCAGCGGCAGACGCAGCTTTTCGGGCAGCGCTTCCAGCGCCAGCGCAAGCGCCGGGTCCGGCGGGGCAACGCTTTGCTCGGGTACGGCTTCCAGAGAAACGGTGCGCTTCCGTTTTCTCCCGATGTCGCAGCTTGTGTTGATCAGGATGCGTGTCAGCCAGGAGCGGAAGTACCGCATCTCTCTGAGGGAAGCGCGCTTTTCCCATGCCTTCAGTACCGCCTCCTGCAGGGCGTCCTTGCAGTCCTCCTCATTTCTCAAAATCGCGTAGGCGACGCGGTACATCATGCTGCCGCACGCCTCGATTTCCGCGATGAAACGCTCCTTGTCCAAGGCCTTCGCCTCCTTTGTAAGCTTACATCCATTAGACGGGGCTCGGGCGCTTTTCGTCACACCGGTTCTGCATTCTTGTCAGGATATTTTCCGCTTTGAATGATAGCCGGAGGAAAGTTAGTTTGCAACCTAAACAAAAGGCCCTCCCTTTGGAGAAGCCTTTCTGACTGCATCCGTATATCGGGGGTTCAGATATGCAGATCCTTTCTTGAGAAGACCAGCAGCGCTCCCGCATCAAGCGCAAGGGCGCCGATCAGCAGGAGGCCCGCCCCAAGAATCGCGCCGCTCTCTCCCGCCGCGAGGCCGCCTGCGTCAAGCAGGGTGAAGAAGGTCAGCTTTTCAAAGACGGAGGCCTTTTCTCCCATGTTGGCCAGCATCCGCAGAATATACATCATCACCGGGATGCCCGCGCCGAAGGCCAGGCTGTACTTGGTATCCGAGCACAGGCAGGAAAAGAAGAAGCAGACCCCGGCGATGAACAGATGCAGGCACAAAAGGCCCGCGTTCAGCCGCAGAAGCTCCGAAAGACGCAGCTGGCCGGGGAAGCTGAG
>CAYZTQ010000152.1:0-2700 GCA_964481445.1 uncultured Christensenella sp. | reverse complement strand
TTGACGTAGCGCTGCTACGCCTTCGCTTTCGCTCCTTGCTTCAGACCAAAATTCCTCGCCGCTTTGGATGCATGAACAAATTTCATTGGTATAATATCTGTATTTCCCGCCGCGCGGTCAGCGGAAAGAAGGTCTTTCCGCTGACCGGCGGCTGATGAGGAGAAAGCGCTTATCATGCAAGAAATCATCATCGGTGCTGTGTCGCTGGGCCTGCTCTGGGCGGTGATGACCATCGGGGTCTACATCAGCTATTCGGTGCTGGGCATGGCGGATATGACGGCCGAAGGCTCCATCACGCTGGGCGCGGCCGTGGCCGCGCAGGCCATCGCGGGCGGGGGCGGCGCCTATATCGGGCTGCTGCTGGCCATCCTGTGCGGCATGACGGCGGGTCTGTGCAACGGCCTGCTGCACACCAAGCTGAAAATCCCCTCGCTGCTGTCGGGCATCCTGACGATGACGGCCCTGTTTTCCATCAACCTGCACATCATGGGCAAGGCCAATATCTCGCTGCTGCGCATGCCCACCATCTACAGCCCTGTGGCGTCTTTGCTGGGCATCGACAAGGGCCTGTCGGTCATCGTGGTGGGGCTGCTTGTCTGCGGTGCTGTCATCAGCCTGCTCTACTGGTTTTTCGGCACCGAGATCGGCAGCGCTATCCGCGCCACGGGCAACAACCCGCACATGGTGCGCGCGCAGGGCATCAACACCGATACCACCATCATCATCGGCATGGTGCTGTCAAACGGCCTGATTGCGCTGTCGGGCGCCATGATCGGGCAGTCGCAGAACTACGCCGACCTGCAGATGGGCACGGGCGCCATTGTCATCGGCCTGGCCTCGCTGTTTATCGGCGAGGTGCTGTTTGGCAAGCGCAACTTCTTTATCCGTCTGTCCAGCATGGTGGCCGGCGCGATCATCTACCGGTTGATCATCGCCTTCGTGCTGAAGCTGGGCATGCCGGCGGACGACCTGAAGCTGTTTACCGCCATCACCGTGGTGCTGGCGCTGACGCTGCCGGGCATCAAGAAGGCGGCGCAGGCAAGACGCCGCGCCCTGCCGGGAGGTCAGCAGCATGCTTGAAATAAAGAACCTGTGCAAAATATTCAACCGCGGCACGGTCAACGAGCGCGTGGCGCTGGAAGGGGTCAGTCTCTCGCTGCGGCAGGGTGATTTTGTCACCGTCATCGGCGGCAACGGGGCAGGCAAATCCACCCTGCTCAACTGCGTGGCGGGCGTCTACCCGCCGGACGGCGGCAGCATCGTGGTGGACGGCGTGGATGTGACCCGGCTGCCCGAATACAAACGGGCCAAACACCTGGGCCGCGTGTTTCAGGACCCGATGCGGGGCACCTGCGCCGATATGAACATCGAAGAGAACCTTGCGCTGGCCAGACGCCGCGGGCAGCCGCGCGGGCTTTCCTGGGGCGTGACCCGCAGGGAGCGGGAAGAATATAAAAACATGCTCAGCGCGCTCGATCTGGGTCTGGAGGACAGGCTGGGCGCCAAGGTGGGCCTGCTTTCGGGCGGCCAGCGGCAGGCGCTGACCCTGCTGATGGCCACGCTGCGCGAGCCCAAGCTTCTGCTGCTGGATGAGCACACCGCGGCGCTTGACCCGAGGACGGCCAAAAAGGTGCTGGAGCTCAGCGACCGCATCATTGAAAAGGGAAAGCTGACCACCATGATGGTCACCCACAACATGCGCGACGCCATCCGCTACGGCAACCGCCTCATCATGATGTCGGGCGGCAGCATCGCGGTGGACGTGTCGGGCGAAGAGAAAAAGAACCTGACGGTGGAAGACCTGCTCAAGCTCTTTGAAAAGGCGAAGGGCGATGAGGAGGAGATCCCCGACCGCATGGTGCTGGGCTGAGCAAATTTATTTGAGAGGACAACAGGGTAGAATAGCGGGGAAGGCTTCATGTAATAAGCCTTCCCCGGATTTTTTATTGCTTCTGCTTTCGGCGGAAGAGGGAGACCGATCCGTCAATTGTAACAAGCCGCCCATGCGGCCGCTTTGCCTTGACAGCGCTCCGGGGCCTTTCTATACTGAAAACGAAGCGAAGGGGGTAGGGATTTTGCGGAAACTGCTTGTCGTCGGCCTGCTGTGCTGCCTTTTGGTCACCACGGCTTTTTCGGAAGAGAAGCCTAAATATATCACTCAGTATACCAACGGAAGCCGCGAGGAGAAGCGCATCGCCGTGACGGTGGACGATTGGTTTGAGCCTGAGATTCTGGGCGAGTTTCTGGATATCGCGGATGAGTACGGCTGCAAGCTGACGCTCTACCCCATCGGCAACAACGTGATGAAGAAGGACGGCGCCGTGTGGCAGCGCGCCATCGATGAGGGGCATGAGATCGGCAACCACAGCAACACCCACAAGAACCTGGACAAGGCCGGCCGCGACAGCATCATCGCCCAGCTGAAAAATATGGAAAAGCGCCTTGAAAAAGCGCTCGGCCATCCCCACAAGATGAACACTGTGCGCTATCCCTATGGCGCGGGCCGCCACCGGGGCACCAGAAGCGCCTTCGCCAAGGCCATCCACGACGCGGGCTACGAGCACGCCGTGCTCTGGGATATCGACTCCACCAACCCAAAGGATATTCTACGGGAAACGCAGAACGGCAGCATCATCCTGCTGCACGGCCGCAAGAAAGACCTGCGCGCCCTCAAGACCATCCTGCCCGAGTTTCAGGCGC
>CAYZTQ010000151.1:0-2814 GCA_964481445.1 uncultured Christensenella sp. | reverse complement strand
CTGAAAGAGGGAATGCGTTGACACCCAAACTATCTGATGCTATACTCTGCGTGAATTGAATACCAAGCAACTTCAGGGCGGGGTGAAAGTCCCCACCGGCGGTCAAGCCCGCGAGCCGAAAGGCTGACATGGTGTGATTCCATGGCCGACAGTTACAGTCTGGATGAGAGAAGAATGCGTTTTGCTTAGGCAATGCACGCCCCCTGAAGCAATTCTGGGGGCTGTTTCATACCCGGGGAGAAGCTGCTTGAAAAACACAGGAGGTTTCATGATGACGACCCGAAAGAAACTGTTTTCGACGCAAATGATGGTGCGCGTCGCGCTGCTCTCCGCCGTAGCCTTTGTGCTGTTCCGCTTTTTTGAGATACCGCTTGTCGGCTTTTATAAGCTGGATTTGAGCGGCATCCCGGTGCTGCTGGCGGGCTTTTCCATGGGCCCGCAGGCGGGCATCCTGACCCTGCTGATCAAGGATCTGCTGGGCCTCATCGGTTCCTCCTCAGGGGGCATCGGCGAGATTGCCGACTTTGCGCTGCTCTCCTGCCTGATCCTGCCGCCTACCCTCGCCTATACCAGACACCGCAACATCAGGACGGTGCTCTGGGGCATGCTCTGCGGCACCCTGCTGATGATACCCGCGGGCATGCTGATGAACTATTTTGTGCTGATCCCGCTGTATACCAGCTTCATGTCGGTCGAAAGCATCGTCGGCATTATGGACAAGGCTGTGCCGTTCTTAAAAATCGATACGCTGCCCAAGCTGATCTTCTATGTGACCGGCCCCTTCAACCTGATCAAGGGCCTCGTTATCAGTGTGGTGACCTACCTGATTTACCCCTACCTGTCGCCGCTGCTCAAAAAGGGAAGGGTGTAACTTGCTGACAACTGTGATTGATACGGCGGAAGACATGCGGGGCCTCGGCTCCGCCCTGTCCGCCCTGCTGCGGCCCGGCGACGTGCTGCTACTGACGGGCGACATGAGCGCCGGCAAAAGCGAGTTCTGCCGCGGCCTGGCCCGCGGGCTCGGCGTCAAGGGGCCTGTTCCCAGCCCGACCTTTACCATCCTCAACGTGTATGAGGAGGGCAGGTTGCCCTTCCACCACTTCGACTGGTATCGCGTCACCAGCGCGGAAGAGCTGCTGGAATCGGGGCTGGACGAGCAGATCGGCGGCGCCTGCGTCAGCGCCATCGAGTGGCACGAGCGCGCGCCCGAGCTGCTGCCCGAACGCTGCCTTGAAGTCATCATTGAGAAACTGCCCGAAGGCGAAGGCCGCCTGGTGCGCTTTGCGCCGCGCGGCGGCTTCCTGCTGCCTGGGCTTGATAAGTTGATGGAGGAAGGGGAAAAGCGACCGTGATGCTGATGTGTCTGGATACCTCAGGCCCCTCGGCGAGCCTTGCCCTGCTGCGGGACGGCCAGCTGATCTACGAGGCTACGCTGGTCAACAAGCTGACCCATTCGGTCAACCTGATGCCGATGGCGGAGGAAGCCCTCCGCGCCAGCGACCTTGCCATGAAGGAAATGGATTATTTTGCCGCCGTGGTCGGCCCCGGTTCCTTTACCGGGGTGCGCATCGGCGTGGCCGCGGCGCAGGCGATGGCGCTGGGGCTTGATAAGCGCTGCATGGCCGTCGACGCGCTGGAGGCGCTGGCCGAGGGCCTTTGCGTCAGCGACCATGTCATCTGCCCGATTCGCGACGCGCGGGTGGGCCAGGTGTACGGCGCGGCCTTTCAGCAGGGCAGCCGCCTGATGGAGGACGCCGCGCTGAAGCTGCCCGAATACCTTGAAAAAATCAGGCCGCTGGGCGACCATTTTCTGTTTGTGGGAGACGGCGCGCCGGTGTATGAAGCGGCCATCCGGGAGGCGCTGGGCGATCGGGCGGAATTCGCCCCGCCGCACCTGAACCTGCTGAAGGCCGGGGCAGCCGCCATGCTCGCCTGGCGCGGCCGGGAAAATTCGCTTCTGCCGCAGGAACTGCTGCCCCTTTATCTGCGCCGTCCGCAGGCCGAGCGCGAGCGGGAGGCAAAGCATGGCTGAGCCCCTCATCCGCCGCATGACGCTCAAGGATGTGCCGGCCGTGCACGCGCTGGAGGCGGCCGTCTTCTCCACCCCCTGGTCGGAGAAGGATTTTGTCTATGAAATGACCGAAAACAAAGTAGCCCGCTACCTCGTCATCGAGGATGCGGGCGAAATCGTTGCCTTCGCGGGCGCGCATATTATTCTGGATCAGGCGCATGTCACCAACATCGCCGTGCGGGAAGACAGGCGGGGCAGGGGCTGTGGCAGGCTGATTACAAAAGCGCTCATGCAGTACGCCGCCAACCTCGGCGCCGAGTACCTGACGCTCGAGGTACGTGAGAGCAACGAGCCGGCCAAAAGGCTCTATACCTCGCTCGGCTTCATCAAGGTGCATGTGCGCAAGCGCTATTACGAGGATACGGGCGAGGATGCCTGGCTCATGGTCTGCGACCGGCTGCCTGCCGCCGACCCCGACTTTCGGGAGCCGGAAACGCGGGAAGCCTGAAAGAAATCGATTAGAAAATCAGATATTCGCACTCCAATCGGCCGTTGTACAGCCGGCGTTTTCTTTGCGCGCGCCTGCCGTACAGCCGCTCAAAGGAGGGGCTTGCGGTCAGCACGCACACAGAGGCGGCGCCCGCCGCGCTTTCCAGCCTGCGCATGCCGCGGTACAGCGCGTCGGCTTCTTTCTTGCTGCCCAGCCGCTCGCCGTAGGGCGGGTTGACGATGACGCAGGTATTTTCCGCAAACTTTTCAAGGTCGCGCAGATCCTTTTGAAAAATGGGGATTTTGTCCTTCAG
>CAYZTQ010000150.1:0-2868 GCA_964481445.1 uncultured Christensenella sp. | reverse complement strand
GAAGCTTTCTTGAAGGAAAGCCTGTCCATGTGGTCAACGGCTGAGCAACAGTTCTGCATTTGTTGTTGAAGGAGCATTGCGCGTATGCAATCCACCAGACATCCGAAATACGCGGCGGCGCTTGCTTTGTTGCTGGCGCTCTTGCCGCTTTTTGCCCGAGCCGGGCAGAAAGTATTTGTCGCCCCCGAGGCTTCGCATCTGAAACAGGGCGAGGAGCTGCTGCACCTGTATGTGCTGGATCTGCTTGGCGGCGACAGCATGCTGCTGCGCCATGGAGAGGATGATCTCCTGGTGGATACCGGAGATGAAAAGCATTTTCCGCAGCTTGAGGCCATGCTGAGCGAACTTTCAGCGGATGATCTGACCGTTTTTAACACGCATCCGCACAGGGACCATGTGGGCGGGTTGTTTGACCTGACGGAAAAAGTGAAGGTCAGGGCCTTCTATACGGCCTTTCCGGAAGACGCTGAAGACCCGGCCATCATTCAGCGCCGCGCCGTGCGACATCTGGCGGAACTTGGCCTGCACATGCAAAGATTGCTGCCGGGGGAGCTCCTTCCCTTTGCGGAGGGTGTAGAAATCAGCATGATGCAAAACCTGAAGGGTGCAAATGCCAACGAGCAGTCCGCCATGCTGATGATTCGGTATCGTGAAGCCTCCCTGCTTCTGACGGCGGACATCGGCCACAAAAGCCAGGGCGTCTTTGAGAGGGAACAGGGAGACGCACTGGATGTGGATATCCTCAAAGAGCCTCACCATGGTCTCGAGAATCTGAGTGCGGGCTTTCTGAAAAGCACCTCTCCCGAGCTGGCTTTTATTACCAATGGAAGCGTCAACAGCAAACGGACGCGCAAGACGCTTGACAATAACCGCATCCCCTATCTGCTTGCGACCAGAGGGGTCATTCACCTGTCAACGGACGGAAAAACCTGGTATGTGGAGCAGGTGCCCCGTGCGCTGGGGAAAGCAGATGAAGTGAATCATAAGTAGCCGACGCCTTTTCGGCGCTGTTTTCCGCGTGACCGTCTTTCTGTTCACTTCCGGTTTATGTTAAAATAGCAATGTTGAATTTTGCCTTTTCCCCGGTACCCTTTTTGTTTGCTGTGAATGCCTTGCAGATATTGAAAGCTTAAGAATATCCGCCTTTTGCTGTCATCGCGGGTCTGCCTGAGCGTCCGCGGTGCGGCCTTTCTTCTCTTTCAGGAAGGCGAGAAGAAGCACAAGGCCCGCCAGAGCCAGCGCGAGCCCAAGGCCCGTATAGAAGATTGCAATAAACTGATCGGGCGCTATCCGGGAAGCCCGGAGCCAGATCCCGCCGGACATCATGAAGGTCATGATCAGATAGGACTTCAGATCGAAGAAGATCCAGAACGGCCTGTATTTCTCTTCTCTGCCGGTGATCCTCTTCAGATGCTTTTGGCTCATCTTATAAAACATCAGGCCGAAGGCCAGAAAAACGGCGGCGGACAGCAGGCAGTCCGTGAGCGCGACGCTGCCGAGCTGCCCGTAGGCGAGGATGCCGAGCCGGCTGACGTTGAACCCGGCGATGAGCCAGACGAGGCCGGCGATCAGGATCAGCGTTCGCTTTTCCACCTCAAAAAAACGGCGCTTATCCATTCGGCTGCTCCCCGTCTGCTTTCATCCGGATGGCGCGGGCCATGATCCAGACCAGCCCGACGGCCAGTATCACATGGCCGAGCCCCGCCATGCCCGAGAGCGCGGCGTCCGGGAAGAGGGTCTGCCCCTGCGCGGTGATCTGGTAGATGCCGCGGACCATCATGGTGACGACCGTCCAGACGAGGCCGGTGTTGTAGACCGTGACGGCTCGCTTGAGCTGCGGGAGCTCACCCTTCTCCTGCTGGAAGATGGCAAAGAGAACGGCGTAAAAGAGAAAGCCCATCGCGATCAGGTGCGTGTGCGTCACGCCGAGCATCGTCTGAGCGGCCCAGCCGAAAGCCTTGGTGAATTCGCGGAAGAATACGCCGCCCAGCAGACCGGCAATCAGCAGCGAAGCGGACAGCTTAAGCAGGTTCTCCGCTTTGAAACCGGGGATGAAGTAGCGGTAACCGACCGCGACCAGAAGCACATAGGCGACGGTCTTCGGGATCATCAGCGCCCCCAGCACCGGCACAAACCTGGCGCCGACGACGACCGGCAGGTAGCAAAGGAAACTGACGGCGATCAGCAGGCTGGTGTGCCTGAGCCCTTCCTTCTGCCGGTATTTCCATGTCCACAGGATGAGCAGCAGGCCCATGGCGGCAAAGGGCAGGTTGCACAGGATGCCGAAAAGATAGCTGCCCTTGGTACCCCACAGGTTCTGAGGCAGCGCGGTCAGCACGATGCGGACGGCGGCCAGGGCATACAGGAGGACGCGCTTTTTCCTGTCCGTATCGCCGCTTCTGTTGCAGTAGTAATCATAAAAAAGCAGATAGAAAACGGTCATGGTGATGCTGGTTACAAATTCGCCCCAGGACAGGGCGGCAACGTAGCGCTCAAAGCCGCCTTCCGTCAGGTGGCTGACGATCCTCGGAATCAGGTGAAAGGCGTCTCCGAGGCCAAGCAGAATGGCCATGACGCCGTACACTTTGGCGTCCCGTTTCCTTTCAAACAGCAGGCGGACGCCCAGCGTGATGACGACGCCCAGATAAGCCAGGTTAAACAAAGGTTCCATCAGATGCATCATGATTGCAGCCCTTCTTTCATCCATTTCACATGTTGGTTGTAATGCGACAGGAAGGTTTCCCTGTCCCAGCTTTCGGTAAATATCCTCTGAATCAGCGAATGCACGATCGCGCGGACAAACTGCACCTTTTCTTTTTCGGAAATGCTTGCAAGCATGCTTTCGGGTTTGGCGTTTCTGCGCTGATA
>CAYZTQ010000149.1:0-2869 GCA_964481445.1 uncultured Christensenella sp. | reverse complement strand
ATGCATACGATTTATACCGAAAAAACCTGCGCTTTTTCCGCGGGATAATTTTCAAAAAATCTTTTTTGCGGTTTTAGGCTCGCTTAAGGATGCCGTGCGATACTCTGATTGTCCCAAGGGATAAGACAAAATGAAAAGGAGAGAAAACGATGAAAATGTACTCAAGGTTATTCGCGGGGATTCTCACTTTTGCGCTGGTTGTCGCTTTAGGCGCAGCCGCCTTCGCGCAAGAAGCTGCCGCTCCCGCGGTTGCGGAGACGGCGCAGACCGAGACCACTGACGATGCCGCGTTGGAAGAGGCCTTTGAGGCGCTGCGGAATGCGCGCCAGGAGGAGCGTCTGACCGACATGGAAGAAGAGCTCAAGGAATTGGTGACCGCCGGTAAGCTGACCCAGGAACAGGCCGACAAAATCCTTGCCTATTGCAAGGAGCGCATGGAGAGCCGTCAGGCTGATATGCCCGGTATGGGCATGGGGCGCCGCGGAAGCAATGGCCGGGGTATGGGCTGTGGTTTCATGAACATGAATGGCGGCAGGCAGCGCAACGGCAAAGGCAATGGCTTTGGCATGGGCCTTGGCGGCGGCCGCTGGAACAAACCCTGACGCTAAGCAAAGCAGCGTGAGCTGAGAATAAAGGCCGGCGCAGCAAGAGGCTTGCGCTCCAGCCGGGCGCGGGGGAGCCATAGGGCTCTCCCGCGCCTTGACAGTTTACTGTTTCAGCATAAATTTGATAGAATACCCACAGGTGATGAAATGAGACTGCTATTTGCTGAGGATGACAGGGAGCTTTCCAAAGCTGTCCAGACCCTGCTGACGCGCTCCGGCTATACGGTGGACGCCGTGTACAACGGAGAGGACGCGCTGGATTACGCGCGGGGCGGCGGCTATGACGGCCTGATTCTCGACTGGATGATGCCCAGAGTGAGTGGGGTGGAGGTATTGAAACGCCTCCGCCAGGAGGGGATTGACCTGCCCTGCCTGATGATGACCGCCCGAGACGCGGTGGAGGACCGGGTCAAGGGGCTGGACGCGGGCGCGGACGACTATCTGCCCAAGCCCTTTGCGACCAGCGAGCTGCTGGCCCGCGTGCGCGCGATGTTGCGGCGCAAGGCCGCCTATATGCCCGATATCATCCGCTGCGGCGATCTCGCGCTTGATAAGGGCGGCATGACCCTCGCCTGCGGCAAAAATAGCGTTCTCCTCGGCAACAAACCCTTTCAGCTGATGGAAATGCTGATGGAGCACCCCCGGCAGGTGCTGACCATCACCCAGATGATGGATCAGGTCTGGGGCTGGGACGCCGAGGTGGAAACCGGGGTCGTCTGGGTCAATGTCTCCTTTTTGCGCAAAAAGCTGACGGAGATTGGATCAAAAACAGAGATCAGGGTATCCCGCGGGGCGGGCTACTCGCTTGAGTGTGAGGCATGATACAGAGAATCCGCCGTAAGTTTATTTCCATCGCGGTGCTCGTGCTGGCTGTGGCCATGGTGCTGGTCACGGTCATTATTAACGTGGCCAACTGGGTCAGCGTGCGGGTGGAGCTGACCGATACGCTGCGCTATATCGCTCAGCATGACGGCATGATGGGCCAGATGATGATGGGCCGGGGCATGCGTTTCGGCCGCTCCCCGCGCATGGGCAATATGCTGCTGGAATCGCGGTATTTCTCCGCTCTCCTTTCGCCAAACGGCATCATCTCCCTGCGTGATACATCGAGGGATACGGATACGGATTCGGCTGTTCAGAGCGAAGTTGCCGTTCGCGCGCTGCAATCAGAAGCAAGCGGCGGCTACGACGCCCCCTACCTGTATCTGGCGCAAGCAAGAGAGGACGGCTCCCGCCTGGCGGTTTTTCTGAATGTGGAGTCAAGCATGCAGGCCGTCCAGTCGCTGACGCTGACCTCCGCCCTTGCCTGCGCGGGCGGTATCCTGCTTGCCTGGCTGCTGGTGGCTCTCTTCAGCAGCCGCGCCATACGGCCCCTGATTGAAAACGCGGTAAAACAAAAAGAGTTTATCACCGATGCGGGGCACGAGCTCAAGACCCCGTTGTCGGTCATTTCCGCCAATATGGATGTGCTGACCATGGATATCGGCGAAAATGAATGGGTACAGAGCACGCAGAAGCAGGTGAGCGGCATGCGCGATCTGGTCAACCAGATGGTTTACCTTTCCCGCATGGATGAGGACAACGCGCGGCTGCAAATGAGCGGCTTTGACCTCTCCCTGGCTGTGCGTGAGACGGCGGAACCTTTTGCCGCGATGGCGGAGCTTTCAGGCAGCAGGCTTGAGCTTATCCTGCGCGACGGGCTGCGCATGACGGGGGATGAGGCGGCCGTCAGGCGGCTGGTCAGTATTCTCTGTGAGAACGCGGTCAAGTACGCCCCGAGTGGTGATCAAATCAGGCTGAGCGCTGCTCTGGCCGGCAGAAAAGTATTGATTGAGACGGAGAACGGCATGACGCATTCCGTTGGAGAAGAAGACCTGAAGCGCATGTTTGACCGCTTTTACCGCGCGGACGAATCCAGATCCAAGGAGCAGGGCGGCTTCGGCATTGGCCTGGCCATCGTGCGGGCGGTTGCCGAAAAGCACAGGGGAAGGGTCAGCGCGCGCCTTGTCAGCGGCGGCCGCCTGCGCATCAGCTGTGTGCTGGAAAAGGAGAACAGGGGAGGCTGACCTGATATCGGTGCTTCGATTTGAGAAATATATCGATTTATCGTTTATTAGCAACACAAAAGAGACGGACAATCATCCGTCTCTTTTGTGTTGCTGCAGAAAGACTTAGAAGCTTTCCTGCAGTTCGATGTTTTTGTAACGCTTGAGGCCCGTACCGGCGGGGATCAGCTTGCCGATGATCACGTTCTCCTTCAGGCC
>CAYZTQ010000148.1:0-2873 GCA_964481445.1 uncultured Christensenella sp. | reverse complement strand
ATCAATCCAAGGCGCAGACAACGAGCGTGTTTACCATCCGTCATCTGCGAGATGCCAACCGCAACGGCATTGCCGACCTGTACGAACTTGACGCCAATCAGGTGATGCGCCTGAGCGAAGTATCGGATCGGACGGTGCTCGATTCGGAAATGCTGAAGAAAATACCTTTCCGGGTGCTTGACCATCCTGATATTCTTTGGCCGGTGTTCTACGGCCTGCCTGAAGCCCCGAATCAACTGAAACTGATTGCTTCAAACAGCGGCAGCAAGCCCGGCGAGGATGCCTTCATTGCAGGAACGCCGAAAGTGAAGTGGGCAGGCAGCGAAACGCAGCGCACGGTGCAGGTGCGCTATGAGGGCAAGAACGATGACGGGCAGCGCGCGCTGAGCGCCTTCAACATGCGGGTGCTGCGCGATGACGACAAAGACGGGATTGCGGACGGTATCCTTTCCATTGAAAAGATCCCCTGGCGTTATGTGACGGAGGGAAGCGCCATCAAGCCGATCCCGATCACAGTGCGCTCGAGCCTGCCGGAGCCTGTCACGCTGAAGGTGACCAGTTCCTTTATCGTCGTGGACGGATCAACTATCATTTTTTATAATCCGGAGCCTGAAGAGTTCGGTTTGACCCTGGAAGATGCTCACGGGCCTGTATTCGGCGCGGAGAGCGAAACCAAGCTCTATCACTACCTGCTGAAGGGCCAGTTCAGACTGCACGAGGCGGAGCCCTGGGGCAAAGATGATAAGATGGAGCGCAGGCGCGAAATCGTATTTACCGCCGTCGCAAACTCCGGGGCAGCCGAGACGAGCGAGAGCTTCCGAATCGTTTTGCTGAAGGATTCATCGAATGAAATCGACAAGCGCGTCCCCTATCAGTTTGATCCGATTGCCGATGTCCAGGTCGATGAAGGCGTGGATATGAACCATATCAACATTAGGCAGAACATGACGGAAGAAGGGCTGAAAATACGGTCCGCGCCGCTGCCTCCCGGTGTCTACCTGAATGCGGAGGAGGGGTACATTTACGGCAATCCCTACATTGAAGACTGGCAGCCCTGGGAGAGAGAGCGCCGCTACAGCATCAACCTCTACGCCGTGTATAAGGGTCAGGAGGGGATAAAGTACGGCTATATGGCCGACGAAATGATCGCTCATGAACAGTTTTACATGACCGTCATGCGGCGGCAGCTGCTGCCGGAGCCGGGCCTTATCCCCATGTCTGACCAGTCCGTTATCAACGGCCAGGGGATCATACCGGTTCTCGTCAAGTGTGATACCGACCAGTACCGGCTCAGCAGAGTTGAGATTTCCGGCCAGCCTGAGGGCATCAGCGTTGGGCCGGGCTATGTGCTGGATGGAACGCCGAATATCAGCGACTGGAAAGAAGACGAATACGCCCGCCTCTTCTCCGTCAAGGTGAAGGGCAGGGTGCTTGAACATGAGTATTCTCCGGGCAGTGGGGTGAACGTGATTGTCCTTCCCGAGGGCCGGGATGCGGAGACTTCATTCGGTCTGCTCGTTTTCAGAGAGAGTGTGGGCGAAATGTCGACGGTGATGCGGCAGAAGGCGCTGGGCGACCAAAGCGAAGCGTATGAAGAAGCGATGCAGATTTCCTCCGCGATAGAAAAAGTTAGAGGCGAACTCCAACCGCCGACGGAAGAAACGACGCAGAGCGATGAAGCAGCCGCCGTGGCGGATAAAAAAACAGAAACGTCAGAAGAGGGGACTTCACCGGCCCCCGAAGAGAGCAAAGCAATGGCGCTGGAAGAGGGGATGCCTCAGAACGAGTACGCGCAGTTGCTCAGGGAGTCTTCTTTCGCGCTGCGCAAGCTGCCTGCGGCGACAGAAAGCAAATCGATTGCCATCGCGCAGTTTGACGCGGGCAGCGGAGCGGACGGCCTGACAAACGCCGTCCTCAGCGGGCTCAAAGCATCGGGCTATGAGCCGGGCAAAAACCTGCAGCCGGTCTTTGAAAGCGCGCAGGGAGACCCGGAGAAGGCGAAGGAAATTGCCGAGCGCATCGGCAAGGGAGACTTTGCGCTGGTGATCGCCATCGGTGAGGAGATGGCGACTGCCCTGCAAAAGACATTGAATGGAAGAATCCCCCTTGTGTACGCGGGGGTGGATGACCCGGCGGCGGCCGGCCTGTGCGATGAGAAGGGGCTCGGTATCGGGCCTGTCGCCGGCATCAAAAGCCGGGTCGAACTCTCGGGTCTGCTTGATGCGGCGCTGCTGATGCAGCCGCACGCCAGGTCAATCGGCCTTCTGCTTGCTGAGCATCAACCGGGTCTGGACGAAGTGCTGGAGCGGGCGGAGGCTGAGGGTCTCAGCCTGATGATGGCGTATGCTACGGACCCCGGACAGCTTGTTTCGGAAGCGGAAAGGCTTCTCAATCACTGCGACCTGCTGCTGTTGGGCCAAGACGCGGGCGATGAGGAAACCAGCCAAAAGCTGGCTGAGATGTCGATCAGCGCGCGCAAACCCCTGTACACGCTGAGCAGAACACAGCTGGCGCAGGGGGCAGCCGCAGCCGCTCTCAGCAATGAAAACATGCTGGGTCATGATGCCGGACACCTGGCAGCCCTCGTCCTTTCCGGGGTGGACGCCGCTGCGATCCCGCTGCAGACGCCGCGAATGATCGAAACCCTGTATAACGATGGAATGATGGAGGAGCTGGGCATCACGCCCGCTCTGGGCAGCATGCCAGCGTTCAATTGATTTTCCGAAGAACTGAATAAGCAGCGCGGACGGACGACCTTGCCGTGCCGGCCGCGCTGCCGGAATCGGCGTTTTCCATCCTGCCTCAGCAAGGGCGCTTCGCGTTAGTGTAAAGTATTTCTGTGAGAAATGAGTTGCAGGGGACATAGAAAGAGG
>CAYZTQ010000147.1:0-2924 GCA_964481445.1 uncultured Christensenella sp. | reverse complement strand
CTGCTCGGTGACGCCCAGCAGCGTCTGCACATGATGCCCCGCCTCGTGCGCGATGACGTAGGCCATGACGAAATCGCCCTGCTTAGCGCCAAAACGCGTGATCAGGGCATTGTAGAAGCTCAAATCCAGATAAATGGCGTGGTCGATGGTGCAGTAAAACGGCCCCACGCCGCTGCTGGCTGTGCCGCAGCCCGTGTCGACATAGTCGGAATAAATGGTGAGGGTGGGCTCCTCATACTTTTCGCCGTACTGGGGAAGCAGCGTGTTCCAGGTATCCTCAATATCCTTGAGGGCAACGCCAGCATAGGTGAACAGCTGATCCTCGAGCGTGCTCGCCTCCGCCGGGCGCTGTTGCTGCTGTTGAATCTGGGTCTGCGGGCCGACCTGCAGGCCCGGGCCAAGTACCGCGCTCGGGTCGCCGGTCAGCAAAAAGATGATGAGCGCGATAATGAGGCCGCCACCGCCGAGCTTCATGCCGCCCGGCATGCGCATACCGCCCCCCATGCGCATGCCGCCGCTGCCGCGCTGATCGTTTACATTGCTGCTCGTCTGCCTGCCACGCCACTTCATGCCAAATACCTCATTTCAACACTTGGCTTTTGTGCGATCAATAAGAATTTATCAATCCGCACCGCTTCATATAATCAACATACACCCGAGCCGGACGGCTGAAACACACGCCAGGCGAAGAAAAACATGTTGCAGGGGCGAGAGAAAACGAAAATACGATGTTGCCTGCCGGTTGGCAAGGGAACGCTCACCCTTCCATGACAAAATCGCCCCCAAAACCGGATGAACCGGCGTTGGGGGCAGATCGAAAACAAGAAGCTGCTTCCCGGATTCTCTTTTTTTCAAAAGAGCAGGCGCTGAAGCCTCAATCCGCTTTTCGGTGCGTCACCTCATAAAACCACGCGCCGCCGGGATAGACCTTCACGTTTTCAAAGCCGTGGTGGCGCAGCATCTGCGCGGCCGTATGGGCGCGCACGCCCGCGGCGCAGAAAACGATGATTTCGCGGCCCTTGTCAAGCTCGTTCAGCCTGCCGCGCAGCTCGCCGAAGGGGATCTGCACAGCGCCGGGCACGGCGTACTCTTCCACCTCATAGTGCTCGCGGATATCCAGCACCAAAGCATCGCTTTGCGTGTCGAGGGCATCCCAGGCGGCGAAGCGCGTTCTGCCTGCCAGCATGTTATCGGCCACAAAGCCCGCCATGTTGACCGGATCCTTGGCGGAGGAGTAGGGCGGCGCGTAGGCCAGCTCCAGCTCCATCAGGTCGCGGGGAGAAGCGCCCAGCCGCATGGCGGTGGCGATGGTGTCGATGCGCTTGTCAACGCCGCTTTGCCCGACGATCTGCGCGCCGAGGATGCGGCTGCCGTCCTGCGCGAAGAGCAGCTTCAGGTACATGCCTTCCGCGCCGGGATAGTAGCCGGCGTGGCTGTTCTGGCGGATGAGCAGGCGCAGGTAATCGCGCCCTTCGACCAGCCCCCTCGCCGTCAGCTGCTTCTCGTTGGCGCCGGTCGCGGCGACCGTGGTATCAAACAGCTTGACCACCGCCGTGCCGAGCGAGCCCTTGTAGGTTTCGTGCCCGCCCAGCAGATTGGCCGCCACCAGCCGCCCCTGCTTGTTGGCGGGGCCCGCCAGCGGAATCATGGTCTGCGCGCCCGAGACAAGATCCTTCACCTCCACGGCGTCGCCGACGGCGTAGATATCTGGGTCGTCCGTGCGCATCTCCTGATTGACGATGATGCCGCCCCGCTTGTTGACCGCAAGGCCGGCATCCCGCGCCAGTTCGCCGTTTGGCCGCACGCCGATGGACAGGATGACCAGCTCCGAGCGCACCTCGGCGCCGCTCCTCAGGCGGACAGTCAGGCCGTCCTGTTCCTCCTGAAAGCTGTCGACCGCGTCGCCCAAATAAAGCCGGATGCCCGCCTCGCGCAGAGCCGCGTGCACAGGCAGCGCCATCTCATAATCCAGCGGCGCCATCACCTGGTTCTGCGCCTCGATGATGCTGACCTCAAGCCCCAGATGCCGCAGGTTCTCCGCCATCTCAAGGCCGATAAAGCCGCCGCCGATCACCGCAGCGCGGCGGACGCCGCCCGCCTTCACAGCCGCCTTGATTTTATCGGTGTCATTGACCGTCCACAGGCTCATCACCCGCTTGGAGTCGATGCCGGGAATGGGCGGCCGCAGCGGCGAGGAGCCTGTCGCAATCAGCAGCCTGTCGTAACTTTCGCTGTACTGCCTGCCGTCCCTTTGCCGCACCGTCACCGTTTTCTCCGCGCGGTTGATGGCGATAACCTCGCTTTGCACCCGCACGTCAATATTGAATCGGTCTTTCATCAGCTCCGGAGTCATGAGCAGCAACTCATCCCTGTCTTCGATGACCCCGCCCACATGATAGGGCAGGCCGCAGTTGGCGTAGGAGATATAATCCCCCCGCTCGAAAATGATGATCTCCGTCTCTTCGCTCAGCCTTCTCAGCCTGGCCGCGGCGCTCGCGCCGCCCGCCACGCCGCCGATGACGACTGCCTTCATGCTCTCATCCTCCTGTTCTTGTTCACAGCAGAATATATACCCTTGTGGGGTATGCGTAAACAAGCCGCCTGAAAAAGCGGAGACGCTTTGCGCAGGCATGGAGAGGTTGAACCCGGCAAAAGGAGATGGATGCGTTTAACTCGGCAAACTGGAAGTCTTGTACATACTCATTGCATTTGTATTTTTTGCATTCATATATAGAATAAATTCCTTATAATTGCTTTTCATCAGAACCCAGATTAGCCTTGAACTTAATAAAACTCACAGCAAGACAGAATATACTCTTATCATTTGAAAAACTTATAGCCTCCTTAACCGGTGTTCTGTAAAAACAAATACTCCCGCTATTATCCATGACAAAATAGCAACTGATATAAAGTTGAAAGAATCG
>CAYZTQ010000146.1:0-2945 GCA_964481445.1 uncultured Christensenella sp. | reverse complement strand
CCTCCCGCGGCGAAGGGATTATACACGCTTTCCCCCCTGCTGAGAAGAGGCCGCCGCAGGAGAGAAAATGACCGTCCGCGCCATGGCTTCAATGAGAAAATATACGCAAAAGCGGAAGGGCCATTCCCTTCCGCTCTTGTTCAACGGGTCGATGCCTGATATCAGTTCGGCGCTTCGGTCACGGCGGGCTCTTCCACCGCTTCGCCGTCCGCGGGCACTGCCTGCACGCCTTCGTCATCAGGCTCCTTGGCCCTGGCGGCCTCAGTGGCTGCCTTGATGCTTTCTTCGTTGTAGGTGATGGTGTAATCCTTCGTCCAGTCGGCAATGGCGCCGGTCATGGCGCTGTTGTTCTTGACCGCCTTGAGATAATCCACAATTTCGCTGTGAATGCTGTCGGTCATGATCAGGCCGGAGGGCACGTCGCGCAGATATTTGAGGATATGCACGCCGTAGCTGCCGATCACAGGGTCGCTCACGTCGCCCGCCTTGACCATCTTGTCGGAGAAGGCGGCCTTGGTGAAGACGGGATCCCACACCACGGAATCCTTATGCACGCTGTAGCCCTCGGACAGGGTCTTCTCGTCCTTCATGCCGGGATCCTCGCCGTACATGGCAATCAGGCTTTCAAAGCTTTCGCCCTTGGCAAGGCGGGCATAGATATCATCCACCTGGGTCTTGACAGAATCCATCACCGCCTGACGGGCCTGCTCGATCTGCTCGGGGGTGACGGGTTCGGGTGTCGCGGTGGGGGCGGCGGTTGCTTCAGCCGCTTCGGCAGCGGCTTCGGCGGTCGCCTCAGGCTCCTGCGGGGCAGCGGTTTCGCCGCCCGCGGCGCTCTGCTGCTCCTCATAGCGGGACATCAGGGTGCTGTAGTTTTCCAATTTTTCGGCATCGGGCTTGATCAGGATGTGAATGATGCCGCGGTAGCCCTCGGGCGTGTACCAGCTGGGCTGCTGATAATAGTAGGTGTTGTATTCATAGGCGGCCACATTGTTCTCGTAGTTCTTCTGATAGCTCGCGCCGAACTGCTGGAACACGCCCTGAATTTCCTCTTCCGTAGGCTCATAGTCGCCTACCAGGTAGGAGGACATCCTGTCCACCGCCGCGCTCTTGCGGATGTTGTCGATCAGGCTCTCGCGGGTCAGCCCCTGCTGGGCGTAGAAGGCTTCGGCCTGCGTCTTCAGCTGCGCGCGGGCCTCTTCGGTATCTTCGGCCAGATAGTAGCTGACATAGCTGTCGATGCCCTCGTTCCACTGCTTCTCAGCCTCCGCCGCGAAGGCGGATTCCTCCTCCGCCGTGAAGGTGTTGAAGCCCATCTCCTCGATCTTCTTTTGCAGGATGCGCTGCTGCACCACAAACTCGGCGGCGTAGCGGTAATCCGTCGCGTCGCTCATATAGCCGGACAGCTGGGGGATGACCTTGTCCACTTCGCTTTTCAGAATGTTTTCTCCGTTGAAGGTCGCCATCACCGGGTCTTCAACGGGCTGCTCGGCATAGGCCGGCGTGGCGCTCAGGGCCAGCACAAGGGCCGCCAGCAGGGCAAGCATTTTCTTTTGCATTGTACTTCCTTTCTCATGAACCGCCGCGCGGTTGATAATTTATTATGGCACAGCTTCACCGGCTTGGCAAGGAATCCGGGCAGGATTTACAGTTCAGTCACAGGCTTTTAACACGGCGATTCGGTCGCTTTGTCCCTTGCTTCTGGATCTGGTGAGCTGCGCCCCGCGCAGCGCGGCAAGCGCCTCCCCCGAAATCCTCTCCCCCGGCACCAGCAGCGGCGCGCCGGGCGGATAGACGGTGACAAACTCGGCACAGATGCGGCCCGCGGCCGCATCCTCCGGTATCAGCGCATAGGGCAGGGTCAGCGCCTCGCCGGGCACAAGCAGCGCTTCGGCTTCCGGAAGGGGTAGAGCGGCCTCAGCCTTGCCCCCGGGCAGGTCTTTTTCTATCTCTGACAGCGCCCGGTACAGGCGCGGCAGAGCCTCGTCCGCATCCCCCATGCCGGTCATGGCAAGGGCGGAAAGCGGCCCCGCCATCTCAAGGTCGATGCCATAGCAGAGGCGCAGCGTTTCGCTCAGCCGCGCGCCGCTGATGCCGCTGCCCGCGCAGCCGATCAGGATTTTGGAAGGGTCAAGTTCGAACACGCCCTGCGGCAGATGCTCCAGCCCGAACACACGGAAGCGGGAAAGGTTACCCGCGAGCGCGCGGAAAGCATCCAGCCGCGCCTGCCAGGCCTGAAACAGCTCCTCCCCCCTCTCCTCCATCAGGCGCAGGCAGCCGTCGATGGAGGCCATCAGCAGATAGCTGGGGCTGCTTGTCTGAAACACATCCAACTGCTCCGAAAGCCGCCCTGCCGTTTCCGCATCCGCCGCGTGAGCCAGCGCCGTCTGGGTCAGCGAGGGCAGGGTCTTGTGCAGGCTGTGGATCACGATATCCGCCCCGCTTCGCACCGCCCCTTTAGGAAACAGCGCGCTGAGGCCCAGATGCGCGCCGTGCGCCGCGTCCACCAGCACCCGCACGCCCCTTGCGTGCGCTATGGCCACCAGCGCGTCCAGATCGCTCAGCACCCCCTCGTAGCTGGGGCAGGTCAGCACCAGCAGGCGGGTATCGGGGTGATCAGACAGCGCTTTTTCAAGGCTTTCCGGGCGCAGCGACAGCGGCGCGCCATATTCTGGATCGACGCCGGGGTAGAGGTACACAGGCCTAAGGCCGCACAACGCGACGGCCTGATAGGCGGACAGGTGGCTCGCGCGCTGCATCAATACCTTGTCCCCCCGCGCGCTGAGGGCGCGGACGCCGGCGAGGATGCCGCCCGTGCTGCCATTCACCAGATAGAAGGAACGATGGGCGTGATAAAGGCGCGCCGCCCGCTCCATGCCCTCTTTCAGGATGCCTTCCGGCGCGTGCAGGTTGTCAAAGCCCTCGATTTCGGTCACGTCAAGCGC
>CAYZTQ010000145.1:0-3013 GCA_964481445.1 uncultured Christensenella sp. | reverse complement strand
GGGTTCCAGCTGCACTTGATTTCGGGTTCCACCACATCGAAGCCCGCCTCGGTCAGATGCCTGCGGAGAACGGCGTTGCCCTCGCCGCTCCAGCCGTAGCAGCCGAACACGGCCGCCTTCTTGCCCCTGAATTTTAACTCTTTGAGAAAATCCAGCCAGCCGCTGACGGAAGACAGGATGCCCGAGTGCACGGTGGGCGATCCGACCGCGATGGCCTTCGATTTGAACACCTGGGTCATGATGTCGTTCTTGTCGGTCTTGGAGATATTGTACTGCTTCACCCTGGTGCCGGGCGACTGCAGCGAGATCTCGCGGCTCAGACGGTGGGCCAGCTTCTCCGTCCCCTCCCACATGCTGTCGTAGATGACGGTGATCTGGTCTTCCTGATAGTTCTGCGCCCACTTATAGTACGCTTCGATGATCTGCGTGGGGTTCTCGCGCCAGATGGCGCCGTGGCTGGTCGCGATGATGTCGATGGGCAGGCCCAGCTTCAGCACTTCTTCGATCTTCTTTTTGACCAGCGGCGAGAAGGGGTTGAGGATGTTGGCATAGTACTTGACGGCTTCCTCCCAAAGGGTGCAGGCATCCGCTTTGTCGTTAAACAGCTCTTCCACCGCGAAATGCTGGCCGAAGGCGTCGTTGGAAAAGAGGATGTTGTCGCCCGTCAGGTAGGTGGCCATGCTGTCGGGCCAGTGCAGCATACGCATCTCGACAAAGACCAGCTGCTTGCCGTTGCCGATGTCCACGCTGTCGCCGGTCTTGACCACTTTGAAGTTCCATTCCGGGTGATGGTACTGCCCCACCAGCGATTTGACGGCATTGGCCGTGCAGTAGATAGGCGTGTTCGGAATCAGCTCCATCAGCTGGGGCAGCGAACCGCTGTGATCCACCTCGCCATGGTTGGCGACGATAAAGTTGATTTGATTGAGGTCGATTTCGCTTTTCAGGTTGTCCACAAACTCGGTGGAGTGCGGCCGCCAGACGGTATCGATCAGAACGGTCTTCTCCTCCTCGATCAGATAGGCGTTCTGGCTGGAACCGTGATTGATGGAATAATCCGCGCCGTGGAAGCTTTCCAGCTCCCAGTCGATTTTGCCGACCCAGGAAACATTGTTTTTAATTTGTTTGCGCATACGGCCCTCCTGCTTTCATCCCGTCGGAAACGTCTGTGACGTTCCCCTTTTCCCCTTGATGATAAACGATTCTTCTCTTCAAGTACATTGACGAATATCAAGTTTTTACAAATCATGTCATCTTTTGCCCGGTTAGACTGCCGTCATGGGGAAACCATGCATATGCATATCCATGTACAGCAGTGTATCAGGGCAGGAGAGCAACCGCAGGCTTGGTGAAGCGAGGCTCCCACTATTCACTTTCCCCTCTATCGGGTATAATAAAGACGGAACAGGGGGTGTTTGCATGAAACGCAGAAAGGTTTTGCTGACGGTCACGGGGATTACCAGCGATTTTGGTGAGACCGACGACGCCATGCGTCTGGTTACGACCGGCACCCTGACCGGCGAAAAGGATTCGTGGAAGCTGCGCTACGAGGAGAACCAGTCCGACACAAAAGAGAAACGCCGCATCACCATGACCATGGACGGCGGGGTCGTCACCATGGCGCGCGACGGTTCCTGGGGCACCAACATGGTGTTCCGTCAGGGCCGCCGCTTTGAGACCAGTTATACCACGCCCTTCGGCTCCTTCGGCATGGGCATTTTCCCCACGCAGGTCAACTACCGGGTGGAGGATACGGGCAGCGGCGAGATTGCCCTGCGCTACCAGCTGGATATTCAGGGCCAGTATACCTCGGTAAACGACCTGAAAATCAGCTTCTCGCCCAGCAGTCAGGCATGAAGCCGCCCCGGCGCGAAGACATACTGAGCATCATCGCCTCGCCCTGCCTTCTGAGGAACGACAGGGCGGGGCGCGCTCTTTTTATCAGCGATTTCAAGAGGCGCGCGCCGGACGCCCCATCCGCCGCCGCGAGGCTCGAAGCGGCGGGCTACCTCCTTTTTCAGGTCGGCGGCCTCACGCTGATCGACTGGCCGCGGGAAAGTTATGCCGCTTTTTATGAGGAGCTTCCCCTGCCTTCGCTGCCCGATTTGTCCTGCGAAAACGGGGCGCTCTGGGGCATTTGCCGCATTCTGATGCAGCACGATGCGGCTGTCGCGCGACAGGATATCGAAACGCTGGCAGAAGCTCTGCGCCTTGCCCGCCTTGACGAAACGGACAGGCTGATTCGCCTGCTGCGCGGGGCGCTGGCGGAAGCGCTGCGTCTGAAACAGCCCCCGCCCTGTCACGCAGCGAGGATTTTATCCCTCATCCTGAACCAACAGGCTGAGCAGTATATAGGGAGGTAGAACCGATGCTGATCCGTTATCACGGCCATTCGGAGTTTCTGCTGGAGACCGAGGACGGCCTCCGCATCCTGACCGACCCTTTCAACGACAAGGTGCCCTATCCGCTCAGGGAAACGGAAGCGGATTTTGTCACCATCAGTCACGACCACTTTGACCACTGCTATCTGGACAAGGTGAAGGGCAGCCCCAAAGCGCTGCGCGGCGAGGGCGAGCGTATCCCCGCCCCCGGCCTCACCATCACGGGTTATCCTTCCTTTCATGACGACAAAGGGGGCGCCCTGCGCGGCCCCAACACCATCTTTGTCATTGAGGCGGAAGGCCTGCGCATCGTCCACTTAGGCGATCTGGGAGCCTCGCCCGATGAAACGGTCACGACAGCCCTCAGGGGCGCGGACGTGCTGCTGCTGCCGGTCGGCGGCACCTACACGATGGACGCCAAGCAGGCCGCGCAGTACGCACGCCTGATCGCCCCCCGCGTTCTCATCCCCATGCACTATAAAGATGGCGAGCGCGGCTTCCAAAACATCGACTCCATCGACGTCTTTCTGCACGCCGTCTCCCCCCTCGTCCCCTCCCGCCAGCCCCTGCTGCGCATCGCCAAGGAAGATATCAGCCAAGCCCCGCGGCTGGTCGTGCTGGAAGTGGAGTAA
>CAYZTQ010000144.1:0-3069 GCA_964481445.1 uncultured Christensenella sp. | reverse complement strand
AACAGCAAAAAATACTTTACCACATCCGGCCTCCAAGCGCAAGAGAATTTCAGGAAATTTTTGCCTGTGGGCTTGCGGGCCTTTGCGGCGCGCTGCGCCGCTTTGCCGGTCTAACCGCAAAATGCTGCACAATGTTCCATGGAAATAACACTCAAATGCATAGAAACGAGCAGATCATGCAATAACCGGTCAGGATGACCGCCTTTTTTATTCAAACCGATAGCTTACAAAAGCAAACTCCCGGCTGTCCGGGCTCCACGAGTTCACGTTCAGCGTGCCCTGACCGCCGAAAAGGCGGACAATGGTACGGGCGGGGCTGCCGGTCGCGTCCATCAGGCGCAGTTCCACCTCGCGGTTGGCCGGGTGATCCCCGGGCTTTACATCACCCTTTTTATAGGCAATATATACTACGCTTTGTCCATCGGGGGAGACGTGCGGAAACCAGCTGTTCCTGCCCTCATCGAAGGTCATCTGCGTTTGTTCTCTGCCGTCGCTGCGCATCCGCCAGATCTGCATCAGGCCGCTTCTGACTGAATTGAACCAAATGTAGTGCCCATCGGGGGAGTATTCCGGCCCGTCGTCCAGACCGGGGGCGGCTGTCAGCCGTTCCTCGCGCGCTCCTGGTTCATTCTTGATGGTATAGACATCATATTCGCCGTTCCTTTCGGCGCAGTAAGCAAGCGTCCCGCCATCCGGAGAAATGCCGTGCAGGTAGCTGGGCGAAGCCTCGGTCATCAGCTGAGGCTCGCCGCCGGAGGAGGGAAGCAGCCAGACACGGGAAGCCCGGTGATCTTCGGTGCCGGAGCTGATGGCGAGCAGCTTTCCGTCCTGCGAGAGCACATGGTCGTTGTTGCAGAAAACACACCGACCGGTAGGGATCAGCGTGCTTTCTTTCGAATCGAGGTCAAAATAATACAGCTTTCCCTCAGAATTGTAAAGCAGCCGTCTGCCGTCCGGGTGCCAGTTCGGCGCCTCAATGTGCCGGTCAAATTCCCGCAGCGTGCTGCGCATGCCGGTTTCAAGGCTGTATTTTTCAAGAACGCTGATCATTTTCCTCATTTTCATAATCCCTCCCGCATCCCTCAGGCCTTGGGTTTGATGTTCAGGTTGACGCCCAGCTTGTCTTCACTGTCCACGATGGTCCAGCTCCCGCCGGGATAAAAGCCGATGGTGCGCATGGCATACCCGCGGCTCTCAAGATCGTCTATCACCGCGTCGCGGCGGTCGCCGACACAGAAGCCCAGATGATGCACACCCTGACCGTGTTTATCCAGAAACTCCCGGAAGGTGCTGGGGTTGTGGTCGGGTTCATGCAGCTCAATCACAAAGCAGCCCGCCTGAATCACCGCCAGCTTGAGCCCGTAGTGCGCTGCTGCTCCGCGGTAGGTTAAATCCGGGTCATCCCTCGGCGGGTCGACGCGTATCTCGGGCACTTCCACACCAAATAGATCCGCCCATTCTTTGGCCGCCTGTTCAATATTTTCTACTATAACGGCGATCTGGATAAAACCCTTGAAATCAATCGGATGGTTCATACAAGTGCTGTCCTTTCGCTTCATGATCCGGCTTAATAAGAACGCCTAATCCCGCAGTGGTTTCCCTGTCAGCGAATTCCACAGAACATCCTGCGGGATGTGCCGCAGGTCTTTGCAGCAGGTGCGGGCCATCAGGGCGCGCAGCTCGTCGGCCATGCTGTCCAGATACTCCCTGACACCCTCGGCGCCCCTGGCTTTCAGGGCAGGCAGGATGCAGCGGCCCACACAGACCGCTTTGGCCCCCAGGGCAAGCGCTTTGAATACGTCACTGCCGGTGTCAATGCCGCAGTCCACAAAAATATCCATGCTTTTGCCGACGGCGGCACGGATGCCGGGCAGCGCCATCAGCGGAGGAACGGCATAGGGAACAATGCCGTGGTGGTGAGAAAGCAGGATACCCCGCACGCCGGCGTCGCGGCACTTGAGCGCGTCCTGCGCGCTGAGAACACCCTTTACGATAAAGGGCAGAGGCGTGGCCTCACAGAAGCCGCGCAGTTCTTCCCTTGTCAGGGGCTTCATGGCTTCGCCGAGCACCACATCAAAGTAACCGGTTCCCCCGAAGCTGTGGTCGATATCAATGCCCACAGCCAACGCCCCTTCGGCGCGGGCATGCTCCAACATGGCAAAGATCCGTTCTCTGTCGGCATAGGGTTTGATGATTTTGATGGTCGCGGCGCCGGAGGCGAGGATTCTGCTCAGTTCTTCCTCGCTGCCCATCCCCGCCCAATTGCAGACCCCGCCAAGCTGCGCGCCCCGGGCCATTTCGACCATACCTTCCGGGTGCGTCCCGTTCAGGTGAGAAAAGGCGGCGATCATCACCGGCGAAGCAAAGGCGCGCCCATACAGTTCCATCGAGATATCGGGACCACGCTGTCCAGATACCGCGGCTCGATCAGGATAGCGTCCATGTAGGCGCGGGTGATCTGGTTGGCGTCGCGCGGGTCCTTGACCTTTGAATAATACATCGAAACCCTCCGATTTTTTGAAGCTCCTAAGGTTTTGCTGGAGCCGGGCAAACTCACTGGTAGCTTTCCAGCGTTTCGATAAAGCGCTTCAAATCTTGATTGGCGTCCAGATAGGCGTATTCACCGCTTCCGTCGCCGTGCTCATCCGGAAATACAGTATCATCTGCTCCTTATATTATAGCGCGGTTTCTGGTTCTTGAAAGGGGACTGCAAACAATAACGAAGAGAATGCTCTGTTATATCAAAAAGAATTGAACAGGATATGCAGCCCCGTAAGTTGGCCTGCATAGGCTTACTGTGCTATGATGCTGGCAAGATAAAGTGCGCCTGCGGATGGGCGTGTTTGGTATGAAGAGTATGCATTTTCATCCAGAGAGAGGAAACATTCATGAGATTTGGCGGTTTGATTTTCAAGAAATGGTCGACGCCGCGGGAGTGGGCGCAGGCGGCCCTGGACGCCGGTTATTCCGCGGTGTATTTCCCGGTCAATTATCAGGCGCCGGTCAAGGAGATCGACGCCTACCGCGACGCGGCGAAGGAAGCGGACCTTGTCATCTGCGAAATCGGCG
>CAYZTQ010000143.1:0-3152 GCA_964481445.1 uncultured Christensenella sp. | reverse complement strand
GGTTTGTTGATCTTATACCAATGAAATTTGTTCATGCATCCAAAGCGGCGAGGAATTTTGGTCTGAGGCAAGGAGCGAAAGCAAAGGCGTAGCAGCGCTACATCAAGCTTTCTGCGACACAGCGTCAGGACAAAATAACCGCCGCGACGATGCGTGAACAAGTTGAATTGGTATTATTCCGCTTTCTCCCACAGCACCGCTTTGCCTGCTTCAAGGCTTTTGGGCACATCGACCAGGCGCTGGTTTTTGCTGCCGCGGAAGAGCAGATCGAGCGATTTCTGCGCCGCGATGAAGGGGCCATCCACCAGCACGTCGATCTGGCGGAGCGCCTCCAGCACGGCAGGCTTTGCTTCTTTCAGCAGGTTTTCAAAGGTATTGCCGGTGTAGCACCAGACATTGAGGCCCATTTCTTTGGCCATCGCGGCCAGCTCGCGGGCGGCCTCCGGCTGCATCAGCGGCTCGCCGCCCGAAAGGGTCAGCCCATCGAGCAGCGGGTTGCGCTTCAGCTTTTCCCTTACCTCTTCGGTATCGGCTTCCCGGCCGCCCATGGGGTCGTGGGTCTGGGGGTTCTGGCAGCCGGGGCAGTCGTAGGGGCAGCCCTGCATGAACACGGCCAGCCGCAGGCCCGGCCCGTCCACAATGCTGTCATTCACCATACCGGATAAACGGAAACGCATTTTCTAACCTTTCGCTCGGCTGTCCATCAGACGCTGTGCTTGACGCGATCGTGCTCCTCGGCCTTTTTGGCGTTATTGAACCGATCGGTGGTGCCTACCAGATAGCCGGTGATGCGGCGGATGCGCTCAAACTTGTGCTCTTCCTCGCTTCTGCCGCACTGGGGGCAGACATCGCCGATGATGCCGTTGTAGCCACAGACCGGGTCGCGGTCGACAGGGTGGTTGATGGAGCCGTAGCCCACGCCGGTCTTCTGCATGTGGCGCACGATTTTCTCAAAAGCGTCGAGGTTTTTGAGCGGGTCGCCGTCCATCTCCACATAAGTGATGTGGCCGGCATTGGTCAGCGCGTGGTAGGGGGCCTCGATGCTGATCTTGTCAAAGGCGCTGATGGGGAAATACACCGGCACATGGAAGGAGTTGGTGTAATACTCCCTGTCCGTCACGCCGGGGATGGAGCCGTAGCGCTCCCTGTCCAGCCGGACGAAGCGGCCGGAGAGGCCTTCGGCCGGGGTGCCGATCAGGGTATAGTTCATGCCGGTTTCCTGCGTCTTCTTGTCCAGATAGCTGCGCATGAAGCCGATGATCTCAAGGCCGAGGTTCTGGCTTTCCTGGCTGGCGCCGTGGTGCGCGCCGCGAAGCGCCACCAGCGCCTCCGCAAGGCCGATGAAGCCCATCGAGAGCGTGCCGTGCTTGAGCACCTCGCGTACCTCATCGTCCCACTTGAGCTTTTCGCTGTCCAGCCAGACATGCTGCCCCATCAGGAAGGGGAAGTTGTACACCTTCTTGCGGGCCACGATCTCAAAGCGCTCGTTCAGCTGGTCGTAGACCAGATCCATCTTGCGCTCCAGCTCTTCAAAGAACCAGTTGACATCGCCCTTGGCCTCGATTGCGATGCGGGGCAGGTTGATGGAGGTAAAGGAAAGGTTGCCCCTGCGCGGCGCGGTCTCGCGGCTGCGGTCGTGGGCGTTGGCCATCACGCGGGTGCGGCAGCCCATATAGCCGACCTCGGTCTCGGGGTGGCCGGGCCTGTAATACTGCAGGTTGTAGGGCGCGTCGAGGAAGGAGAAATTGGGGAAGAGGCGCTTGGCCGAGCAGCGAATGGCCAGACGGAACAGATCGTAGTTGGGGTCGCCCGGCTCGGAGTTGACGCCCGACTTCACCCTGAAAATCTGGATGGGGAAGATGGGAGTTTCGCCGCGGCCGAGGCCCGCTTCGGTGGCCAGCAGCAGCTGCTCCATCACCAGCCGGCCTTCGGGCGAGGTATCGGTGCCGTAGTTGATGGACGAGAAAGGCACCTGCGCGCCCGCGCGGCTGTTCATGGTGTTGAGGTTATGAATCAGGGCCTCCATGGCCTGATAGGTGGCCTTCACGATCTCGCGGCCCGTGAATTTGCGGGCGTTTTTCAGGATCTTATCCGCCGCCTCGGCAGGCACCAGCTCGCTGAGGCGCGCCTTCATCGCCGCGGTGAAGGCTTCCTTTTCCGCCATTTCGGGCACAAGCCCGGTTTCCTTCTCCACCTGCTCCAGCATGTCGCGGACAAGCTCGCCGGCATTTTCCTGATCATACTCCGCCTCCAGCAGGCGAATCACATTGTCGCGGAAGCGCTTTTTATAGGTCTTGCGCACGCCGGGGGCCATGCCGTAATCAAAGTTGACGATGCTCTGGCCGCCGTGCTGGTCGTTCTGATTGGCCTGGATGGCGATGCAGCAC
Source organism: uncultured Christensenella sp. (assembly GCA_964481445.1). Taxonomy (GTDB): domain Bacteria; phylum Bacillota; class Clostridia; order Christensenellales; family Aristaeellaceae; genus UBA1038. The sequence goes on along the minus strand of CAYZTQ010000143.1, from coordinate 765 downwards.
AGCGCCGAATAGCTGGAAATATCCATCGGCTCGCGCAGCACGCCGTGGCCGGTGGAGAAGCCGCCCTTAAACAGCTCCAGTAGATCGATCTGGCAGCAGGTGGTGGTCAGGGTGAGAAAATCCATATCATGGATGTGGATATCGCCGCTCTGGTGCGCCTCGGAATGCTTGGGGTTGAGGACATACATCTCGTAGAACTGCTTGGCGCCCTCGGAGCCGAACTTGAGCATGGAGCCCATGGCGCTGTCGCCGTTGATGTTGGCGTTTTCACGCTTCATATCGGAATCGGAAGCCGACTTGAAGGTGATATCCTCGTAGGTCTTCATCAGGCGGGTATTCATCTGGCGCACGCGGCTGCGCTCGGCCCGGTAGAGAATATAGCACTTGGCCGTGCGCACGAAGCCCTTTTCGATCAGGATGCGCTCCACGGCGTCCTGCACCTCTTCCACGTCGGGAGTGGCGGAGATGTTCTCGTTCTTTTCAAGGCTTTCGATCACCAGCCGGGTCAGCTCCCTCGCCGTATCCTCGCCCTTCTGGCTGCCGGACGCGGCAAAGGCGCGCGTGATCGCCTGGTCAATCTTCGCGCTGTCAAAGGGCACAACTCTGCCGTCTCTTTTACGTATACTGGTGATCATGAAACTGTCCTCCCATATCCTGTTGCCCGGTCATTATAGGCTCTGGGCAGCGGACTGTCAAGGCGAAATATACAGCATATAGAAAAAAACAAAACAGCGACACTATATATAGTAGTCGCTGCTAACCGAA
>CAYZTQ010000142.1:0-3284 GCA_964481445.1 uncultured Christensenella sp. | reverse complement strand
GCATAGATATCGTCAATGGACATCTGGAAGGAGACCTCGCGCCCCTCAAACCCGGCGCGCTCGGCGATCTTCTGCCGGTGGAACTCTTTGATTTCCTTTGTAAAGGGCAGGTTGCCGCAGTCGAGCATGCGCACAGCGCCGTAGTGGTCGCGCGCGGGCATGATCTTGCCGGCGTTCATGCGGCTGGGCGCAAAGGGGATATCGATGACGCCCGCCTGGAAGGCGCGCACGGTGCCGACCGCGATATCGCCGTCGCCCAATTCCAGCGTCTTTTCGATGATGCAGCGCACCTCGCGCTTGATCTGCTCCACCTCTTCGCGCAGCACGCTGTCTTCCACCATCTTCTGGTCGGCCAGCATGTGGATGAGCTGGCTGGTCGCGCGCAGGCCAGCGGCGTTCGCTTCCATCGTGGGCACGCCCATGGCCTCGTGCGGGGTCTTGACGATGACCTTGGTGGCTTTTGCCAGAGCCGCCGCCGCGCTGCCCCAGCAAATGACGGCGAAGGCCCTGGCCTCGTCCTGCGGGAAGCCACCCATCCACTGGTGCAGCACCGTGGTGATGTTGCAGTCCTTGTACCCGAAGCGGTCCATATACTCCTTCGTCTGCTCGCGCAGCGCGTGAATGGCGGCCACATCCTGCACAAGGTTGCCGCACTGGCCGTAGCCCACCGTCAGGTTGCGCGCGCCCTGCTCCGCCGCGACCAGCGCTTCGATGATGGCCACCGCGTTGGAGACGCAGGGCGGCACCAGCGTGCCGGTCAGGGGGCCGAAGGGCTCGCGGTTGATGCTGATGCCCCGCTCCTCATAATAGCCGGCCAGACGATCCACATACTGCCAGGTCAGCAGCGTATGCTCGATGGGTACGTTTTTCGCGTAAGGGATGTTGTACGAGACGCCGCCCCCCTCAAAGCTGGTGAAGCCGCCCGCCAGGCAGATTTCGGAAAGCAGGCGCGCGTCCGGCGTGCCGTGGCGCACCTGCACCGGCGCGCTCACCGCGCTGGTAACCCTGCGGCAGCCCGCCACGCCGTGGTTGACGGCGGGAAAGCCGTTGAGCATGGCCTTGCCCGAAGCAATGGATTCCTCAATGCCGTGCTGCGCGTCCTCATAGCGGTTGAGGCGGGTATAGGCATCGATGGTGGTGGGCAGAAGATCCGCCCCTCCCTCGGTTTCAAGGTGCTGCAAAAGGCGGATATGCTCCTCAATCAGCGGCACGCCCGCGCGCGGCTGAATCAGCGTAATGCCCTTCTTGACCGCATCGTTCAGTTTTTCCTGAAAGCGCTTGGCGGCGGGGATGCTTTTCTGGTAGGCGACCGCCTCGTCCAGATCCACCTCCCGGCCGGTGGGCCAGCCCGCAAGCACCTGCCTGCGCTCGTTAAAGAATTCTTCCTCAGACCATTTTCTGTTGACCAGCTGCATATTCTTCTCCTCTTTCAAAATGCTCGATCAGGATATCAAAAGCCGCCTCGCGGTCATAGCCTGACAGGAGGCCCATGGCGGACAGGATGTACTGCCTGTCCACCCTGACTTCAAAGTTTCTGGGGATCAGCGCGCTTCTGTCGCTGACCTGCACGCTGTCTTTGGCGATGCCCGCCGCGTCGCGCGCGTGGATCAGCGCCCCGCCGGTCAGCACGAAGCGCCTGACGCGCGTCAGGTCTTTGCCCGTCTGCCTGTACAGAAGGCCAGAGGGCGAATACACCTCTTCGATGACGCCCGCGTGGCGAACAAGCCCACAGCGCACCGCCAGCACAGCCAGCGCGCGGTCAAAGGCCTCCTCCTCCGGCGTTTCCGGCAGCATGCCGGGGGTCTTTTTGATGCGGGCAAGCAGCCCGGTGCAGGCCGCTTCATCCAGGCCGCTTTGGCGGCACAGCTCTTCCATCCCGGCCGCGGCCAGCACGCCCTGCGCGCTGTAGCGCATGCCGATATCCCCTTCCACCGTGCGCTTGACCCGCGGCTCGCGCAGGCCATGCAGGCCGACCGCGGGGTCGGCAGGGTCGCCCCTGGCGATGGAGTAGATGTCGGTCGTCGCCCCGCCCAGATCAGCCGCGACCAATTCGCCAAGGCCCGGTTTGCCGGGCAGGCCGTCCGACAGCAGGGTCAGCGCCTCCAGCACCGCCGAAGGGGTGGGCATCAGGATGCCGTCCAGCAGCTCGCTGCGCTCGGACAGGCCTCTGCCGCGCACGATGCGCTCCAGAAAAATCTCCCGAATGACCTGCTGCGCGGGGCCGACCTCCAGTCTGCCGAGGCTGGGCATCACGTTGGGCGCGGTATAGGCTTTGTGCGTACTGCCTTCAAGCAGCCTTGCGCAGGCGGAAGCCGCTGCGCGGTTGCCCGCGTACACGACAGGAAAATCGCCCCCCACCGCCGCGATCACTTCGGCATTGTGGCGGACGACCTCGCTGTTGCCCCCGTCCGTGCCGCCGACCAGCAGCAGGATATCGGGCGCGATGGATTCTATTTCTCTGGCGTCTTCCTCGGTCAGCTCAAACGAATAGGTCTTGATCACCTTGGCGCCCGCGCCAAAGGCCGCAAAGCGCGCGGCTTTGGCGGTCAGCCCCGGCACCAGGCCGCAGGCCACCATGCGCAGGCCGCCCGCTGCGCTGGAGCAGGCAAGCCGCGCCTGAAAATCGAGCGGGCCGGTTTGCCGCCGCAGGCTTTCAAGCGCCCTGTGGAAGCCGATGGCCACATCCTCTTCCACGGTCGTATAGCTTTGGGCCGTCGCCAGAATGGCGCGGTGCTCGGTATCTACAGCCGTCAGTTTAGTATAGGTCGAACCGAAGTCGATCAGCAGGACCGCATGCATCGCTTATACTCCCAAATCCTCCCTGAGGGCGGCAATCGTCACCTCAGGCGGGGTGCCGGGGCCGAACACGCGGTCAAAGCCCATTTCCTTAAAGCGCTTCTCCACCTCGTCAAAGGGCTTTTTGCCGACAACCAGGTTGCCGCCCACATACATCAGAATGCCCTTGAGGCCCGCCTCATCGCACTTGTCGCGAAGACCCTGACAATCCAGCTCGCCATGGCCGTAGAGGGAGGAGACGATAATCGCGTCGGCGGCGGATTCGATCGCCGCCTCGATATATTCTTCCTGCGAGACCATGACGCCCAGATTGACCACATTGAAACCTGCCTGGGTAAAGGCGTAATTGAGAATCTGATTGCCCACGGCGTGGACATCCGCGCCGATGACCCCCAAGACAAGCGTTTTCTTGCCCATAGAATATTCCTCCTTATGATGCCAAAAGCATACCGCCCTTTCAGGCTTCTGTCAATGTACGAAGCTTCCCG
>CAYZTQ010000141.1:0-3324 GCA_964481445.1 uncultured Christensenella sp. | reverse complement strand
GCTCAGCACGGTGCCGATGGCGATGAGAATGGCGCTTTCCACCATCCTGCGGGTAGTCAGGTTCATAGGGAATCCTCCTTTTTTTGTTGCGCCGGGTGCAGCCAATAAAAAACCGCCCTGCCGGAGGCAAAGCGGTCGCGTTGCAGCTGACTTTCCTACGCCGGCATTATCCGGATCAGGTATCAGGGTTCCGGGCCGAAGCCCGATCTCAGCCGGCAAAGCCAGCACCCCTGCCGCGGCGATTCGCGGCCCGTTTATCATAAGCAGGAGCGCGGGCCCTGTCAAGTAGCGCCTGTCCCTGTCCTGTGCTATGATAAGGGGGCGGTTCAAAGCAGAATAGAGTTTGCGCCGCGTGGAGGGACTATGCCCTGGTTTTCCAAAAAAAAGAGCCTGACCGTGCCTGAAAATATGGATGAGGAGGGGCTGCTGCACGAGGCCAGAACCTCAGACGACCCCGTGTACGCCTACGCCTGCCTGAAGCGCGCGGAAATGTTGGAGCCGGCCAACCTTTCGGTGCAGCGCGCCCTGCTGATGCATGGACGCCTGCACGAGCGCGACAAGCACCCGGCGGATTATTCCATCATCAAATCCTACCTGCTGCACAGCTTCGAGCACCCCGAGCAGTACAGCGAGGAAGGGCTCAGGAAGGCGGCGGACGAGCTGTTCGGGGACGCGCGTCTGCTGCGCTGCCTCGAGCTCGCGCCCGACCCTGAGGCCTTTCTTGCGCAGTATGTGGACGACCTCGCGGAGGAGTACATGCGCATCTTCATCGCGGGCGACTCGAGCCACGCGCCGCGCATCTTCGGCTTTTCCGCCAAGAACATGCTGCACAGCTACCTGGCCAGGCCCGCGGCCGATACCATATCCAACGCCCTGCAGTCGCCCTTTCTGACAAGGGTGCAGCAGCTGCTGGTCGCAAGAAGCGTCTACCGCCACTTCTCGCGCCAGATGGCAGGCGAAACCAAGGCGCTGGACAGGCTGCTGGGGGCAGAGGTCTGCCGGGTGATCGCATGATGCGCAAAATCGCGGCGCTGCTGATGGCTCTGCTGCTGATGGCCTCCTTTTACGTGTATGCCCTGCTTCAGGAGGATGAGGAATCCAAACGCAGCGACCGGTGGGTGGTGGAAGGCGGCGACGCGCTGCTTAAGGCGCAGGCGGATGTCGCAAGCGCGGACCCCGCCGTGCTCGCCCGCGCGATGAACCTGCCCCTGCTTCTCCCGGCCAGCCTGAACGCCGGGTCTGTAATGGATGAGAATTACCACGGCTACCGCGTGCGGGTGCTCAGCGCCGTGGCCGGGGATATCAGCGTGCGGGGCGTTCGCCCCGCTTCCGCCGCCGCGCTGCTGCGGCCCGAGGGGCTCAGCTTTCTGTCGACCGACAAGACGCTGCTGAACGCCCCGCTGATGCGGGCGGAGAAGGACGGAAGCGCCTACTACTATCTGGCGGATGAGAAGGCCGCTTTCGTAATCCGCCTGCCGCTGGGCCCCGCTGAGGAAGAGACACTTTCAGGCTTTACGGTGACAAATCCCTGAACCCATGACGACTTTTGAAAGGCTTTGCTAAAATGGCTGTCAAGCACAAGAACAGCGCCGGCTACAATCTGCGGCGTTTCCTGCCCTACTACAGAAAGCACAGGCTGGTGCTGACGCTGGATCTGGTCTGCGCCCTGCTGACCACGGTGTGCGAGCTGGTTTTCCCCCAGATTGTTTCCGCCATCACCGATCAGGCGGTGAGCGACCCTTCTAAGATCACCTTTGCCTTTGTGCTGCGCCCCGCTTTGTTTTATGTCTTTCTGCGGCTTTTAGACGCCGGGGCTTTCTTTTACATGCAGTCGATGGGGCACATCATGGGCGCGAAGATCGAGACCGATATGCGCAGCGACCTGTTCGGCCACCTGCAGCAGCTGAGCTTTTCCTTTTACAACAACACCAAGATCGGCCAGATCATGAGCCGCATGACCAGCGACCTGTTTGACGTGACCGAGTTTTCCCACCACTGCCCGGAAGAGTTTCTGATCGCCGCCTTCAAGATCGGCGTCACCTTCATCATCCTTCTGTCGGTCAACGTGCCGCTGACGCTGCTGATTTTCATCATGCTGCCGGCGCTGCTGGTCACCACCTACAAGTTTTCAGGCAAGCTCAAAGAAACCTTCAGCAGCTGCCGCTGGCAGCTGGGCGAAATCAACGCCCAGACCGAGGACAGCCTGCTGGGCATGCGCGTGGTGCAGAGCTTTGCCAACGAAGACATTGAAAACGAGAAATTCAGCCGCGGCAACCAGACCTTTCTGAAGCTCAAGAAAAAGCAGTACAAGGTGATGGCGGCCTTCCACATCACCACGCGGCTGATGGACGGGCTGATGAACATCACCGTCGTGGTGGCGGGCGCGCTGGCCCTGTCGGCCGGCTATATCACCGCCGGGCAGTTTTTAAGCTATCTTCTCTACATCAACATGCTGCTGGCCGCCATCAGGCGTCTGGTGGAATTTACCGAGCAGTTTCAGCGCGGTATGACGGGCATCGAGCGCTTTCAGGAAATCATGGACGCGCCCCTTGAAATCAGGGACGCGGAGGGCGCCAAGGCGCTGACCGGCGTGAAGGGCGAAATCCGCTTTGAAAACGTCAGCTTCCGCTACAAGGACGCGGAGGACGCCGAGGTGCTGAGCCATGTCAACCTGACGGTGCCTGCCGGGCAGAACGTGGCGCTGGTCGGCCCCAGCGGCTCGGGAAAAACAACGCTGTGCAACCTGATCCCCCGCTTTTACGATGTGACCAGCGGCAGCGTGCTGATCGACGGGCAGGATGTGAAGAACCTCAAGCTCAAAACCCTGCGCGGCGCGATCGGCATGGTGCAGCAGGACGTCTACCTGTTTTCGGGCAGCGTGATGGACAATATCATCTACGGCCGCCCGGGCGCGAGCAGAGAAGAAGTGATTCTGGCCGCCAAACGCGCGGGCGCGCACGAGTTCATCAGCGCCCTGCCGCAGGGCTACGATACCCATGTGGGCGAGCGGGGCGTCAAGCTGTCGGGCGGGCAGAAGCAGCGCATTTCCATTGCCCGCGTGTTTCTGAAAGACCCGCCCATCCTGCTGCTGGACGAGGCGACCAGCGCGCTGGACAACGAATCGGAGCGGTTGGTGCAGCAATCGCTGGAAGCCCTGACCCGCGGGCGCACCACGCTGACCATCGCCCACCGGCTGACCACCATCAGAAGCGCGGATGTCATCTGGGTATTGACGGAAAAGGGGCTGGAAGAAAGCGGCACGCATGACGAGCTGATGAAAAAAGGCGGCGTTTACAGCAGGCTGTACCAGATGTACGCCGAAAA
>CAYZTQ010000140.1:1816-3367 GCA_964481445.1 uncultured Christensenella sp. | reverse complement strand
AACCCTTGATTTATCAAGCGATTCGGAGCTTTTTACTGGTCTGGGTGGAGAGATTCGAACTCTCGGCCTCTTGAACCCCATTCAAGCACGCTACCAAGCTGCGCCACACCCAGATACCTTGAACGCAAGAGATATCATATCGCTCTGCAGCGGCTTTGTCAAGCGGTTTTTACGCATTTCCGTCCATTCCCAGGCGAGATAGACGTCTCCCTGGAATCGGCACCAAAAAGCGGCGGCCCCGATGAACGGAGCCGCCGCGCTCTGCAGGGATATGAATCAGAACTTGACCATCTCGCCGGTCTGGGCGGAACGGTAGATCGCGTCAAGAATCCTGGTGACGGTGAAAGCCTGCTCGGGCTTGACGAGGGGCTGCTTGCTTTCATCCAGCAGGCACTCGAGCCACTGTTTGGCTTCCTGCACGCCGGCGGCGGAAGCGCTGCCGCTGAAGTAGGCCACATGGCCAGAGCCGGCCTTGCGCTCGTCCATCAGAAGGCCGTTGTGGCCGCGGTTATAGTACAGCTCATCCTGCGGGTAGCTCATGCCGCTGCGGATTTCCGCGCCGGCCTTGGTGCCGCACAGGGTGGTCGAAGCCTCGCGGGACTCCATCAGGTTGATGGCCCAGGCAGCCTCCAGATAGATGGTGGCGCCGTTCTTCATCTTGATGAGGCCGAAGGCGGAGTCTTCCACTTCGTAGGTCTCAGGATCCCAGGGGCCGAAGGCGTTTCCCTCAACAGCCTGAGGCAGGTGGCCCAACTTGTAGAACACGCTGCCGGTCACGCTCTCGGGCTCGTAGTTGTTCATCATCCACAGCGTCATATCCAGCGCGTGGGTGCCGATGTCGATCAGGGGACCGCCGCCCTGCAGGGCCTTGTTGGGGAACACGCCCCAGGTGGGCACGGCGCGGCGGCGCACGGCGTGCGCCTTGGCAAAGTAGATTTCGCCCAGCTCATCCTGCTCACAAGAGGTATGCAACGACTGAACCTCGGGGCGGAAGCGGTTCTGATAGCCGATGGTAAACTTCTTGCCGCTCTTCTTCCAGGCGGCCATCATCTTCTCGGCGTCGGCGGTGGTGGCGGCCATGGGTTTTTCGCACATGACATGCTTGCCGGCTTCAAAGGCATCCACGGTGATGGGCGCGTGGGAAACGTTGGGCGTCAGCACATGCACCACGTCGATGCTCTTGTCGCTCAGCAGCTCGTGATAGTCGGTGCAAACCCTGGCGCCCTCGGCGCCGTATTCCTTCGCGGCCTTCTCGGCGCGCTCCGGGATGATGTCGCAGAAATACACTATCTCACACAGATTGCTGTTTTCTTTCAGGCTGGGCATATGCTTCTGGTTGGCGATGCCGCCGCAGCCGATGATACCGATACGGATTTTTTTCATACAATCCCCCTCATTCTCTCCAGCGGGCAGAAGCCGCTGTATATAATCAGACATTGCCGCTCCGGGCTCTCCCCTTTGCCCGGCGCATAACCTTAGTTATTATAGGCCACAGGGCGCGGGCGTACAACTGGCAAACCTGCCAATTTTCACGGTGGCTTTTGTCCATCT
>CAYZTQ010000140.1:0-1716 GCA_964481445.1 uncultured Christensenella sp. | reverse complement strand
CCTATCAGAGCAGGAGGAATCTTATGCCCCAAGTCAAAAAGAAAGGCGGCTGGGCGCTGGCGCTGGCCGCGCTGGCCCTCATCGCGGCCCTTGTGGCCGGCGGCCTCTACCGCGTCGGCCAGGGCGAGCAGGCGCTGGTAATCACTTTCGGCAAGGTGACCGCGACCCGCGGGCCCGGCCTATACTGGCACATACCCGGCATCCAGCAGATCATCTCAGAGAGCGTGACCACCATCCACGATGTGGAGTACGGCTACCGAACCTCCAAAATGTCGTCGCGCACCAGCAACGCCGAGTACACCGACATCATGGATGAATCGGTCATGCTGACCAACGACAACAGCATCGTGCAGCTGGAAGCCATCTACCAGTACACCATTCGCGATGTGAAGCAGTATGTGTTCGACGTGGTCGACCCTGAAAAAACCATGCACCTTGCCTTTGAGGCCATCCTGCGGCGCAACATACAGAACCGCTCGTTGGATGAGGCGCTGCTGAGCAAGGACATCATCGAGCAGGAAGTGCTGCCCGATTTTCAGGCGCTGATCGACAGCTATGAGATGGGCGTCAAAATCAACGGCGTGCACATTCAGAACATCACGGTGCCCAGCGCCGTCATCGCCAACTATGAAGACGTGAACAACGCCAAGAACGAGAAGACCCGCCGTCTGGACGAGGCGCAGACCTATGAAAACAAGGTGCTGCCGCTGGCCAAGTCGGAAGCCTATCAGCTGACGCAGAAGGCGCAGGCCTATAAGGCGACGGAAGTGGCCAAGGCCGAGGCTGAGGTGGCGCTGTTCCGCGCTGTGTATGAAAAATACAAGGCCCAGCCGCAGGTGACCCGCGATCGCATGGTCATTGAGACCATGGAGAGCATTCTGGGAGGGGCCGGCAAGATCGTGGCCGTCGACCAGGCCAATAACGTGCTGGGCATGCTGAACCTGAACGAGCAGACTGCGCAGCCCGCGGCCGCGGAAGGAGGCGCCAAGTGAACAACTACGATATGAACAAATCCGCGGCCGAACAGCAGATGAAGCAGATGAGCCGTCAGGCCGCCGGGATGCTGAACCGTCATAAAAAACCGCTGATTATTATCGGCATCGTTCTGATTGTGCTGGTCGCCGTCTGGAGCGAGTTCTTCTTTGTGGTCAATGAGCGCGAGCAGGCCGTGGTCAGCCGTTTCGGCGTAATCAAGCAGGTGATCCTCAACGAGGAAAGCGCTTTCTACGAGCGCTATGCCAATCAGCTGCAGGATGAAATCACCATGAACGGCGAGGTGAAGATCAAAAAGGGCAGCGGCCTGCACTTCCGCGTTCCCTTCATCGACAAGGTGGAGAAATTCTCCTCCATGCTGTATACCTACACCTCCAATTCCGAAACCATCAACACCTCGGACAAAAAGCAGTACAACGTGACCACCTATGCCCAGTGGCGCATCGCCGAGCCCGCGCTGTTCAGCCTGAAGCTGGGCAACCCGCGCAACGCGGAAAATCAGCTGGATAACCTGATCCACCCCGTCATCGTGCAGGCCATCAACCGCCTGACGGGCGATGACTTCATCTCCAACAAGGAGGCGCTGAACGCCGCGCTCAGGCGGGGCCTTGAGCAGATCAACCGCGATATGGTGATCCGCGGCATTCAGGTGCAGGATATTCAGGTGCACCGCAGCATCCTGCCCAGCGCCAACGTCGAAACCACCTACGACCGCATGAAGGC
>CAYZTQ010000139.1:0-3411 GCA_964481445.1 uncultured Christensenella sp. | reverse complement strand
GCGAAGAAGCAATACAGCAGACAGCCTAAAAACTGTTGACTTTTTATAGGAGAAAACATGAAAATCAATGCACTGCTCCTGAATACCAGGGACAATGTCGTAACCTGCGTGACCGAGGTCAAGGCTGGAGAAGAAGTGGTCTATCGGCAGGATGACAGCCTCATCCGATTCACCGCCCGTGAGGGCATTCCCTACTGCCACAAGGTGGCGCTGAGCGATTTGGAGACCGGGGATGAGGTCATCAAATACGGTGAAACCATCGGCAGAACCCTGAAGCCCATTGCCAAAGGGACCTTGGTGAATGAAAACAATATCTACAGCGTTCCGCGCGACTATGATACGGAAATGATCTGAAAGAGAGGAAACACGATGGAGTTTTGGGGTTACAGACGGTCTGAGGGTCGGGCGGGCATTCGAAATCATGTACTGATTCTACCGACGGTGGTCTGCGCGAGTGAAAGCGCGCGCATTGTGGCTAGCCAGGTGCGCGGGGCAGTCAACATCGTTTTTAATACCGGGTGTTCGGATGTGCAGGCAAATACGGATATGTCGCAGAAGGTGCTGACCGGTTTTGCCTGCAACCCGAACGTCTACGGCGTGGTCATCATCGGACTGGGCTGCGAGACGGTGGGTCACCGTCCGCTGCGTGAGAAAATCCAGAAAATGACGGAGAAACCCGTTGTCTCTTTCGGCATTCAGGAAGAGGGGGGCACGCTGAAAACCATTGAAAAAGCGGTGCGGGCCGCGCGTGAAATGGCAGCGCAGGCCGCCATGCAGCAAAAGGAGAAATTCAGCATCTCAGAGCTGCTGCTCGGCATTGAGTGCGGAGGCTCCGACGCCACAAGCGGCATCGCCAGCAACCCCGCCGTAGGGGAACTGTCAGACCTGCTGGTCGATATGGGCGCTTCTACGATGATGAGCGAATCCATCGAATGGATAGGCGGTGAGCATGTTCTTGCCAAGCGCGCGGCCACGCCGGAAGTTCACAACCAAATCATTCAGATCTGCAAGGATTATGAGGAACATCTGAAAGCCGCGGGGCAGGATTGCCGCGCTGGTCAGCCGACACCCGGCAACAAAGCGGGCGGCCTTTCCACGCTGGATGAAAAATCTCTCGGATGCATCCGCAAGGGGGGCACCCGGCCGATTGTAGAGGTGCTGCAGCAGGCGGAAAGGCCCCAGAAATACGGCGCAATCGTGATGGACACCGCTGGCTTTGATATCTCTTCCATTACTTCCATGGTTGCCGGGGGGTGCAATGCCATCATCTTTACAACGGGCCGCGGTACGCCGACCGGCAATGCGATCGTGCCGGTGCTGAAGGTGACGGCCAACGAGCAGACTTTCCGGCTGATGGATGACAATATGGATGTCGATCTCAGCCCCATTATCCGGGGAGAAAAGACCTACCAGGAAATGGGCCGAATGATGCTGAAAGATATTGAGGAACTGTGCAACGGCAGGATGACGAAAGCGGAAGCCTACGGCTTCTCCGATATCGCCGTCGACCATGTGTGCCGCTTTGTCTGAAAACCAAAACGCCAAAAAGGGATGCTGTTTTCGGCATCCCTTTTCTCGTTTTTCGGACGCTCGGGTCGGAAAACGGGAGAATTTACATTTTTCCGTGCGGATGCTATGCTGAATAACACTAGCGGCTGTCCGGATGTCAACATACCTTCCCTTGCCTGCCAATGATTTCTCCGGTTTCGGGGGAAAATCGAATGGATGATTTTATCCTTGCCCAACCGGCATCGAGACGCAAATGCGGCGTCTATTTAGAGAAAGGACGGTACTATCTTGAAAGACCAGGACCTGGTGTACGCCATTTATCAGTATGGTTCTTTCTCCAGAGCGGCGGATGAGCTTTTTATCAGCCAATCCTCCCTCAGCATGGCTATCCAGCGGATAGAGAACGAGCTGGGCATCCCGCTGTTTGACCGCAAGCGGCACCCGATATGCCTGACAGAAGCAGGACAGGAATATATCCGCTGCTATCAGAAAATTAAACCGATAGAAGATGACATGCTGGCCAGGCTGCGGGATATGATCGACCTGAAGACAGGCAGGCTTGTTCTGGGAGGAACCAATTACCTGCTGTCCTATGTGCTGAGGGATTGTGTATGCCGCTTCATGCAGGAGCATCCCGGCGTTGATATGCAGATTGCCGAGGCGCCTTCGGAGGCTTTCAGCGGTCTTTTACATGACTGCAAGATCGACCTGTGCCTCAAGTGCGATATCAACGATCCCCGGGAACAGTCGATTTCGCACGCCTTCTATGATCACCTGCTGCTGGCTGTCCCCAAGCGCATGGCTGCCGAGCGGAAGCTAGGAGGCGAGCCGCTTTCCGTTGCGGATGTTCAGAAGAATGTCTTTGTTCCCTCCGAGCATTTTTTCAGAACAGAAGACCTTGAAAAAATCACTTTTCTGCAGCTGACGCCAGGCAACAATCTGTATAAGAGAAGTGAGATGATTTTTGAAGAGCTGGGCTGCAGGCCGCGGCGGATTCTGCATTTTCAGCAGTTTGTCACGACCTATAATTTCGCTTCGGCCGGGCTGGGGGGAACGCTGACCAGCACTTCCCTCATCCGGCAACTGGGGAAAAGAGAGCTGGTTTTCTACACCCTGCCTTCCAAGCTGATGATCCGGGATTTTCATTTCATTACGCGCAAGGACGCCTATATTTCCTATGCCGCCATGGCTTTTTGCAAGATGTTTCTGGAGATGAATGAGCAGCGCAAGCCCGCTTCCGTTCCGCAGGCGGATTGAGCGCCTCCGGGGGCATACCCTGTTCTGACAGGAATTTTACATTCTTCAACGGTCTGGAGGGGCGGTGCTCATGCTATGATGGGCAGGGCATACTGCCAATGAGGAGGAACAGCCATGATCATGACCACCACCCCCTCCGTGGAGGGAAAGACGGTTTCGGAATACAGGGGCGTTGTGTTCGGCGAGGTCATCACCGGCATCAACGTGCTCAAGGATATCGGCGCGGGCCTGCGCAACTTCTTCGGCGGCCGCTCGCAGGGCTATGAGGAAGAGCTGCTGACGGCGCGCGAGCAGGCGCTGAGCGAGATGGAGCAGCGCGCGGCCCAGCTGGGCGCGGACGCGGTCGTCGGTGTCAAGATGGATTACGAGGCCCTCGGCTCCGATAACGGCATGCTGATGGTGACCTGCTCGGGCACCGCGGTGAAGCTGCGCTGACAGGCGAAAAAGGACAATGAAACAAGGCTCCCATGCCATGCGGTGCGCGGGAGCCTTGCTTTATCAGAAACGATATTCATCACATTAAAATTCTTTGAGGTTCGGAACTTTCTTTTAAGAAAGTTCCGAAAAACCTCCGTTCCTCTCCGTCCCCTCTACCTCGCGAAGCTCATGACCTCCTCGATCTTCAGCTTGCCGCTGTCATCCTGA
>CAYZTQ010000138.1:0-3429 GCA_964481445.1 uncultured Christensenella sp. | reverse complement strand
CTCCGCCACAGGCGGCGTTCAGTTCCGCCCCATCCGCCGCCCGGAGAGCGAAGCGAAAAGGCGGATGGCCGGTTCCCCTCCCGTTGACAAACTTGGTTTGTCAACGGATTTTTCCTTGTCCTGTCTGGCAGTTTCAGGGGATATGACGCCATTGACCGCCGACTTTCGGAATGATAAAGTTGTTTTATCAAGCAGAACAGAGGAGGCGCTCACGATGCACCAGGCGGACCGTATGGCGGAGATCCATTCCGATATCCGCGGCCCCTTGTATGAGGAGGCGCTGCGTATGCAGCGCGAGGGCATCCCGGTCACCAAGCTCAACACAGGCAACCCGGGCATCTTCGGCTTCACCATGCCGGAGAGCATCAAAAAGGCCCTGCTTGCGGGCATGGAGCGCGCGGTGCCCTACAGCGACCTGCGCGGTATGGAGGAAGCCCGGCAGGCCATCCTTGATTATCAGCGCGGCAAGGGCATTGTCGGTATCGGGATGGACGATATCTATCTGGGCAACGGCGTCAGCGAGTTGACCGGCATGGCACTTTCCGCCATCCTGAACCCGGGGGACGAGCTGTTGATGCCCACGCCCTGCTACACGCTGTGGAGCAACTGCGCCCGCCTTGCGGCCGGCAAACCCGTCTATTACAGGCTGGACGAGCAGTCGCTCTGGTACCCCGACCTTGAGGATATCCGGCGCAAGGTGACGGCGCGCACCCGCGGCATCGTCATCATCAACCCCAACAATCCCACCGGCGCGCTCTACCCCAGGGAGATTCTGGAGGGCATCGTCGACATCGCGCGCGAGCACAGCCTGATGCTCTTTTCGGATGAGATTTACGACCGGCTGGTCATCGGAGACGCGCCACACTACGCGACGGCGGCCCTCGCGCCCGATCTGGCCGTCATCACCATGAACGGCCTGTCCAAATCGCACCAGATCTGCGGCCTGCGCAGCGGCTGGATGGTGTTCAGCGGCCCGCGCGGTAAAATACAGGAGATGGAAGACGCCGTGACGCGCCTTGCGGCCATGCGCCTGTGCGCCAATACCATGATGCAGCTGGCCATCCCCGCGGCCCTTTCAGACAGCGAGAGCACCCGCGCCATGCTGGTGCCGGGCGGCCGCCTGTACGAGCAGCGCCGCGTCACGCTGGAGGCGCTCAGCCATGCGCCGGGCGTCAGCGTGGTGCCCAACAGCGCCGCTTTCTATATTTTCCCCAGGCTGGATGTCAAACTGCTGCGGATCAGGGATGACCGCGAGTTCTGCCGCGACGTGCTGCACGCCACCCATGTGCTGATGATCCCCGGTTCCGGCTTTGAGTGGGAACAGCCCGACCATCTGCGCATCGTGATGCTGCCCCCTGCGGACGAGATGAAGCGGGTGATGGGCAGTTTCGCCGCTTATGTGGCCGAGCGGGCGCGGGGATAATTTTATACCGGCGGTTTAAGAGCGCGCGGAACGGGAAAGATAGATACGGTTTCCGCGCCGGGCATGTTTTCCGGCAGAGAAAGACAAACCGGGAGGGATCGTATTCATGAAAAAGTATGCTGCTGAGTTTCTCGGCACCCTGACGCTCGTTTTCTTCGGCTGCGGCACGGCGGTCGTGCTGGGCGGCTTCACCGGAGGCACCGGCGCGGGCTTCCTGGGCGTGCTCGCCATCGCCATGGCCTTCGGCCTGGCCATCGTGGCGGCGGCCTACGCCATCGGCCCCATCAGCGGCTGCCATGTCAACCCCGCCGTTTCGCTGGCGGTGCTCATCAAGGGCGGCATGAGCGTACAGGATTTTGTGGGCTATGTCATCGCGCAGGTCGCGGGTGCCTTTGCGGGCAGCGCCATCCTTTCGTATGTGACGGCAAGCGCCGCCGGCCTTTCGGGTTTCGGCGCCAACGGCTACGGCGCGCTGAGCGGCCTCGGCCTCAGCCTGGGCGGTGCCATCGCGGTGGAAGTGCTGCTGACCTTTGTGTTCATCCTGACCATTCTGGGCGTGACCTCTTCAGACAAAACCTCGCACATGGCGGGCCTCGTCATCGGCCTGACGCTCACCTTCGTGCACATCATCGGCATCCCGCTGACCGGCACCTCGGTCAACCCTGCCCGCTCCCTCGCCCCGGCCGTGTTCCAGGGCGGCGAGGCGCTGAGCCAGGTCTGGGTGTTCATCGTCGCTCCCTTCGCGGGCGCTGTGCTGGCCGCCCTGGCGCACAAGGCGCTGTTCGCGGGGGAAGTGAAAGCCTGAACGAAAGAATAACAGCATACAGAAAAGAGGCCAGCGCGGCCTCTTTTTTGCTGCAAGCATTTGTGATTGTTTCAGAGAAACTCTGACTTACCCTTCCGTTTTCTCCTCCCGCACCCTGCACACGCTCACCCACTCGCCGCCGCTGAGCGTTTGCAGCTCCTCGGGGCTCAGGCGCACGGCGCTGTTGGCGCTGCCGCAGGCGGGGTAGATGGTGTCAAAACGCTTCAGCGATTCATCCAGATAGACGGCGACGTCCTCTTTTAAGTCAAAAGGGCAGACGCCGCCGACGGCGTGGCCGGTTGCCTCGACGGCCTCCTCCGCGCTCAGCATGCGGGCCTTGAAGCCAAAATGCGCCTTGAAGGCCCGGTTGTCGATGCGGGTATCGCCCGCCGTGACCACCAGCAGCGCCCCGCCCTCCGGCCCGCGGAAGGAGAGCGTCTTGGCGATGCGCGCCTCTTCTACGCCCACGGCTTTGGCCGCAAGCGGCACCGTGGCGCTGGATACATCAAAGGAAAGCGCCCTGTCTGCCATGCCCAGTGCGCTTAAAAAAGCTTTGACCCGCTCAAAAGACATGATCTCCTCCTGATTTATTCAATTTCTGTCAAAAACGGATAGGTCGCGATCACCTCATAGTCATTTTCGCCGCGTATCCACGAAAGGCTCAGCCCCACCGCACTGCCGGAGAAGGGAGCAAAGGTCTCGGCAAGGCGCGCCTGCGCGGCCGCGTCCAGCTCGCCCCCGCCGCAGTCGAGCGATACATGGGGGGTGTAAAGGCCCGTGGACAGGGCCGTCCACTTGTCGGCATAGTTGTCAAAACGGCGGTGGAAGGCAAAATAATATTCCCGCAGCCCCCCGCGGAAGGCGGGAAAGCAGACCGGCAGGTCGCGGCTCAACAGGCCCAGCGCCTCAAAATCGACCTGAAAGGGCGCAAGGCCCTTTGCAAAGCGCCGTACATAGTTTTGCAGCCTGCGGTCATCCGCCTGCTCATAGCAGCCCAGCGTGATATGGGGGTGAAAGCTGGCGCACAGAAAGGGGCTGCCCGAAGCCTGGCGGGAAAGCTCGCTCAGCTTCGCGCGGCTGATGCCGTCCAGCTCCCACAATACGCACAGATCGCGTTTCACGGGGCACCCCTTTCCAAAGTTTGTTTCCATGAAAGTGTATCATTCGGAGGGGGCCGAGGCAAGAGGCAAAGCGCCCACGT
>CAYZTQ010000137.1:0-3500 GCA_964481445.1 uncultured Christensenella sp. | reverse complement strand
GCTTCTCTTCTCTGTATCGTTTTCAAGGTTCCCGCTCCCCTTACAGCCCTCCCCGCCTCAAGGCTTTCCAGCCTCCTCCGGGTACCCGCCGCTTGGGGTGCCTGAGTAGGGTATCATCAAGCCCCATGCCTTGTCAAGCGATTTTTGAGCCATTTTCCGATTTTTTTGCGGCAAAGTTTTGACCTTGACCGCAAATGGCTCAAAACTCACTTTCCGCTGAGCAGGCTGATGGCCTGCGCTACCGTGGAAACATAGATGATCCGCATGCCTTCTGTCTGCTGGCTCCTGATTTTCCGGTCGGCCGGGCAGATGACCCGCGTAAAACCCAGCCGTTTGCATTCGGCCAGCCTGCGCTCCAACTGCGGGATGGACCGAACCTCGCCCGCGAGGCCCACCTCGCCCATCGCGGCCAGATCCATCGGCAGGGCGCTGTCCATAAGCGACGAAGCGACCGCCAGGCACACGGCCAGGTCGGAGGCTGGCTCATTCAGACTCATGCCGCCCGCCACATTCAGATAGACATCCTGATTATACAGCCGCAGCCCGGCGCGTTTTTCCAGCACCGCCAGCAGCAGCGCCACGCGGCCCTGATCCATGCCGTTGACGGTGCGCTTGGGCGAGGAGTAGAAGGACTGCGCCACCAGCGCCTGAATGTCCATCAGCACGGGACGCGTGCCCTCCATGCCGCAGAAGACTACCGAGCCGCTGGCATCCTTGGCGCGCTGCGAAAGCAGCAGCTCCGAGGCGCCTTCGACCGCGCGCATGCCCTCACCCGTCATCTCGAAGATGCCCAGCTCGTTCACGGAGCCGTAGCGGTTCTTGACCGCGCGCAGCAGGCGGTATTCCCTCTGATAATCGCCCTCAAAATAGAGCACCACATCCACCATATGCTCCAGCACCCGGGGGCCGGCGATAGCCCCCTCCTTGGTGACATGGCCGACCAGAAAGACCGCGCAGCCGTTCGTCTTGGCGTAGCGCATGAAAATGGAGGCGCACTCGCGCACCTGGCTGACAGAGCCCGGGGCGCTGGCCATTTCCGGCCGGTACATGGTCTGGATAGAATCGACGATGACCAGATCGGGCGCCGTCTTCTCCAGCTTCTCCTCGATCTCGTCCATGGCGTTCTCGGCCAGTACCAGCAGGCCCTTATGCTCCGCCCCGACGCGGGCCGCGCGCAGCTTGATCTGCCGCGCGCTCTCTTCGCCGGAGATATACAATACGCGTTTGCCCGCCGCGGCAAGCTTGGCGCAGATCTGGAGCAGCAGGGTGCTTTTGCCGACGCCCGGCTCGCCGCCCAGCAGCGTCAGCGAGCCCTCGACGATGCCGCCGCCCAGCACGCGGTCCAATTCGTCCACGCCGGTGGGCTGGTGCATCTGCTCGTCCGCCTCTATGTCGTGGATGGAAAGCACCTGCGCGCCCGTGCCGCCGCGCTGCTTTTTTTCTTTCTGCTTGAGTTGAATGCCAGAGGCTTCGGGCAGCGTTTCCTCCAGGCTGTTCCAAGCCTCGCAGGAGGGGCATTTGCCATACCAGCGGGGCGCTTCATAGCCGCAGGCACTGCAAACATAAATACTTTTCGCTTTTGCCATGATGTCTCCTTTGAGTTGCGCTTTCCCGCCGCGGGCAGGGCATGCTATACTTTATCGGGATGATTGAAAAAAAGGGGGCGCGCGGTGTGAAGGAAATCGCCTATATCGTGGGGGCCGGAGCCTTCTGCCCGCGCGCTCTGACGCGGGAGCCGGGCAGCCTGCTGATCGCGGCCGACGGCGGCTATGACAGCCTGATGAAGGCGGGTCTGCGCCCCGACGTCGTGATCGGCGACATGGACTCGAACGTCACCCCCGTCGCGGGCGTGCCCCTGCTGCGCTTCCCCGTGCGCAAAAACGACACCGATTTGTCTCTCGCGTTGAAATTCGCAGCAGGCAAAGGCTTTCGCAGTTTCCGCCTCTATGGCGCGGACGGCGGAGAGAGGGAGGATCACTTTCTCGGCGCCCTGCAGCTGCTGGCGAAGTACAGCCAGAATGGGGCGGACATCCGCCTGATTTCCGAACGCTTCACCCTCTATGCCCTGACCGACGCTTCCATCCTGCTGCCGACGCGGCCCGGGCAGACGGTCTCCATCTTCAGCCACAGCCCGCTCAGCCTCGGCGTGACGCTGAAAGGGCTCAGCTATGAGGGGGAGAACCTGCGCCTGCGCAGCAGCTTTCCCCTCGGGGTCAGCAACGCCGCCGCGGGCAGCCGCGCGCTGATCGCCGTCAAAAAAGGAACGCTGCTGATCTATCAGGAAGTGTAATTACGCGCGACCCCGGCCCTTGGCAATATAGTGTTCGGTCATGGCCTGAAGCTCCGCTTCCCTGCGCTCGATATCACGCAGCAGGGCAATCTGCGCCCGGGCGCGGATCAGGTTGTGCTCAGGCGAATTCACCTTGAAATAAATATCGCCGTCTATATAATCGGTTAAAAAGCGCATGGCCAGCTCGCAGGTCAGCACCTTGATGCCCAGTGTCAGATGCGTCAATTCTTCTTCCGTCAAAAAGCCGTTTGTCTCTTCCACAAAGCCCTTGGTGAAAGCCTTGGCCTTTTCCATATCAAGGGCGATTTTTGAAGTATCCGGCTCGTCCTCGGCCGCGGTGGAAGCGCCGAAGCGCACCGCGTCGCCGTAATCGTACAGCGCGGAGCCGGCCATCACAGTATCCAGATCGATTACGCAGATGGCCCTGCCCGTCTCGTTGTCGAGCATCACATTGTTGGACTTGGTGTCGTTATGGGTGACCCGGTAAGGGATGCGGCCCTCGTCCAGCATTTTCACGATGCTGCCCATCATACGGCGGTGCTCGAACATGAACTCGATTTCATCTTCTACATATTTGACGCGGCCCGCCCTGTCCTCATCCACCGAGCGGACAAAGGCATAGAAGCGTTTGAGCGTATGGTGAAAATTCGGGATGGGACAGAACAGCTCCTGCGCCGGAAAGTCGTACAGCAGCCGCTGAAAGCTGCCAAACCCGCGGCCCACCTGCTCCATTTCGTAGGCGGTGCTCACGATATCCAGCGCCTTCGCGTCATTGATATATGTATAGGCGCGCCAGACATCGCCTTCGCCGTCTTCAAACAGGTTGCTGCCATCTTTGGTAGGGATCAACTCCAGCACCCTGCGCTCGGTCGGCTCGTTGTTGCGGATGAGCGCCTGTCGCAGGTGGTTGGTGACTGCCGATATGTTGCTGATGACCTCGCGCGGGTTTTTGAATACATAGGTGTTGATATGCTGAAGAATGTAAAGATGAGGGCTTGTTTCATCGTGATATTCCAGCAGATAGGTCGTGTTGATGTTGCCGCTGGTCACCTCGCTGACGCTGCTGTACTGCCCTTGAAACAGAAAATGGGGCAATACGTTCTTGATTGCATTATAAATCATCCTGTCCCCCGTCTTTCATCATGTACTCCGGAGCGCGCTTTATTTTAATCGCGGCGCAAGGGTCTGTCAAATTGATGTAAAGCTTTCG
>CAYZTQ010000136.1:0-3536 GCA_964481445.1 uncultured Christensenella sp. | reverse complement strand
TGGAGCGGGTGATGGGAATCGAACCCACGTGACCAGCTTGGGAAGCTGGAGCTCTACCATTGAGCTACACCCGCAAAATCATCACAATGTATTCTACTTGTGGCTGAATGCTTTGTCAACCTTCCCCTGCCTTTGTTTCAATGATTTGTGGCAATTCAAGAAAGGCTTTCACTCGTCTCTGCCGCTGAGATAGCGGGTCAGCTTTTTTTTGATCCGCTGCAGCGCGTTATCAACCGCTTTCTCATGGCGGTTCAATGCTTCCGCGATTTCCTGATAGCTTTTTCCATCCAGAAAAGCGCTGAGCACCTGCCGCTCAAAGCCGGAAAGCGCCTCATCCATCATACTCTGCATTGAAGTCAGCTCTTCCTGATTGATATACAATTCTTCCGGATTGGTGACCTTTCCCTCAATAACGTCCAGCAGGCTGCGTTCGCTGTCCTCTTCGTAGACAGGCTTATTCAGGGAAACATAGCTGTTCAAAGGGATATGCTTCTGACGCGTCGCCGTTTTGATGGCAGTAATGATCTGCCGTTTGATGCATAAATCGGAAAAGGCTCGGAAAGAAGCCTGTTTGGACGCATCAAAATCCCGAATAGCTTTATACAGTCCAATCATGCCTTCCTGCACAATGTCTTCATGATCCGCGCCGATAAGAAAGTAGCCCCGGGCTTTAATGCGCACGAGGCTTTTATAATTTTCCAGCAAATGGATCAGAGCGCCCGAATCACCCCGCTGCGCAAGCGCAACGATCTCTTCATCGCTCAGGTTTTCAAATGTTTTGATGACGCCGTCATCATGAAGCGGGTCAATCATTGAACACCCGACTGCTTTGACCTTCCGGTATAAACGCCATACATCAGAATGCCTGCCGCGACAGAGGCGTTGAGCGAGTCAATCACGCCGGACATCGGGATGGAGACTGTCTGGTCGCACAGGTCAAGGGTCAGCTTGCTGATCCCTTCCCCTTCGCTGCCAATCACCAGCGCGCACCCTCCCTTGAAATCAACCGTTCTGTAGTCGGTGCCCTCCGCATCCGCCGCATAAACCCAGATGCCCAGCTCTTTCAGCTGACGAATCGTCTGGTTGATGTTTGTCACGCGCGCAACCTTGACATGCTCCACCGCGCCGGCGGAAGCACGCACAGCCGAAGGAGTAAGCCCAACGGCCCGATGCTGCTGCACAATGACGCCATGCGCTCCAACGCAGGCGGCGGAGCGGATGATAGCGCCCAGATTCATAGGATCTGTAATCTTGTCCAGAATAACAATAAAGGGTTCATCATTTCTTTCTTTGGCCGTATCCAGAATCGCATCAACGCTCGAATAGGAGAAAGCGGACGCGAAAGCGATCATTCCCTGATGGTTGCGCGTAATCTGGTCCAGGCGGGAACGTTCGACTGTCTGCACAATAATGCCCGCGTTCTTGGCAAGCGACACGATTTCACGCGCGGAACCGGAAAGATCCCCTTCGGCGACCATGAGCTTTTCAATGTCTCTTCCCGCCTTAAGCGCCTCCCGGATGGGATTGCGCCCGCTCAGCAGGTTCTCGGGCAGTTCCAAAGCGACCGGGCCGTTCACGCTTTCAGTGGATGCGGAAACAGGTTGAAACTCCTGAGATTTCGGTATAAAACGGCTTTCCTGCTTCTGCCTCTCAGGCCCAAATCCGCGCCGAGAGGAAGAATCCTGCTGACGGAAAGGGCCGGTTGCCCTTTTTTGAGCCGGTCGCGCAAAGCGATCAAACTGCCGGGAAGGCCCTCTTTCCCCTTCGTGACGATCCCTTTCTCCAAAGCTCTTCTTTTTCCAATCGTTCGAAGAACTGCGGAAAGATGAATAAGCGGAAGATTTTCCTTTGGAGTAGGCGCTTTTCTCACTTCGCGAAGAGCTGTAGCCGCGTTTATTCTCTTCGGTCTCATCTTCCCGCCTGAAACGGTCGTTTTTCCCCCGAGAATAGCTTCCGAATTGTTTTTCCCTGTTGGGCGTAAACTTTTTATAAAATGCCATATTGTTTATTCCTTATCATTGATAAATCACGGCGAATAACGCGCGGGAATGAGGTTTCAAAAGCAGGATTCAAAGATTTATACAGCAGAAAGGGACAGCTCAAAAAGCTCCCTCAGCCGCTCTTCCTTCCCCTGCACGTACAGATATCCAAACAAAGTCTCAAACCCCGTAGATGCCGCGTAATCCGCCGGCGACGCACTTTTTGGCGCGCTGTGCTTCGCGTGGGCGTTCCTTCCCCTGCGTACATACTCCAGCTCATCGTCGCTTAAATAAGGCAGAATCGCATCCAGGGTTTTCGCCTGCGCCACCGCGCTCACCCGTCCGGTCGCATTCTGATGCATGGTGCGAAGCTTGGAATGGTCTTTCAGCAGTCTGCTTCGAACCAACAAATCATAAACAGAATCGCCGACATAGGCGAGCTGTAGAGGGTTTAAGGTCATCAGTTCCTGCTGGGAAATTCCGTCAAAGCTAGGCATCAGCCCTGCTGGGCCGTCTTGCTGTAGGAAGACGGGCTCATCCCCACAATGTTCTTGAAAGTCTTTGAAAAATGATAGGGATCACTCATGCCGACTTCCACCCCTGCCTGACGGACGGTGCTGCCTTCCTTGAGCAGAGTTTTCGCGCGCTCCATTTTGCAAAACAGCTGATAGCTCTGAGGAGGCATGCCGACTTCAGATACAAAGCGTTTGCGGAAAGTTTCCACAGGCATGCGGCTGAGGGTAGCCATATCGTTGAGGGTAAAGCTATCCTTATACTGGTTCTTGCGCATGGCGTCAATGACCTTGGCAATTTCATGCGACAAGACGGCATCCATCGCCACAGGTTGGCCGCTGTGAGAAGCAAGCATAGCCCACAGCAACTGCTGAAGCTGCGCGGATGAGGCATCCTGCGCCGCACTGACGCGGACAGTCGCCTGCACAATGTGCTTGGCAAGCTTCAGCTGCGAAGGAAGCGCCCCCTGCTTCATGGCCCTCTTAGAAAGAGCGCCCATCTTCTGCAGGAACATACCGGACAGCGGGCCCGCCACCATCAGCCAGAGCATGCGGGTTTCCTGCTCCGATATCAGATGAAGGCCTGTGGTGTTCGGAGGTACCATGCAGCTTTCTTTCCCCTTCAATTGAATGCTGAACTCGTCATTGCTGAGCGTGAAGGTGCCATTCTGAGCGGCCACCCACAGCCAGCAATCCACATTCTTCAGAACGTGGGAACCCTGCGAAAGCATGGACGCGCCGGCAGCGGAAATCCAAACGCCGCTCGCCTCAGCAAGTTCGTCCGGTATATGATGTCCTTCAACACTGAAAGGCTGATCCGCCTTGGATTGCGTATCATAGAATAAAACTGAATCCATCAAACCTTACCTCCTTCGGAATAGCACGATAATACATGCCATTTCATACATTGTCAATATACAATCCAATATTGACATCACCAAAAATCACAATGGATTAATCGTCCTGTCCATCATACCCGATATGTAGAAATACAATCCCTCTGGCAGTCAAGCAAACATAAGAAACCATCGGGTTGTGGAAGATT
>CAYZTQ010000135.1:0-3629 GCA_964481445.1 uncultured Christensenella sp. | reverse complement strand
TAAGAGGGGTACCTTAAGGGGACGGGTAAAGAACCGTCCCTTTTTTGTGCCCGCGCGTTCTGAAAATTCTTCTCAAAACATGACAAAAATCAAGTTTTCATGACGGACGAGGTGCTATGCTATGTCCGAGCCGACAAAGCGGCGGAACGAAAGCGAGGAAGAAAAGATGGAGCGCAAACAGATACTGAAGCAGCTGATTGACCGGCTGAGCCGCGGCGAAGACATCGCAAGCGTGCGCGCCGATTTTAAGCGTTATTTTGAGGATGTGCCGGCTGACGAGATCGCCGCGGCCGAGCGCCTGCTGATGGAAGAGGGCATGCGGGCGGAGGAAGTGCAGCAGATGTGCGATGTGCACGCCTCGCTGTTTGAGGGCGCGGTGCGGCAAAAGGACGAGGTGCCGGAAGGCCATCCGCTCTTTGTGTTCCGCAGGGAGAACGACGGCCTCGAACATTTCCTCGACAACATGCTGATGCCGGTATGGGAGGCATACCACATGATCGGCGGCGAGGACGCGCGGGAGGGCCTGCTGGTCGCTCTGCGCGAGCTGCAGAAAATCGACCGCCACTACAGCCGCAAGGAGAACCTGTTCTTCCCCTACCTGGAAAAGGCAGGCGTCAGCGGCCCGCCCAAGGTGATGTGGGGCGTGGATGACGAGATCCGCGCGCTCATCAAGGTGATGCGCGCCGCCGTGGAGACGGGCGACCGAGACGGGGCGATGAGGCTGTACCCGCAGATGATGGAGAAAATCCGCGCCATGATCAGGAAGGAGAACGAGATCCTGCGCCCGCTGCTGCTGGAAAACCTGAAGGAGGAAGACTTCAGAACCATCGCCGGGGAGAGCGCGCAGATCGGCTTCGCCTTTATAGACGGCGTGGAGGGCGCGAGCCTGTCGGATACCCGCGCCTATGCAAGGACCGGCAGCGCGGCGGCGGAGCCGGAGAGCGGAGCCTCCATCCGGCTGCCCAGCGGATTTTTTGAAACGGCGGAGCTGACGGCCCTGCTCAATGCCCTGCCCTGCGACGTCACCTTCGTGGGCGCGGACGACAGGGTGCATTTCTTCAGCGAGCAGAAAAAGCGCGTCTTCCCCCGCACGCGCACCATCATCGGCCGTCAGGTGGCCGACTGCCATCCCCCCAAAAGCCTGCCCCAGGTGCAGGCCCTGATCGCCGCCTTCAGGGAAGGACGCAAGGACAGCGAAAGCTACTGGATTCAGCGCGGCGGCGCCTTCGTGCTGATCCGCTACTACGCAGTGCGCGACCCCGAAGGCAACTACCTGGGCGTGCTGGAGTGCACGGAGGAAATCTCCGCCCTGCGCGCGCTGGAAGGCGAGAAGACGCTGATGAGCTGACCAGAAACCCGGCTGCCCCTTTGCTTTCACCCCGGCCCGCAGGTCTGTGAGCCGGGTTTTTCCATCAGAAAGCGTCTGGAAATCACGCGAAGGAACGGGTATAGTAGACAGGAAGAAGCAGAAAAGCGGCCATCGCCGGGCAGAGGGAACGCCTCTTTCCGCGTCAGGATATCCGCCATCAACAGAAAGCGAGGTAAGCCTATGAATGCTCAGCAGTTCAGCAAGCCACTCGACCTTCGCAGCGTCAAAATCAGCGACGCGTTCTGGAGCGCCTATCAGGACAGGGTCATCCAAAAAGCCATCCCCTACCAGTGGGAGGCCCTCAACGACCGCATCCCCGGGGCGGAAAAGAGCCACTGCATGGCTAACTTCCGCGTCGCGGCGGGCCTTGAGAAGGGCAGCTTCGGCGGCTATGTGTTTCAGGACAGCGATTTCGCCAAGTGGATCGAAGGCGTCGGCTACGCGCTGGCCATCCGCCCGGACGCGGCGCTTGAAAAGCTGGCCGACGAGGCCATCGACCTGGTGGTCAGTGCCCAGCAAAAGGACGGGTATCTGGATACCTACTACATCATCAACGGCCTTGACAAGCGCTTTACCAACCTGAAGGACAACCACGAGCTGTACTGCTTCGGCCACCTGCTGGAGGGCGCCATCGCCTACTGGCAGGCGACCGGCAAGGATAAGTTACTCAAGGCCATGATCCGCTTTACCGACTGCGTGATCGATCACTTCGGCCCCGAGGAGGGCAAGCTGAAGGGCTACCCCGGCCATGAGGTGGCCGAAATGGCCCTGATGCGGCTGTACGGCGTCACGGGCGATGCGCGCCATCTGGCGCTGGCCAAGTACTTCATCGACCAGCGCGGCGCCGCGCCCCTGTATTTTGAGGAGGAGACAGCCAGGCACGGCAACGATTTTTACTGGAAGGACAGCTACTTCCGCTACCAGTACTACCAGGCGGGCAAGCCCGTGCGCGAGCAGCGCGACGCCGAGGGGCACTCCGTGCGCGCGGTCTACCTGTACAGCGGCATGGCGGATGTGGCGCGCGCCTCTCTTGATGAAAGCCTGTATCAGGCGACGCTCCGCCTGTGGGAAAGCATTGTGCGCAGGCGCATGTACATCACAGGCTCCATCGGCTCCAGCGCCTACGGCGAATCCTTCTCCTTCGATTATCATCTGCCCAACGATACCGTGTACGGCGAGACCTGCGCGGCCATCGGCCTTGTGTTTTTCGCAAGGCGCATGCTCGAAACCGCCCCGAAATCCGAATACGCCGACGTGATGGAGCGGGCGCTTTACAACGGCATCATCAGCGGCATGAGCCTGGACGGCACGAAGTTCTTCTACGTCAACCCCCTCGAAGTGGTGCCCGAGGCGACGGTAAAGAGCCAGAACCACCGCCATGTAAAGCCCGAGCGGCAGAAGTGGTTCGGCTGCGCCTGCTGCCCGCCCAATCTGGTCAGGCTGCTCACCTCCATCGGCGCCTACGCCTATACCTCGCGCGAAGACACGCTCTACACCCATCTGTATCTGGGCGGCGAGGTGGAGACGGAGCTGCAGGGCAGGGCGGTCTCGCTCACGATCCAGTCGGAGCTGCCCTGGCAGGGCAAAGTGCGCATCACCAACGGCAAAGAGGCGGAGTACACCCTCGCGCTTCGCCTACCCCTCTGGTGCGAAAAGCCCTTTGTAACGCTGAACGGCAAGGAAGCTCAGGGCGAAATCAGGGACGGCTACCTCTATCTCAGACGCGCGTGGAAGGCGGGCGACAGCGTGGAGCTGCGCCTTGACATGCCCGTCCGCCTGATGCGGGCCAACGCCCATGTGCGGGAGGACGCCGGCAAGCTGGCCGTGACCCGCGGGCCGCTCGTCTATTGCCTGGAGGAGGCCGACAACGGCCCCGACCTGCACCTCGTCCGCCTGTCGCGCGAAGCGAAGTTCACTGAGGAATACCGCCCGGATTTGCTGGACGGCGTGATGCTGTTGAAAACAAGGGGCGAAAAGCGGGCCGCGGATAGCGAGGAGGCCCTCTACCTGCCGGCCGCGGAAGAACGCTTTGCCGAAAAAGACCTGACCTTCATCCCCTACTACGCCTGGGCCAACCGCTCGCTCGGCGAGATGCGGGTGTGGATCAGGGAAAAATAAATAAGAGGCGCAAAGAGATACTGGTCTTTCACGGGCAGACCCCGTGCCCCCGGGAACCTTCATCAGGCGAATGTACGTCTGATGAAGGTTCAAGCCGTTGACAAACCAAGTTTGTCAACGGGAGGGGCACCGGCCATCCGCC
>CAYZTQ010000134.1:0-3691 GCA_964481445.1 uncultured Christensenella sp. | reverse complement strand
TACTTCCCCTGTCCGAGCCTGATATCCTTGTCGATCACGGCCTGTATGGCGGCGTGCAGGGCGGCGACGAAGCCGCGTTCTTCCAGGGCCAGCACGCCCTCGATGGTGGTGCCGCCGGGGCTGGTCACCTTGTCGATGAGAGCGCGGGGATGCTCGCCCGACTGCAGCATCAGCTTGCCGCTGCCAAGCAGCAGCTCGGCGGCCACCTGCTGGGAGAGGGCGCGGGTCAGCCCGGCCTTGACGCCGGCCTGCGCCAGCGCGTCCGCGAACAAAAAGGCGAAGGCGGGCGCGGCGCTGGAAATGGCGGAGAAGGCGGGGAAGAGCTTTTCGGGCACCTCGTGCACGCCGCCGATGGCGGAAAGCAGCTTCCTTGCGATGGCGACGCGCGCTTCATCGGCGTAGGCGTTTCCGCACAGGGCGCTGGACGCGGCGAGCGCCTGCCCGTTGATGCTGGGCATGGTGCGGATGATGGGCATCTTTTCAGGCAGCCTCGCCTCGTAAAAGCTGAGCGGCAGCCCGGCGGCGATGGTGATCACCGTCTTCTCGGGCTTGAGCGCGGGCGCGATGGTTTTGAGCACCTGCTCCATCACCTGCGGCTTGACGCAGAGCACCACGGCCTCCGCCATGCGCACGGCCTCCTCGGCCGAGGCGGCGGGGTACAGGCCCATCTGCTGCTGCAGGGTCAGCGCCTGCTGCGGCGCGGCGTCGTAGCCATAGATGAGGTCGCCCTCAAAGCGGCCGCTCACGTGCATGCCGCGCAGAATGGCCCCGGCCATGTTGCCAAGGCCGATAAATGCGTAGTTCATGATCAATCCTCCTGTATTAAAGCCCCCGCAGCCACTGAAGCAGCGCGGAGGGCGAAGATGCGATACAAAGGCTGTGCACGGCTTCCGCGATATCGCCGAGGCGGTGCGCGTCGGAAGAGTGCAGCTGCCGGAAGGCGGAAACATCCGCGGGGAGAGGCAGGCCGGGCGTCACTTCAAGCGCTCGGAAACCCTCTTCTTTGGGGATAAAGCCCAACGCGCCGAGCAGGCCGTTCGCGCCGCGGTTGATGTGCGCCGGCACCGGCATGCCACCCAGACGCCGGATTTCGCGGCAGACCTCGTCCAGCGGGCTGTCCAGCGCCGCGATCAGCATGGCCTCCTCCTGCCCGAGCAGGTTCTCGTCCGCGTCCATCACCAGCTGCTCGCCGAACAGGGCGGGCCGGTTTTTGATGGGCGGCAGGTGAAGCGCGCAGTATTCGCCCATCATCAGCGCCTTGTCGACGCTGTCAAAATAGGCCAGCACATGCGCTTCCTCGCGCGTGCAGACTTCGAGCCCCGGCACCAGGCACAGCCCCTCGCGCCGGGCGCAGACCGCCGCCGCGGGCAGATTGCGGGCCGACTGATGGTCGGTGACGGCAATCATGTGCAGGCCCTTCAGCCGCGCCATGGCGCAGATATTGGCGGGCGTCATGTCGTTTTCCGCGCAGGGCGACAGGCAGCTGTGGATGTGCAGGTCGTAGTACAGCGGCATGGCGCCTCAGGCGGGGATGCCCGCCCCCGCCATTTTGGCGCAGACGGCATAGGCGGACAGGGGGGTCGAAAGGACAGCGATGCCCTCCTCCCGTGCCTTTTGGAGCGCCGCTTCCTCCATGCGCAGGCCCTCCGGCAGGATGACGCAGCTCATCTCGTGCAACGCGGCCACGGCGATGACGTTCAGGTGCAGCTGCACCGTCACCCAGGCCATGCCGCTCTGCCCCCTGGCCATCACCCAGCTCAACAGGTCGCAGGCATAGCCGCAGCTGATTTCCTTCCCCGGCGCGTCCTGCGCCGTCAGCAGCTCGCCCTCAATCAGGGGCAGCAGCTCTGATATGGTCATGCTCATTTCCTCCCTGTCCGAAACTCTTCTCTTATTGTAAACGCTGCGCGGGGGCGGGGCAAGGCGTCGCGCCGTTTCCGCCGCAAAAACCTGTCCTGCGCGGGAAGGAAGCGTTGGTTTCCGAAACTTGATATTTGTCATAGTTTCCTTCCTCCCAACATTCTACAATCAGGCGGAATTCAAGCGCAGGAGGAAGTTATGAGCGATATGTTTTGCTTTCAGTGCCAGGAGGCCGCGGGGAACAGGGGCTGTGAAAAGGTGGGCGTGTGCGGCAAGCCCGCGCCTGTGGCCCGCTCGCAGGATTTTCTGATCTGGGCCGTCAAGGGCCTCAGCGAGGCGGCGACCCGCCTGCGCGAACAGGGGATGGAGCCGGGCAGCGAGGTCAACCATCTGGTGACCGGCAGCCTGTTCACCACCATCACCAACGCCAATTTTGACGAGGCGGCCATCCGCGCGCGCACCGCGGAGGTAATCCGCATGACGGCAAGCCTGCGCTCGCGGCTGCCCGAGGGGACAAAGCTTTCCGAGGCCGCCCGCTATGACAGCCTGCAGGTGGAGGACTGGCGGGAAAAGGAGCCCTTCGTCGGCGTGCTTTCCACCAAAGACGAGGATGTGCGCAGCCTGCGCGAGCTGGTGGTCTACGGCCTCAAGGGTCTGGCCGCCTACTCCAAGCACGCCAACGCGCTGCTGAAGGAGGACGGCGAGGTGGATGCCTTCATCCAGCAGGCCCTTGCGAAAACGCTGGACGACAGCCTGAGCGCAGCCGATCTGGTGCAGCTGGTGCTGGATACCGGCGCGGCGGGCGTGAAGGGCATGGCGCTGCTGGACGAGGCCAACACCTCCGCCTACGGCCATCCCGAGATGACGACGGTAGATATCGGTGTGCGAAAGAACCCCGGCATCCTGATTTCCGGCCATGACCTGCGCGACCTGGAGATGCTGTTGGAGCAGACCGAGGGCACGGGCGTGGATGTCTACACCCACTCCGAGATGCTGCCCGCCCAGTACTACCCCGCCTTCAAGAAGTACAGCCACTTCGCGGGCAACTACGGCAACGCCTGGTGGAAGCAAAAGGAAGAGTTTGATAGCTTTAACGGCCCCATCCTGATGACCACCAACTGCATTGTGCCCCCGAAGCCCGGCTATATGAACCGCCTGTTCACCACCGGCATGGCGGGTTACCCCGGCTGCAAACACATCCTGGGCGGCATCGGCGAGCGCAAGGATTTTTCCGAGATCATCGCCCTGGCCAAGACCTGCCCGCCGCCCACCCAGATTGAGACAGGCGCCATCGTCGGCGGTTTCGCCCACGAGCAGGTGTTCCAACTGGCGGATAAGGTGGTGGAGGCCGTGAAGTCGGGCGCCATCCGCAAATTTGTGGTCATGGCCGGCTGCGACGGCCGCCAGAAGGGCCGCGATTATTACAGCGCCTTCGCCAAAGCCCTGCCCCGCGACACCGTCATCCTCACCGCGGGCTGCGCCAAGTACCGCTACAACAAGCTGAACCTCGGCGATATCGGCGGCATTCCCCGCGTGCTGGACGCCGGCCAGTGCAACGATTCCTATTCGCTGGTGCTGATCGCGCTGAAGCTGGCCGAAATCTTCGGCGTCAGCAGCGTCAACGAGCTGCCCATCTTCTACAACATCGCCTGGTACGAGCAGAAGGCCGTCATCGTGCTGCTGGCCCTGCTCTCCCTCGGCGTCAAGAACATCCACCTCGGCCCCACCCTGCCCGCCTTCCTCAGCCCGGGCGTGGCCAGGGTACTGACGGAGCGCTTCGGCATCGCGCCCAACGCCAGCGTGGAGGAGGATTTGAAATTCGCCTGAGCGG
>CAYZTQ010000133.1:0-3720 GCA_964481445.1 uncultured Christensenella sp. | reverse complement strand
CGAATCAATATCCTACCGTCGCTCTCACTGTAAAAGGGTTGCCCCAGATATAATAGCTGATATAGGTATCGCGCACAGCGCCTTGCCGGGCGGCCTTTTTGCTGAGCAGCACGCAGCGGATATCCCGGCTGCCGCCCGCGGGTATCGTCACCTCGGGGATTTGGCCTTCTGCCGAGCCGTCTGTATAGCAAAGAATATCGTTCTGAGCGGGGGAGATGTTCATCTCCGCCATCCTCGCGGGCAAAAGGCCCCGGTTGCGGAGTGTGACGGTGTATATCACCAGTTCGTAGTCCGCGGCCCCTCCCGGCACATTCTGCGCGTACAGGGTGCCAACCAGGCTTTTTTGCGCAACCGCTTTTTTGAGCCGCTCAAATTCAGCCGCGTGTTCTGAGGCAGGCAGAACACGCGGGGGATGAGGCTCTATGACAAGCATTGTCCCGACCAGAGCGTAAATCAGCAGCGCGCCGCAGATAAGCACAGCGGCGAGCGATATCATCGCGGCTTTCTTCACGGCGTGCCGCTCTGCTTGAGGATTTCATTCATCCGCTCGATCATTTCCGTATCTTTCAGGCGGAATTTCAACTCGACGCGGCGGGATGCGCTCATGTTCTCGCTTCCGTCCGCGTTAAAAATCCTGTCGGAATAGCTGCGGCCTTTGGCTGTGATGATCTTTTCAAGCAAAGCCCGCTGCTGGGCGGACAAACCCGGCAGCTCCAACGCAAAGGTGGCCACCGACAGGGCGCGCTCCTGAGACAGACCGAGGTTAAAAATATAGTCGCCCTTTGAATCTGTGTGCCCCTCAATGATGATTTCAGCCACATAGTCAATGTATTCGGGCCGCATCAGCACATTCAGATAGACGGGGATCAGCCGCGCCAGCTCCTGCTGCCCGGCCGGAGCGATCACATTGCGGCCGGACTCAAACAATACCTGGCTGTCCAGCATGATATCGCCGGTGGAGGGATCCACCTTGGTGGAAAGATTAGCGGCCGTCAGAGAAGCGCTCAGCTCCTGCACGATTTCCGTGCGAAGGCCGAGCAGATCATCCAGCTGGCGCTGCTGAGAGCTCAGCAGGTTCTGCATATCGACCAGCTTGGTTTCCTTGACCATCAGCTCGCGTTCCTGCGTGGTCAGCTGCTGCTGCAATAGAGCCTGTTCCTGTTCTTTTGTCAGGATGAGGGCCTTGGCCTTGTCGAGGTCCTTCTGCTGGGTATCCAGCTGCAGCTGAATCGTTTTCAGCTCTTCTTCTTTGCCAACCAGCACTATGCGCGCCTCATCCAGCTCCGCTTTCTGATCCGAAAGCAGCACCAGCGTTCTGTCCAGCTCGGATTTTTGTGATTCCAGTTCTTTGGTTTTGATGTCCAGCTGCGAATAATATTGATAAATGCTGAATACAAGAGCCAGCATAATCACCAGCAGCACAGAGGAGAGCATATCCGAAAAAGAGGTCCAGTAGCTGCCGTTATCCGGGCGCCGCGTGCGCCTTTTCCTTCTGATGCCGATGGACATGGCTCAGACCCTCTCCGCGGTTTTCTGTTCGGCAGCCGCAATGGCGCGATTGAGGGAGGCGGCCATCTCGGCCATGGTTTGCTGCATCTTGGAGATAGCTGCAAGTTCGGCAGGTTTTCCGGTATCCTCCTGAGACTTTGAAAATTCTTTCAGCTGGCGGCCAAGCTCCTTCATCATATCGTGCATGTTTTCCTCAAACATGCCCATGGTGCGGGCCAGACCGGTGGAAATATTCTCCACAAACCCGGTATACGCGCCCGAAAGCTGTTTGGAAGCCGCGGACATTTCATTGGCCATCGCGTGGCTGCGGTCCAGCATCTGATTGCTCTGCTTATCAACAGCATCCAGCACTCTGCCCGACCAGGCGGCGTATTCCTGCATCTGGACGTCAAGCTCGCTTTGGCTCTCGACCAGGCGCTTGAAGTGGCGGCTTTGCTCGTTCATGCTCTCATGCATGGCGGAGAGCATGGACTGCATGGATTCCGTCAGGTGCATCCCGCTGCTTTGGCCGCGGCTCAATTCCGCGATATAACCTTCAAATCGGCGCATCATTTCCTGCGTCATTCCCTGAACATTGGATACGCCCGCGATGATGGCATCCGCCGCGCCCATCGTGCGCTGCAGCGCCTCATGTCCCACCGCCTGCGCCTGATTGACGGCGGAAAGGGTTTGCGCCAGCTGGCTGAACTGTCCGCCCAGAGAGGCGTTCATCTGGGCGATAAAATGATTGACAATGTTGTCAAGCCCCTGCAGCTGACCCTGCGTCTGCGCCGCGATAAAGCCGCTGATGCTCTGGCTGATTGGCACAAAGGAGCGCTCGATCGCCCGGCTCACGCCGTCTGAAAGGCTTTGCGCCAGCGCTTCATCCTGCCCTTCCAGCCGGGCTTTGACAAACACATTGTCATCGACCGGCTTTTGCATCACAAGCTCCGCAAAAGCGTCGTTGAAGTCGTCCATGGCCTTCAGCCCGCTGCCCTGCGACGCGCGCAAAAGGATATTGAAGGCAAGAGAAGCGGCGACGCCCGCGATGGAGGTGCCATAGGCGAAGGTCATGCCCGCAATCATGGACGAGATGCCCTGCATTGTGCTGTCAGCGCTTGAAATATCAAGGTTGCCAAGGCCGCGCATCAGGCCGATGAAGGTGCCGAGGATGCCCAGCGAGGTCAAAAGGCCCGGGATGACTTCGGCCAGCTGCAGATGGGCCCAGGAGGCAAATACATCCTCATCGTTGATGTAGTCTTCCGTATCGCAGCTGATGCCCTTCTGGTCAAGGTGCCGCGCGTTCCTTAAAAAGCGGGACCATTGGCCTTCCATGGGTTTGCCCAGAAACAGAGGTTCCTGCCAGGCGAGCTCCTGATCCTTGCCGGGCTTCATAAACTCCAGCGAGCGGATTGCCCTTCGGAACAGGCCCGCGGCCCTGCGGTAGGGGAAGACGCACTTCAACAAACCGGCCATAAACACAAACAGGATGGTGGTGTAAATGACGGCATCCACCAGCCCGCTCGGAATCTTTGCAAAAATTTCTCTCATCGGCATTTCACCTCGAATCGCTTACAGGGATATATGCCGTATTGTAATGATTATTTATCAATAATGCAACAAATATGAAAAGAATAGGAATATTGTTGCAATCGGAACAGTGATTTCATATAGTAAATTCGGCATTTGAGCGACATGATTCCGCTGAACGGGGGCTGCCATGAACATTGAAGCCATTGCGCATATCAAAAGCGATTTTCCAACGAAATTCGGGATACCAAGGCAAAGCGGCCTTGCCGGCGCGCTGGAGGCAAAGCTGATCCCTGAGACCGGCTTTGGGATGGAAGAGGCCTTCCGCGGCATTGAAGGGTTCAGTCACCTGTGGCTGATCTGGGGTTTTTCCGGTAACGAGGGGAAGGGCTGGTCGCCCACTGTCCGCCCGCCGAGACTGGGCGGAGACAGGCGCATGGGGGTTTTCGCTACGCGCTCTCCCTTCCGCCCCAACGGTCTGGGGCTCAGCTGTGTCCGTCTGCTTGAAGTGGAGAAAGATGAAAACGGCGTGGTTCTCAGGATTGCCGGGGCCGATCTGATGGACGGGACGCCTGTCTATGATATCAAACCCTATATTGCCTACACCGATTGCAGAGAGGATACGCGGCAGGGCTTTGTCGGCGCGGAGGGATGGGAAGCGCTGAAAGTCGAAGACCCCGAGGCACTGCTGGCGCTCTTCCC
>CAYZTQ010000132.1:2145-3824 GCA_964481445.1 uncultured Christensenella sp. | reverse complement strand
TCCATGATCATTTCGAGGATCTGCACCACCGCCGCGATGACCATGATGAAGATGATGTACTGCAGGTACTCGATCTCAAGCGGCACGATGATGTAGCGGTAGACCGCCCAGTTGATGACGGTGGTCAGGGCCAGCACCATGGTGACCGCCATGCCCAGGCCCGTGGCCGTCTTGTATTCGCCCGAGACCGACAGGTAAGAGCACATGCCCAGGAAGTTGCTCAGCACCATGTTGCTGGTGATGATGGATGCAAAGAAAATGACAAAGGGGCTGATTTGCGGCATGATGTTCCCTCCTTACTTCGCGGCCTTCGCGGATTTTCTGGCGGCTCTGGCGCCCATGTACCAGATCAGCGAGCCGATGATGAAGAACGCGGCCGGCGGCATGATCATGATGGTCCAGGTCTCAAAGCCGATGAAATTGATGTTCATGCCGAACACGGTGCCAAAGCCCAGCACCTCGCGGATGAGCGATACCATCAGCAGCACGCCGGTATAGCCAAGGCCCGAGAAAAAGCCGTCAATCAGCGCGGGCACGGGCGGGTTCTTCTGCGCGTAGGCTTCCGCGCGGCCCATGATGATGCAGTTGGTGATGATCAGGCCGACGTAAGGCCCGAGGGTCTTGGAGATATCGGGCAAAAAGGCCTTGAGGAAGAGGTCGACCAGTATCACGTACACCGCGATCACGAGGGTCTGCACCAGCATGCGCACGCGGTGGGGGATGATCTCGCGCATCGCCGACAGCGTCATGCTGGACAGCGCGGTGACGAAGCTGAGGCCGAGGCCCATGACCAGCGAGTTGCTCATGGAGTTGGTGACGGCCAGCGAAGAGCAGATGCCCAGCACCTGCCGCAGCACCTGGTTTTCGGTAAAGAGCTGCTTTTTGATGATTTTTCCTGCTTTATCGGCCATATCAGTTCGCCTCCCCCTCATGGATGACATTCTTGACCGCGCCGTTGACGAGGTTCAGCACAGCCTTCGAGGTCTGCGTCGCGCCGGTAACGGCGTCCACCCGGTAATCTCCGTGGTCGCCGTAGGCGATGGGCGCCGCGGGGTCGAGCGGCAGGCCGCGGAACTGCTCTTTGTACTGCTTCTCGTCAATGCGCCCGCCCAGGCCCGGCGTCTCGTTCTGCGAGGTGAATACAAGGCCCAGGCTCTCGTTCATTTCGGCGTTCACGCCCAGATAGCCCGAGATGCTGCCCCAGAGGCCGGGGCCGCTGACCGGCAGGGCGTAACCCTTGACCGTGCCGTCTTCCTCATACACATAGGCTTCGTGGCCCTTCACTTCGCCGGGTTTGATCAGCTTTTCAAAGGCGCTGTTGACTTCATCGTCGGCAAGGCCCTTGTCAAGGCCCAGCGCGTCCAGCACCGCGCGGCGCTCGCGAATCTGCGCGTTGCCCGCGATGCTTGGCTTAAAGCCTTCATAGGCGAAGGCGAGGGCAAAGACCAGGATGCCCGTCAGCGCCACCATAAAGGCCAGCGTGTAAATGTGTCCCTTTTTCATGCAACTGCCTCCTTCGCCTTGGCTTTTTTCGCCGCTTTCAGCTGTTTGTATTTCAGCTCGATCAGCGGGGTGAGCGAATTGACAATCAGGATGGCGAACATCATGCCCTCGGTAAACAGCGAGAAGGTGCGGATGATGACCGTGATGAGGCCGATGAGGCCGCCGCAGATCCACTG
>CAYZTQ010000132.1:0-2045 GCA_964481445.1 uncultured Christensenella sp. | reverse complement strand
GCGAAGCCGCCCGGAAAGCCCGAGAAGGGCTGCGGCCACTGCAGCGTCATATAGGAAGGGAAGGCCACATACACAAAGCAGCGGCCGGCCAGCGCGGGGTTAAAGATATTGCGCCCGAAGCCGCCGAAGGCCGCCTTGGCAAACACAATGGCAAACAGCATGCCGATGACGGCGATCCACATCGGCACCAACGGGGGCAGCGTGAGCGAAAAAAGAGCCGCCGTCACAAAGGCAGCCTCGCTCACCTTCGCCTTTTCCCGGTTGATGGAGCGCATCACCAGGTATTCGGCCGCCGCGCCGATCAGAGCCACGAGCAGGCCCATCACTACATGGCGCCAGCCGAAGAAATAAACAGAACCAAGCCCCACCGGCAAAATCGCCAGCAGAGCTGTGCGCATGAGCTTTTGCTTCGTAAACACAGAAGAATACTGCATTCGCCTCACCTCATCATTCGTGATGCACAGATTATACATGATTATTTGACAGATTAACAGGATAAGCAGGGCTCCTGACAAAAAAATGACCGCGCGAAAAGCGCCTGTATGTACATTTGTCGAGCTTTATGACAAAAAACATACAAGCCATTGTCCCTCTGTCAGGAACGGGTCTTTTTTATTGCGTTCTTCTGAGAATGGATATCAAAAAGGAGCTGTCGCAAAACAGAAATTTGCGCGGCCCCTTTCATGATGGGTATTGTTTATTGAAAGATGTCTTTGACCTTATCCTTGAAGCTCTTCTGCTTCTCGCCGCCCGCCTCCTCAAACTGGCGCAGCAGCTCCTTCTGGCGGTCGTTCATGCGTTTTGGCACCTCCACCCGCACGGTGACCACCAGATCGCCCTTCAGGTTGCTGCGCAGGCGCGGCATACCCTTGCCCTTGATGCGGAAGGTGGTATCGGTCTGCGTGCCCTCGGGGATGCGCTGCTTGACGCTGCCCTCGAGCGTGGGGATCTCCAGCTCCGCCCCCAGCGCCGCCTGCACGAAGCTGATGGGCATCTCCATATAGAGGTTCATGCCGTCGCGCTTAAAGAGCCTGTGCGGGGTGACGCTGATCACGATCTGCAAATCGCCGTTTGGCCCGCCGTTGCGGCCCGGTTCGCCCTGGCCGCCCATCACGATCACCTGGCCGTCATCGATGCCGGCCGGGATGTTGACATTGGCCGTGCGCTTGCGGCGCTGATGGCCGCTGCCGCCGCAGCCGGCGCAGGGCTCCTTGATCACCTTGCCGGTGCCGCCGCAGACATGGCAGGGCCGCACGGTCACCATGAAACCGCCGCCGCTTCGCACCTGGCCCGAGCCGCCGCAGGTCTGGCAGGTGACGGGCTGGGTGCCGGGCTTGGCGCCGCTGCCGTGGCAGACATCGCAGTGCTCATTTCTGGTGAACTCGAAGGATTTTTTGGCGCCGAAGGCTGCCTCCTCAAAGCTGATGCGCAGGCTGAAGCGCAGGTCGTTACCCTGCTGCGGGGCGTTGCGCGAGCGCGCGCCGCCCATGCCCCCGCCAAAAAGCTGGTCGAAAATACTTTCGAACCCGCCCATCTGGCTGGGGTCAAAGCCAAAGCCACCGAAGCCGCCTCCGCCCATCTGCGGGCCGTCCATGCCGAACTGGTCATAGCGGGCGCGCTTGTCGGGATCCGACAGCACCTCGTTGGCCTCGTTGATCTCTTTGAAGCGCGCTTCCGCCGCTTTATCGTCAGGGTGCAGGTCGGGGTGAGACTCCTTGGCCAGTTTTCGATAAGCCTTCTTGATCTCATCCGGGGTGGCCGTTTTGCTGACCCCCAGCACCTCGTAATAATCTCGTTTTGCTGCCATTCAAATCTCCTGATGATTCCCGATATAAAGCCCAATCTATGGATTGATTCGTTCCATATCGGTTTGAGGGATTGATGCCCTTAACGCCGCATGGGCTGCGGGTATCAGATACCCGCAGCCCCCAAGCCGTTGACAAACCAAGTTTGTCAACGGGAGGGGCACCGGCCATCCGCCTTTTCGCTTCGCTCTCCGGGCGGCGGATGGGGCGGAACTGAACGCCGCCGGTGGCGGAGTAAGT
>CAYZTQ010000131.1:0-3841 GCA_964481445.1 uncultured Christensenella sp. | reverse complement strand
CGAAGAAGGCGACTATTGCGAATTGAGACAAGGAAACCCTTGCTACGCAAGGCTCACGGCCTCGCCGCGCATGTCGCCGAGGCCGATTGACAGCAGGAGGACTGCGGCCCTCCTGCACCACCCATGGGGTTTGTCAATAAGTCTGTGGGCTGCGGGTATCAGATACCCGCAGCCCCGGCCGGTATACTCAGGCTCAGTGTACTTCGCCGTCCGCGTCCACGGAGCCATCGGCGTTTTCAACGGGACCCTGCTGGCCGGCCTGAGGGCCTGCCTGCGCGCCCTGATCCTGATAGAGCTTGCCGAAGATCTCGTACACCTTCTGGGTCATGCTTTCCATGGCGGGCTTGATCTCCTCGGCCTTGCCGCCCTCGCGCACCTTCTTGAAGTCCGCGATCTGGCTTTCCACGGTGGTCTTATCTTCCGCCGAGAGCTTCTCGCCGTTCTCGCGCAGCTGCTTTTCCAGATCATAGATCAGGTTGTCGGCGCGGTTGAGAGTTTCCACCTCTTCCTTGCGGCGCTTGTCTTCCTCAGCGTACTGCTCGGCTTCCTTCACGCGGGCGTTGATCTCGTCCTCGGAGAGGTTGGTGGTCGCCGTGATGGTGATGTTCTGGCTGTTGCCGGTGCCCAGATCCTTGGCCGAGACGCTGACGATGCCGTTCTTATCGATGGCGAACTTCACTTCAATCTGCGGCACGCCGCGGGGAGCGGCAGGGATGCCGGTCAGCTGGAAACGGCCGAGGGTCTTGTTGTCGTAGGCCATGGGGCGCTCGCCCTGCAGCACGTGGATTTCCACAGTGGTCTGGCCGTCGGCGGCGGTGGAGAACACCTGCGACTTCTCGGTGGGGATGGTGGTGTTGCGGTCGATCAGGCGGGTGAAGATGTGCCCTTCGGTCTCAAGGCCGAGGGACAGCGGCGTGACATCCAGCAGCAGCACGTCCTTCACTTCGCCGCCCAGCACGCCCGCCTGAATGGCGGCGCCGATGGCGACGCACTCGTCGGGGTTGATGCCCTTGAAGGGCTCCTTGCCGGTCACGTTCTTTACAGCGTCCTGCACAGCGGGGATGCGGGTGGAGCCGCCCACCAGAATGACGCGGTCGATCTGCGAAGAGGTCAGGCCGGCATCCTTCAGCGCGGTCTGCATCGGGCCGATGGTGCGCTCCACCAGATCGGCGGTCAGCTCGTTGAACTTGGCGCGGGTCAGGGTGATATCCAGGTGCTTGGGGCCGTTGGCGTCGGCGGTGATGAAGGGCAGGTTGATGTTGGCCGCCATCACGCCGGACAGGTCGATCTTGGCCTTCTCGGCGGCTTCCTTGAGGCGCTGGTAGGCCATGCGGTCCTTCTTTAAGTCAATGCCGTTTTCCTTGCGGAAGGCTTCGGCAATGTAGTCGATGATGCGGTTGTCAAAGTCGTCGCCGCCCAGCATGGTATCGCCGTTGGTGGCCAGCACTTCGAACACGCCGTCGCCGATTTCAAGCAGCGATACGTCGAAGGTGCCGCCGCCCAGATCGTACACCAGAATCTTGTGGGACTGCTCCTTATCAAGCCCGTAGGCGAGGGACGCGGCGGTGGGCTCGTTGATGATGCGCAGCACCTCAAGGCCCGCGATGCGGCCGGCATCCTTGGTGGCCTGGCGCTGAGCGTCGGAGAAGTAGGCGGGCACGGTGATGACAGCCTGGGTGACGGTTTCGCCCAAATAGGCTTCCGCGTCCCGCTTGAGCTTCTGCAGGATCATGGCCGAAATATCCTGAGGGGTATAGGTCTTGCCGTCAATCGTCACCTTGTGGTCGCTGCCCATGTGGCGCTTGATGGAAGAGATGGTGCGGTCGGGGTTGGTGATGGCCTGGCGCTTGGCAATCTGGCCGACCAGACGCTCGCCGTCCTTGGAGAAGGCGACGACGGAGGGGGTGGTGCGGGCGCCTTCGGGGTTGGTGATGACGACGGGCTCGCCGCCTTCCATCACGGCCACGCAGCTGTTGGTAGTACCAAGGTCAATACCGATAATCTTGCTCATGCTAAAATCCTCTTTCTATGTTTAAGTTTGGCTGATAGTCTTTATTGTGTCTGCCCGGCTCAGTCGACGATGACCTTGACCATGGCGTGGCGCAGCACGGTGTCGCCCAGCTTGTAGCCCTTCAGCAGCACCTGCGCGACGGTGCCGGGCTCTCCCTCCTCGGGCGTGCCCTGCACGACGGCGTCCTCAAGGTGCGGGTCAAAGACCTCGCCCTGCCGCGAGATGACGGTGACGCCGCGTTTTTCGAGCGCCTCCATCAGCTGTTTATGTACCAGGCGCATGCCGCTGAGCAGCGCCTCGTCGGCGCTTCCCTGCTCCATGGCGCGGTCAAAGTTATCGCACACGGGCAGGATGGTCTTGATGAAGGCGGCGGCCCCGTCGTCAAAGGCCTCGCTTCTCACCGAAGCGTTGCGGCGGCGGAAGTTGTCAAAATCTGCCTGCACGCGCTGGGCCATGTTCAGGTACTCATCCCGCTGGGCCTCGGCCTTTGTGAGGGATTCCTGAAGCTGGGAAGCGTCCGGCTGGCCGACGGCCTCATCAGGGGTCTGCGCCTCTGCGCCCTCCTGCTGCCCGTCCGCCGCTTCCTGCTGCCCGTCCGCCGCTTCCTGCTGCGCCTCCAGCTCCTTGATCTCCTCGGCCCTGTCTTTTGAATGTTTCATACGTCCTCCGGGTTAGTTGTTGTTTCTTGCTCTCATCAGTTCGCTCAGCGTCTGCCCCGCTACTTTGAGGGTGCTCAGCACCTCGAGGTAGGGCATCCGCAGCGGGCCGACAATGCCCAGCGTGCCCCTGTGGCCATGGCCGACATCGTAGCAGCAGGTGACCACCGACAGATCGGAAAGGCTGTCTACGCCGCATTCCGGGCCGATGTGCACGGTGTAGCTGCGCTCGCTGTCTTCCCTGAGCAGTTCCATCAGGCAGCTGCGCTCGTTCAGCGCGGAGAGCACCTGCCTGGCCTTGTCCACATCCGCGTACTCGGGGTGCTGCAGCATGCGGTGCGAGCCCGCCATCTTGATGCTTTCCCCCGTGTTCTGCCGGTCCAGCTGGCCCGCCAGCTCCGCGATGCCGCCCAACACCTGCTGGTCGGCCGGGGCGTGGCGCGCGTAGACGGTGAGCAGCTGCTGCGCTTCCTTCAGGGTTCGAGAGCGCAGGCGCTCCGTCAGCATGCGGCTGATGGCGTAAAGGCCGTCACTGTCCAGCATCTCGGACACGCTGATCACGCTGTCGCGGAAGACCCCGCCGTCCGTCACCACCACGACCAGCGCGGCGGCCCGGCTGACCGGCACCAGCTGCAGGCTGATGATCCTCAGTTCCTCATGGCGGGGGGCCAGCACAACGGAAGCGTACTGCGTCATGTCGCTCAGCGCCTCGGCCGCCTCGGCGGCCAGGTCGCCAAGGCCGCGCAGACGGCTGGTGAAGGCGCGGCGGATCGCCTCGCTTTCCCTCTCTTCCATCTCGGCCGCCAGCTGCTCGCGCAGGCTGTCAACATACAGGCGGTAGGCGCGGGCGTTGGGCACCCGCCCGGCGGAGACGTGGGGCTGGATCAGGTAGCCCAGCTCCTCCAGATCGCTCATCTCGTTGCGGATGGTGGCGCTTGAGATGCCGGAAATGTATTTGCCGGAGATGGTGCGGGAGCCTACGGGCGCGGCGGTTGAGATGTAATCGTCAATCACTGCCCTGAGGATGCGCCGTTTTCTTTCGTCCAGCTGCAAATCCCGTCCTCTCCTTTCCGCATCTCTTTCCGGGTTTTAGCACTCTCGCTCTTCGAGTGCTAACCCGTGCTCTCAATCTACCACGCATCCCCTGCCTTGTCAATAGCGGGAAACAGAAAAT
>CAYZTQ010000130.1:0-3872 GCA_964481445.1 uncultured Christensenella sp. | reverse complement strand
AAATCCGCCGCGCTGAACTCGTATCATTTCAAGGCTCAGCTCAGCCTGCTCGGCTCCTTTCTGGACGGGCTGGCCTGCGCCGGCATCGGCGCGGCGCTCTACCCCGCGCTGAGCAAAAGGAATCCGGGCCTCGCGATGGGAACGGTCATGTTCCATGGCATCCAGGGCGTCATGCGGCTTTTGTCCACCGTCGCGCTGGTCTCCATGCTCAGCCTGATGCAGAGCGCTGCCGGCCTGGATGATGTCGGCACCGCGATGCAGGGCCTGCTG
Source organism: uncultured Christensenella sp. (assembly GCA_964481445.1). Taxonomy (GTDB): domain Bacteria; phylum Bacillota; class Clostridia; order Christensenellales; family Aristaeellaceae; genus UBA1038. Next base: position 3,602 of record CAYZTQ010000130.1, on the reverse strand, counting down.
GGCGCCAGCACCGCTCTCGTCTTCGCCGGGTTATGCTGTGGCGGCATCGGCGGGCTGCTTGCCTGCCTCGCGCTGTACAGGCAGAAATCGATCCCCTCCTGGCTGGCGCTGTGGGGGCTCATCACGATGGCGCTTCACCTTCTTTCCGGCGTTCTGGCCTTCCTCGGCTTTTATTCACTTCAGAGCCTTCAGGCAAGGGCCATCCATATCCTCGCCTCCGTGCAGCAGCTGGCCTTTGCTCTCTGGCTGATCGTGAAGGGCTTTCTGCAAAGGGAGCAGCCGAAAGAGGTCATTGAAATGCCCCGCTGACAGGCGAAAGGCCGCTTTCCCCTCTCATAGAAAGGGGCCCGCCGCGTTTTCGCGCGGCGGGCCCCTGCTATTATTCTTCAGGCGGTAACGCCCTCAGGAAACCTTGATTACTTCTTGGCCTGCTTTTCCTTGATGGCGGCCTGAGCGGCGGCCAGGCGGGCAATCGGCACGCGGAAGGGCGAGCAGCTCACGTAGTTGAGGCCGACATTGTGGCAGAACTCGATGGTGGACGGATCGCCGCCATGCTCGCCGCAGATGCCCAGCTTCAGGTGCTCGCGGGTGGAACGGCCCTTTTCGGCGGCCATCTTCACCATGCTGCCAACGCCTTCCTGGTCGAGGCGGGCGAAGGGATCGCTCTCCAGAATCTTGTTGCCGTAGTAGGCATCCAGGAACTTGCCGGCGTCGTCACGGCTGAAGCCGAAGGTCATCTGGGTCAGGTCGTTGGTGCCGAAGGAGAAGAACTCGGCCTCCTCAGCAATCTGATCGGCCACCACGCAGGCGCGCGGGATCTCAATCATGGTGCCGACCTGGAACTCCAGGCGGTCGTTCTGCTCGGCGAAGACCTTTTCAGCGGTCTCCAGCACGATGGACTTGACGAACTTCAGCTCCTTCACGGTGCCGACCAGCGGGATCATGATCTCAGGCTTCACATCCAGCCCGGTCTCGCGGCGAACCTTCAGCGCGGCCTGAATGACGGCGCGGGTCTGCATGGCGGCGATTTCGGGATAGGTGACGGCCAAACGGCAGCCGCGGTGACCCATCATGGGGTTGAACTCGTGCAGCTCGTTGATCTTGGCGACAATCGCCTCGCTGGTGGTGCCCAGCTCCTTGGCGATGGCGGCAATCTCTTCCTTCATACCCAGCTGGGGCAGGAACTCATGGAGCGGCGGATCCAGATAACGCACGGTCATCGGACGGCCTTCCAGCGCCTTGTACATCTCCTCGAAGTCCTTCTGCTGGAAGGGGAGGATCTTGTCCAGGGCGGCCTTGCGCTGCTCGACGGTGCTGGCAAGAATCATCTCGCGCATCGCCTTGACGCGGGTGGCCTCAAAGAACATGTGCTCGGTGCGGCAAAGGCCGATGCCCTCGGCGCCGAACTGAACGGCCTGCTTGGTGTCGCGGGGGGTGTCGGCGTTGGTGCGCACCTTCAGGGTGCGGGCCTTGTCCGCCCAGCCCATCAGGGTGGCGAAGTCGCCGGTCACAGCGGTCTCAACGGTGGCGACCAGGCCTTCGTAGACCTTGCCGGTGCTGCCGTCCAGCGACACGTTGTCGCCCTCGTGGTACACCTTGCCGTTCACGCTCATGGTCTTGGCGGTCTCATCGATGTGCAGGGCGCCGGCGCCGACAACAGCGGGACGGCCCATGCCGCGGGCCACAACGGCCGCGTGGCTGGTCATGCCGCCGCGGGCGGTCAGGATGCCGCGGGCCAGATCCATGCCCTCGATATCTTCAGGGGTGGTCTCCTCGCGCACGAGGATGACGGCCTTGCCGGCCTTGCCGGCCTTGGCGGCTTCGGCGGCGGTAAAATACAGCGCGCCGGCGGCAGCGCCGGGGGAAGCGGGCAGGCCGGTGGTGATGACGGAGGCGGACTTCAGGGCCGCGGCGTCAAAGTTGGGGTGCAGCAGGGTATCCAGCTGCTTGGGCTCCACCTTCAGTACGGCCTCGTCCTCGCTCAGCTGGCCCTCGGCGACCAGATCGACGGCGATCTTCACAGCGGCGGCGGCGGTGCGCTTGCCGTTGCGGGTCTGCAGCATGTACAGGCGGCCGCGCTCGATGGTGAACTCCATGTCCTGCATGTCATGGTAGTGGTTTTCAAGGGTGGTCGCGATCTTGACAAACTGCTCGTACACTTCGGGCAGCGTGTCCTTCAGGGTCTCGATGGGCTGGGGGGTACGGATGCCGGCCACGACGTCTTCGCCCTGGGCGTTCATCAGGTACTCGCCGTACAGCTTCTTTTCGCCGGTGGAGGGGTTGCGGGTAAAGGCAACGCCGGTGCCGCAGTCAAAGCCCATGTTGCCGAACACCATGCCCTGCACGTTGACGGCAGTGCCCCAGTCGCCGGGGATGTCGTTCATGCGGCGGTAGTAGATGGCGCGGTCGTTGTCCCAGGAGCGGAACACGGCCTTGACGGCCTCCATCAGCTGCACCCTGGGATCCTGCGGGAACTCGGTGCCCATGGCCTTCACATAGATTTCCTTATAACGGCGCACGACCTCTTTGAGGTTGTCGGCGGTCAGGTCGGTATCCTGCTTGCAGCCGTTTTCGCTCTTCACGGCCTCCAGCGCATTGTGGAACTTGAGCTTGTCGATCTCCATCACGACGTCGGAGAACATCTGGATGAAGCGGCGGTAGCTGTCGTAGGCGAAGCGCTCGTTGCTGGTCAGCTTGGCCAGGCCCTGCACCGAAACATCATTGAGGCCGAGGTTCAGGATGGTGTCCATCATGCCGGGCATGGAAGCGCGGGCGCCGGAGCGGACGGAGACCAGCAGCGGGTTCTCCACATCGCCGAACTTTTTGCCATATTCCTTTTCGGTGATGGCAAGCGCTTCGTAAATCTGCTTTTCAATTTCGGGGGCGATGGTCTTATTGTCGGCATAGTAGCGCGTGCACGCTTCGGTGCTGACGGTAAAGCCCTGGGGCACCGGCAGGCCAATGTTGGTCATTTCGGCCAGGTTGGCACCCTTGCCGCCTAAGGTATTTCGCATGGAGGCATTGCCTTCACGGAACAGATAGACGTACTTGGTCATGTTCTTGTTTCCTCCTTAAAAGTTGACTGCCCGAAGGCACGCAGGCACAGGGCGGGCATAATCCAAGTAATTATACCCTATCAAAGCGGGATTATCAATCAATAATTCAATGAAAATCCCTGTTTTGAGTGCCCAAATGGAATTATGCAAAAGATTGTTGACAAAGTGACACAGTGTCATCACACAGCAAGGAGGGGGATCCATGCCCACCGCGACCTACCGCAACCTGAGCGGAGAAAAGCAAAAGCGGATCTACGAGGCGCTTGTCAGGGAGTTTGAAGACAAGCCGCTCAATGAAGTGACCGTGAAGCACATCGTTGAACAGCTGCATCTGCCCAGAGGCAGCTTCTACCAGTACTTCACCTCGCTGAGCGATTGCTACTTTTATGTGCTCGATCAGGAAATACTGGAGCTGCATACCGTTTTTATGGAATTGATGAAGGTTCATCAAAACGACCTGTTCGCCGCGCTGGAGAGCCTGGGAGAGAAAGCCGCGGATGAAATCTATGAGAGCGAGCACCGCAGGCTGTACAAAAACAGGTATCT
>CAYZTQ010000129.1:0-3900 GCA_964481445.1 uncultured Christensenella sp. | reverse complement strand
TGGTATCAGTTGACCTCTTCCCCCGTCATGCTCTTCCAGGCCTTTCGGATGGCGCGCTGGTTCTGCATGCCGTAGTTGGGGTCGCGCTGCTGGGTTTCCTCAAGGTCGCGCAGGAAGTGGACGCACAGGTGCCCGCCGAAGCCGTTATCCGAGATGCTGCCCGACAGGTGGGGATAGTTGTGCATGGTGGCCAGCGTCCAGCTGCCGCCGGGCAGCTGCACATAGACTGGGCGCGTATCCCAGGAGGCGGGGCCGAAGGCGCCGTTCATCAGCTGGGTGTCCTTGAGCGTTTTTGGCTCAGCGTCCGCGTGGCGGCCGAGGGAGTAAATCTTCAGATTAAAACTGACGCCGCTGGCCGGGTGGTAGACGCGCACGGTGGGGCCGCCGCCGAGGGCGGGCTTCACCTCGTTGTACCAGTGCAGCAGCTTGACCGAGCCCGTGCCGGGGCCGCCGATTTTGCCCGCGGAAAGATCCACGCTGGGCGCGGCCCCGGTATTGCGTTTGGCGTTCGCGTCGTAGATGGCAGCCTGCGTCGCCGCATCCGCCACGCCGCTGACGCTGATGCCGTTCTGGTGCTGGAAGGCTACGACGGCGTCATGCGTCCTGATGCCGAAGCTGCCGTCCGCGCTGAGGCTGAAGCCCAGCTCCGCCAGGCGCCTTTGCAGCTTGCTGACGGCCTGGTCCGCCCCATCCTTATCCCCCATACGCAGGGTGGAATAACTGAGCGGCGCGCTGTCCGCCCCTCTGGCAGATGTAGAAACCAGCGCTCCCGCGGTAGCGGGGCCGAACACGCCGTCCGCCTTCAGGCCGTTGATGCTCTGGAAGGCGCGCACAGCCCCTACGGTCGCGCTGTCGTAGCTGGAGGTCGCGGTCAGTTGATACCTCAGCTCAATCAGCCGCTGCTGCAGGTGGTAGACATCCTGCCCGCTGTCGCCGGGGCGCAGGATGCGCAGAAAGCTGCCGTCCTCCTCCGTTTCCGGATCGGGCGTCGACGAGGGATCCGCGGGTGCAGGCGCGTTGACCGCCTGCAGGAACTGTGACATCACATAGCCCGTGCGCCCGTTCCAGGTGCAATGCGTCCAGGTGCCGTTTGATGAGTGCACCTGCACGGTCGCCTTGTTGGGGATGCTGGCCAGCACATTGTTGCCCGAGGAGCTGGCGGTGGTGCGGATGCGCAGGCTGCCGCCGTTTTGTGTGGAAACAATGGCCGTGCCGGTCGTGACAGGCGCCTGCGGCTGCGGGGCCTCCCCCTCCGAAGGTACATCAGAAGGGCCGGCGGTTTTGAGGTACTGGCTCATCACATAGCCCTCGCGTCCCGAGACGCGGATACGGCTCCAGCTGCCCACGCCATCCAGCAGCTCGACCACCTGGCCGTTGTTCAGGCTGCCGATGATGTTGCGGCTGTCCTTCACCGAAGGGGTGCTGCGAAAGCGCAGGCTGCCCGTATTACCGGTGAACACGATGGCGGTGCCGACCGCCGCGCCGCCGCCCTGCGAGGAAGCAGGGCCAAGGGCCGTGTTGCCGTGCAGCTTTGTCAGGGTCATGGGGCCGGCGATGCCATCCGCCTTCAGGTTGTTTCGGCCCTGAAAATTGACCACGGCCGCGCGGGTTGGGTCATCATAGACGCCGTCCGTCCGCCCCGGCTTATAGCCGAGGGCCGTCAGGCGCGCCTGCAGCAGGGCCACGTCATTGCCCGTGCTGCCCACGCGCAGCTTCAGCGTCAGGTTCGGCGTGCCGGCGGGGGCCTCCGGCTGGGCAGGGGCCTGCGTGCCGGGCGCCGCCTCGCTCAGCTTCGCCAGCGTATTGCTGCCCGCGATGCCGTCCGCAGCAAGGCCCACGCTTTTCTGGAAAGCGATGACGGCGTCGCGCGTGCCGGCGTCAAAGCTGCCGTCGTTTCGGCCGGGGCTATAGCCCTTCGCGATCAGTTTGTTTTGCAGCTCGGCCACCGCGGAACCGCTGCTGCCCAGCTCCAGCCGCCCCTGCGGGGTGACAGAGCCCTCTCCCACGGGGTATACTGGGGTGGCGCCGGCGCCGCCCTGCCCCGCCGGATCAAAAGCGGGCGCCATCGTATACAGCAGGGTCAGGGTCTGATTGCCCGCGATGCCGTCCTGCTGCAGGTTGTTCTTGCTTTGGAAGGCGCGCACGGCGGCCTCCGAAATGGGGCCGTAGGTGCCGTCCACCTTCACGGAATAGCCAAGGGCGCTCAGCGCCTGCTGCATGGAGCGGACCGCGCTGCCGATCGACCAGGGGCGTAGCGTCTCATAGGCGGCATCCGCCGCAAGAGGCGCCAAAACAAGCGCCATGGTCATCACCAGAGTCAGTAAAGTTACCCGCTTGGAAAGCCGCATTTCGTTAATCCGCTCCATTTCCCTGTTGTGGCGTGAGGATAGCACAATGCGACGAATTTGTAAATAGATATTACGGAATTGTTACGAACTCATTTTTGGGGGGTCTTGCATGCCGGCCTTTGGTCGTTTTACCCAGATCGATTTGAGCGATCTCAGCTTTCTTGAGCCGGAGGCGCGGGATGACGGGCGCCCCAGCCGCGAGGCGGCGCGCTTCGCGCTTGAGCTGTCCGCCCTCAGCTATGATTTTGAGGTCGATCCCTGGCTGCAGGCCGGCTGGACGGACATCTCCATCCAGGCGGACGAGCGGCTGATGGCCGGCGTCGCCGCGCCGGATCTTTCTGAAAGGCCGCTGTACCAGCGGGCGCTGAACGAATGGATCCCCCGGGCGGCCAGGCGGCACATCGCTTCCACCGGCGCCATCCGCCAGATCAAGGGGCTGGTGTGGAAGGCAAGCCCGCTGCGCACAGGCAAAGCCATCACCATGCTGCGGCCCATGCGCGGCGGCCGCTGCGCTGTGATCATCGGCTTCATGGGCACCGGCAAGCGCCGCATCGACTGGGAGGCGAACTTCCGCTTCAGCCACCCCAGCGGCTTTCATGAAGGCTTTCTCGCCAACGCGCTGCAGTTTGAAGAGAACAGCGAAAAAATCAGCTTTGAGCAGACGGCGGAGCGGCTTCACCTGCCCTCGCTGACGCTGAAGGATATCCTTGCGGAGGCGCGGCGGCCGGACAGCCGCTTCATCCTCTTCGCCACCGGCCACAGCCAGGGCGCCGCGGTGCTGCAGATCTGGATGCAGCGCCAGATCCAGTCCGGCCTGCTCAAGAGCAACATCCTCGGCTACGGCTTCGCCTCGCCCAGCGTCAGCGTGCTGGCCAGCGCGGGGCGGCAGGACATCCCCCTGTTTCATATTTTGAACAGCGACGACACCTTTACGAGAATCGGGCTTTTTCATCACATCGGCCGCGGCTTTGTGCTGGACGCGGACGACGCCTTCCGGGCGTTCTGCTATCAGGGCATGCAGACAGACGAGGTCTTTATGTCTTTGCTGAGGCGTTTCCGCGCCTTCCGCGGCACGCAGGACGCCATTTTGTTCTCCCTCGCGTTCCTGCAGGCGCTCTCGCTGCGCCCCATCGCGGAAATACAGACGGTGCTGAGCGTCCTGTCGGGCGCAAACCTGGCCGAGCGCCTGCTGCTCAAACGCGACGAGCCCGTGGGCGGTATCCTGCGGCTGATGAACCGCCTGCTGCGGGCCAGCTACAAAACCGCCATGCAGGAAACGCCCGATGAAGAGAGCCTCGCGGCGTTGGCCGGCGAAATCGAGAAGGAGATGGATGCCTTCGGCTCCGAGCGCTTCGCCAGAACCATCTTCCGGGTGCTGGGCGTGCCGCACGCGCTGGTGTTCCGCGACAGAAACCTGCCCGGCTGCGCGCCCTATACCTATATCGCCGTCCGCGCCTTTGAAAGGCTGAGGCCGGAAGAGGGCTGAGCTTATTCCCCATATGATACCAAACTCAAACCTTAACGCTATGATAGACTCGTCTTTTTCCGTTTT
>CAYZTQ010000128.1:0-4092 GCA_964481445.1 uncultured Christensenella sp. | reverse complement strand
GACCCCTACATCAACGTGGACCCCGGCACCATGAGCCCCTACCAGCACGGCGAGGTGTACGTGACCGAGGACGGCGCGGAGACAGACCTCGACCTTGGGCACTACGAGCGTTTCATCGACGAGGACCTCAACAAATTCTCCAACCTGACCACGGGCAAGGTCTACGCGGGCGTGATCCAGCGGGAGCGGCAGGGCGGCTACCTTGGCTCCACCGTGCAGACCATCCCGCACATCACCGATGAGATCAAGCGCTTCATCTACAGCCTTGGCAAAAAGACCGGGGCGGACGTGGTCATCACCGAGATCGGCGGCACCATCGGCGATATGGAAAGCCAGCCCTTTATCGAGGCCATCCGCCAGGTGGGGCTGGAGGTGGGGCGGAGCAACGCGCTCTACATCCACGTGACGCTGGTGCCCTATCTGAGGGCCAGCGGCGAGCACAAGTCCAAGCCCACGCAGCACAGCGTCAAGGAGCTGCAGGGCCTGGGCATCAGCCCAAACCTGATCGTGCTGCGAACGGATGAGGAAATAAAAGACGAGAGCATTTTCAAAAAGATCGCCGGCTTTTGCAACGTGCGGCCGGACTGTGTGATCGAGAACAGAACGCTCGACAGCCTCTATGAAGCCCCGCTGATGCTGGAAAAGGCAGGCCTTGCCAAGGTGGTCTGCCGGGAGCTTGGCATCGGCACGCCGGAGCCTGATTTAAGCGAGTGGGAAACGCTTGTTTCGCGCATCCGCAGCCAAAGCGGCAGCGTCAGCATCGCCCTGGTGGGCAAATATGTGCAGCTGCACGACGCCTATCTCTCCGTGGCCGAGGCGCTGGCCCACGCCGGCTACGCGCTGGATGCCAGGGTAAACATCACCTGGGTGGACTCGGAAAGCCTGAACGACGAGAACTGCGATGCGCTGCTCTCCCCCGTGCAGGGCCTGATCGTTCCGGGCGGCTTCGGCGGGCGCGGCATTGAGGGCATGATCTGCGCCGCGCGCTATGCAAGAGAACATCATCTGCCCTATTTCGGCATCTGCCTGGGCATGCAGATCGCCGTGATCGAGTTCGCGCGCCACGCAGCGGGCCTTGCCGGGGCGAACTCACGCGAGTTTGACGAAAGCTCCCCCCACAAGGTGATCGACTTCATGCCCGGCCAGAGCGATGAAAAGGATAAGGGCGGCACGCTGCGGCTGGGCAGCTATCCCTGCCGCCTCAAAGCAGGCAGCCTGATCGCCCGCTGCTACGGTAAAGAAGAGATCCAGGAACGGCACAGGCACCGCTACGAATTCGCCAACGATTACAGAAAGCCGCTGGAAGAGGCGGGGCTTTCCCTCTCGGGTCTTTCGCCCGACGGGCGCCTGGTGGAGACTGTGGAGCTGCCGGGAGAAGATTTCTATGTGGGCGTGCAGTTCCACCCCGAATTCAAAAGCCGCCCCAACCGGCCCCATCCTCTGTTCCTGGGCTTCGTCAGGGCGGCGCTGGAACGCTGAATCGCTCACTCCATGCCGGCAGCGGCATCCGGGCAGCCCACGGCCTGCAGATACAGGCGGGTGGCTTCCCGGATACCGTTTTCTGTCTGTATCAACTTTTCGGCCAGCCTTTCGTCTCCTCCGCACATGCTGACGATGCTGGGCCAGTAGCATTCGCCGTCCTCCGGCTCCATCAGTTCCTCGATGCGCCACATGCCGTCCTCCTTGCGCAGCTTCAGCCGCACGGGGTACCAGTGCCCGCTGACCAGCCGATAATCTTTTGAATCATAGACGGCGATCAGCTGGCAGCCCATCGAGGCCCAGAGGGTCGCGGTATCCCCCTCCTCCTCTCGCCTGCATACTTCCAGCGCCACAATCGTGGCGCATTTTGATATATCGGTCTCAGGGCTGCTCGGATAGCCTCTGTAGATTTCGCTTTCGCGCTCGATCATCAGCCGAGTTGCCCAAAGCAGCAGCTCGTCTTTCGCATAGAGCGAAGCATCCACGGGCGGCAGCGCGTTTTGCTCCGCCAATCTCAGCGCGTCGTACCAGGCGCAGCCGAGCTTCGGGTCGACCCCCGTTTGATCGCGCACGCCCAGCAGCCGCGAGGCCATGCGCGCCCGCAGGCTGTTGAGCGCGTCCTGCCCGTCATGGGCGGCCAGCTGCGACAGCAGCACGCGCAGGCCCTGCTCCCCCAGATAGTCGTGATGAAGCAGCGCATTGCTGACGATCGCTTCCCTCGCATTTCCCACGTCAGCCCAGTTGGCGGCATGGTCGATGCTGCCGTTTTCCGCCTCCGCCAGCAGGGCGAAGGCCGCGTCCAGATATTTGGCGATATCGCCGTCGGAAGCCCCGGAAAAGGAGCAGTTGAACTCAAGGGGCGTCAGCGCCGGATCGTAGTCGGTGACATAGTACCAGGCGTAAAACCTGCCGCCCTCCCTGAGGGTAAAGGTGATGGTATGCTCCTGCCGGTCGATGCCCCGCGGCTCGGCCCGGATGCCGGCCTTTTCCAGCAGGTCGGCCGCCCAGCGGAAGGCGGGGTGGCTGTCCACACTCACAGGGTCGTGCATGACGGCGTCAAGCGGCACAAAGCCCCACAGCGGCCCCTGCTCATCCTCCGCCGCCACATAGGCAAAGCCGCCCATGCGGGCCAGGTAATCGACGCGCGCGCCCGCCTTCAGCCGGGCCGCCTCCGCCCCGCTCAGCAGCGGGTCGTCGGTCAGCGCCGTGTCCCGCGTCAGATGGCTCTCCCGCCAGCAAAATCTGTTTCCCAGCGCCCACCCATATTCTCTGCGCCAATCAGCCTTTGCCAGCGCGTCCGCACTGATCCAGCCGGTCCTCAGCCTGTCTGCGCCGACCGCGTACTGTACGAACAGATAGGCACCATCCTTGCCGCCCAGCACCTGTACCCAGCCATTGGTGGATAGGGAGGCTTTTCCTGCGCCCGCACGGCGGGGGTACATATCCTTCGGACCGGGGTAGATCGGCCCCGCGTAGACCGGCCATTTCTTGCCGGGCGTCAGGCGCACGGGCAGCACGGAAAAATCCCCCTCCGGGATCGCCGGCTCCGGCGCTTCCCCTTCCGAAAGGGCGGGAAGAGCCGCCAGCAGCAGGCAGCAGCAAAGCATCAGGGCAAAGCGTTTCATAGCGTCTCCTTTCCAGGTGGCCCGCTGATCGGAGGCCTTTATATCAGATCACAGCCAGATCGGGCGGCAGGCCCCGCGCGTCCACCGGGCAGGCAAACAGGCAGCCGTCATATTCGCCGCTCAGCCCCTCCCCCGCCGTGGTGATGAGCAGGGTATCATAATTTTCTCCCATGAAGCAGCAGCTGGAGACATGCTCGGCGCTCACCTGTACCTCGCCGAGCTTTTCCCCGGTCTCGCCGCTGCGCTTTTCCACGCGCCTGCCGCCCCAGACGGCCAGCCAGAGCTGATCGTCCGCGTCGATGCACAGGCCGTCGGGCACGCCGCCCTCCACCTCAAAGAGCACCCGGCGGTTTTCGATGCCGCCGCTTTCATCGTCATAGTCATACACAAACACGCAGCCGCACCTGGAATCGGAAAAATAAAATCTCTTTCTGTCGCGGCTGAAGGCCATGCCGTTTGACAGCCTGGTATTCTCCTGCATCACCCGCACGCGGCCCCCATCGTAGCGGTAGAGCCTGCCGCCGACGGCGTGCTCCTCATCCATCTCCATGCAGCCGAACCACAGCCGCCCTCTGGGGTCTGCCTTGGCGTCGTTGGAGCGCCTGCCCGGGCCGTATTCCGCCCGCAGGTCGTAAAGCAGCCTCGCCCTGTCCCCCTCCAGCGCGTAAAGCCCGTCGCGCGCGGCCAGCAAAAAACCCTCAGAGCCCGCCAGCGGCACGGCGGCACCGAGCGGCTGCCCGAGCGAAAAGCGCCGCGTGTCCCCGTCCGGCCCCTGCGTATAAAGGCAGCCCTCCAGAATATCCACCCAGGAGATCCTTTGAAAACGCGGGTCCCAGTAAGGGCCCTCCGCCAGGCGGTATTTTTTGTCTGACAGCGGTTTTGCCTGCCATGTCCGCATCCTTCTCACTCCCTGCCCTGTCGATCGGTATGCCGTTTGACAAGATTATACCACCCCGCGGCGCTCAGAGAAAGGCGGGCCGCGGCGGGG
>CAYZTQ010000127.1:0-4104 GCA_964481445.1 uncultured Christensenella sp. | reverse complement strand
AAGGCGGATGGCCGGTGCCCCTCCCGTTGACAAACTTGGTTTGTCAACGGCTTGACGGCGCCCCGTCACAGGGCGCCGTTCCGTTTGTTGTATTGTTGTATTATACCAATGAAATTTGTTAATGCATTCAAAGCGGCGAGGAATTTTGGCCTGAGGCAAGAAGCGAAAGCGAAGGCGTAGCAGCGCTACGTCAAGCTTTCCGCGACACAGCATCAGGCTAAAATAACCGCCGCGATGATGCGTTAACAAGTTGAATTGGTATTATTCCTGCGGCAGCTCCACTACCTCGTTGACAAAGAGCACGGGGTAGGTGTTGCCCTCCACCTCGATGGTGCTGATGAGCCCGGTCAGTTCGATGGGCGCGTCTTCTTTGGGGAAAGTGAGCGCGCTGGTATCGCCGGTCACCACAAACTCCATGCCGATTTCGCAGCAGGCGGTCTCATCCTTGACCAGTATCAGATGATAGGGCTCATCCGCGCCCTCCGGCTGCGGGCCGTAGTAGGTGCCGCGCAGCTTGAGCGTCTGCCCCACATAGTTGGCCGGGTTGGTCAGCATGTCATACATCTGGGCATAGGCCATGGTATAGCCAAGGCGCGTCAGATCCCACTGGATGGTGCCGGAAAGGTCAATGTGCGGCAGGCTGGCCGCCAGCGTCAGGCAGGGCAGCACAGTCAGCGCCAGCGCGAGGGCGACAATCAACAGCTTTTTCATCAAAACCTCCTGTATTACGCGGCGCGCGACGCCAGCCTGCCGGCCGGGATAAATAGAAGGAAGCCGAGCAGATGCACCATCACGATGCTGGCGCCGACAGGCGTATCCGCTAAAATGGCCGTGAGCAGGCCCGCCAGCGTGCACACGACCGAGAAAACGACCGAGCAGACGGTGACCGCGCGGAAGCTGCGGTATACCTGCATGGCGGCCAGCGCGGGGAAGACGATCAGCGCGGTGATCAGCAGCGAGCCTACCAGATTCATCGCCAGCACCACCACCACCGCGATGATGATGGCGATCATCAGGTTGTAGAAAGAGGAGCGCAGGCCGCTGACCCGCGTAAAATCCTCATCAAAGGTCACCGAGAAAATGCGGTGATACATCAACACAAAGCCGATCAGCACGCCGGCGCACAGCAGCAGGCTGAGCCACACATCCAGCTCGGAGAGGGTCATGATCGAGGTGGAGCCGAACAGCGCCGTGCATACGTCGCTGGACACATTGCCCCGCGCGGGGATCAGGTTCAGCAGCAGGTAGCCCGCCGCCAGCGCGCTGACCGACAGCATCGCCAGCATGGCGTCCCCCTTGATGCGCACGCGCTCGCCGCCCCACAGCATCAGCACGGCGAACAGGATGGTTACCGGCAGCACCAGCGCCATGCGGTTGCTGAGCCGGATGGCGCTGGCGATTGCCATCGCGCCAAAGGCGATGTTGGACAGGGTGCTGCCGATATAGGAAAAGCGCCTGAGCACCAGCACCACACCCAGCAGCGAGGCGCAAACCGCCACCGCCACGCCGACGACCAGCGCGCGGTGCACGAAGAAATAGCCCATGTAGGTGACGAATTTTTCGTACAGCCCGTTCATTGCGCCCCCTCCTGCAGGATGTACAGCCTGCCTGCCGGGCTTTCCCGGTAGTCCTCGGTCGTGCCGAAAAACAGAGGCGTTTTGGCCATGTGCAGGATGTGGCTGGCGTAGCGCAGCGAGGCTTTCAGGTCGTGCGAGACCATGACGATGGTCATGCCCTCGCGGCTCAGGCCCTCTATCAGATGATAGAACTCCTCCGTCACCTGCGGGTCAAGCCCGGCCGCCGGCTCATCGAGCATCAAGAGGGCATCGGCCGCGCACAGGGCGCGCGCCAGCAGCACGCGCTGCTGCTGCCCGCCCGACAGCTCGCGGTAGCACTTGCCACGCAGCCCCCACACGCCCATGCGCTTCAGCGCGTCCTCCGCGCGTTTTTTATGCGTTTTTCCATAAAACGGGCGTCTGCCCAGGCGGTTCAGGCAGCCGCTGAGGGCGATTTCCCACACGGAGGCGGGAAAATCCCTCTGCGCGCTCGACTGCTGAGGCAGGTAGCCGATGGCGTCCTGCCTGAGCGCGTCGCCGCGGACCACCCGGCCCGCAAGCGGAGCCTGCAGGCCGAGGATGGTCTTCATCAGGGTGGATTTGCCCGCGCCGTTATCGCCGACCACGCACAAATACTGCCCCTTTTCAACTGTCAGGTTGATGTTTTCTGCGATTTTTCGCCCTTCGTAGCCGAGGGCCAAAGACTCACAGCGAAGTAAGGTCATGAAGTTTTCCTTTACAGCGCCTGATTGAGAACCTCAAGGTTCTGGCGCATGATGTCGAGATAATCCGCCCCGGCGTCGATGTCGGCGCGGGTAATCGTCTGCATGGAATTGAGCACCAGCAGCTTCTGGTTTTTGGCCTTGCTGGCCTCCATCACGGTTTTGGCCACCTTCTGGTCGGAGCCGTCGATGGTCATCACCGAAGGCAGACTGAGCTCATCCAGCTTGCCCGCCAGGAAGGCGACGGTGGAGAAGCTGGCCTCGGTCTCGGCGGAGCAGCCCGAGAAGGCGGCGTAGTAGCCGATGCCGTAGTCATCCATCAGATAGCGGAAGGGGAAACGATCGGCGAACAGCAGCACGGGGTTCTGCTTCTTGGAAAGGGTCTGGGTGTACTCAGCGTCCAGCGCCTTCAGCTTTTCGATGTAGGCCTGCGCGTTCGCCTCGTACACAGGGGCGTTTGTCTCATCCAGCGCCGCCAGAATGTCCTTCAGAAAGCTGACAGCGGCCTGCGCGTTGCGCAGGGAAAGCCACACGTGTTCATCAGGCTCGCCATGCTCATGACCGTGGCCTTCATGCTCGTGCTCATGCTCATGGTCGTGGTCAGCCTCTTCATGCTCATGGTCATGGTCCATGTCCGCGGCTTCCTCATGGTCGTGGCCCGCCTCTTCATGCTCATGGTCATGCTCCATGTCGGCAGCCTCTTCGTGCCCGGCTTCTTCGTGGGCATGGTCAGCATCGGCAGCTTCTGCGTGATCGTGGTCAGCCGCTTCGTCCTCGTGGTCGTGAGCGTGCGCCCCTTCCTGCATGCCTTCCACCACCAGCTCATTCTTGACAAGGCCGCCCAGCACATCCACCAGGCTGACAGAAAGCAGGCGCCTGTTCTGCGCGGTCTTGATGGCGTCGGCCACCCATGCGTCCGATTCGCCGCCGACGTAGACAAAGACATCGGCGTCCGTCAGTTTCACAAAATCCGCCGCGGTGGGCTGGTAGTTATGAAGGTCCACGCCCGTATCCTGCAGCAGGGTCAGATCGGTCTGCGCCAAGCGATCGCCAAGGATGTTGCGCACCCAGTCGTACAGGGGGAAGGTGGTCACCACAATTTTCATCTGTTTCTGCTGCTCCTGGGCAGAAGCAACCAGAGCGCTTGAGAATACCAGGGTCAAAGCCGTCAGCACGGCCAAAAAGCGTTTCATCAAAAATAACCTCCGTTGATTGGGTCAATAAAACCTAAGGAACCGAGGCGGGTATCAAATTGTCAGCTTGATTTTTCGGGAGACGGGAGTCTCAAGGGCAAGCAGCGGCCAGACCGACTGCCCGTAGCGGCCCACGCGGCAGCGGCCCCTGTGCAGGGCAGATACCATCAGCGCGCACAGCGGCAGCGCCTCCAGCAGCGAGCGGCTCAGCGCGGACAGATGAACGCAGACCGGGCAATGGTCGCAGGGCTCATGCTCGTGCAGGTGATGCGCCGCGTGCCCCGCGGCCGCCAGCAGCACCAGCGCCAAAAACACCGCAGTCATCAGCGCGAACAAGCGCCTTGCCCGCTCCGCCTGTCTGGTGTTTACGCTCAGCCTGCCCTTCATTTCTGTCCTTTCCATACGGGCATTATACCCGCTTGACTGGAGTGTAGCACGGCTGTCAAGCGGGGGTCAATCAAAGGGCGGAAGCGTGAAACGCCGAATGCGCAATGGGCCCCAAACCGCGAAACATCCACAGTTTTCTATGAGGGAAGAGCAGAAAAAAAGAACAGGTTGAGCGCCTGGACGCTGTCTTTCTCAGGCTCCGAGTATTCTCTTTCGGCTAATTTTTACAATTCCAGGCATGTGCCG
>CAYZTQ010000126.1:0-4260 GCA_964481445.1 uncultured Christensenella sp. | reverse complement strand
GGCACGGTAGCGATGGCCACGGGCATCCCCACGGCGAAGATCATCAGCAGCACGGCTGCCGCGCGGGCCAGGATGGGCAGCGCGCGCCCAGCCGCCCGCCGCGCATCGCGCCACCCGCCGCCCTTTGACAGCGCGCGCAGCACGCGCGGGCGCAGGGCCTCCTTCTCCTCCGGAAGGGAGGGATGCGCCGCCAGCAGCGCATCGGTGTCACGCTCCTGCCTTGCCAGCAGGGCGTAGCGCAGCATGGCCTGCTCGTATTCCCGCCGGGCCGCTTCAAGCGTCAGCAGGCGTTTGTTCGTTTTCATTGTCCTCTCCTTCCAGCAGCTCTCTGAGGGCTGCCCTCGCGCGGCTGAGCCTGCTGCGCACGCCCGCCGGGGTGATGCCCAGCAGCGAAGCCATCTCCCTGTCGCCCAGGCCCTCCACGGCGCTGAGGCGCAGCACCTCCGCCTTGTCCCGAGGCAGGCGGCCGATGGTCTCGATCAACCGCTCCGCCGTGACGGCGGCCAGCGCCAGATCCTCCGTCGCCTCGCCGGGATGAGCAAGGATATCCTCAAGGGCTTCATCCAGCACAGCTTCCCGCCCGCGCTCCCTCTGCCGCCTGCGCAACATGGTGAGCGAGACGTTTCTAACAGTACTGACAACGTAGGGGCGCAGTTTGTTGCAGGGTACGCGGCGAATTTTATCAATATGTCGGTGCAGCTGTATAAAAGACTGGCTGACGGCATCCTGCGCGTCGTGATGATTGCCCAGCATGTGCCGGGCCACCGCCAGCATAGCCTCCGCGTGCTCATCAAAAAGCTGCGTCAGCAGCCGCAGGCTCTCGCCATCGGCCAGAAACAGCAGCGCCACGGGGAACAGCATCGCAGTCATTCCTTCTCCCTCTCTCCTGCCCCGCGCTCAAACTCGGCGCGGCGCTTTTCAAAGAAATCGTAATAGGCGCGCACGTTGCTCAGCTCCGTCCAGCGCTTGATGTCGGCGGGGCGGGCGTCCAGATCGTAGATTTTGGCCCCCTTCATCGACAGCATGAAGGGCGAGTGTGTGGAGATGATCAGCTGGCAGCCCATATAGCGCACCGTTTCTTCCAGATATTCGGCAAGCTTCATCTGACCTTCGGCGGAGAGGCTGTTCTCGGGCTCGTCCAGCAGGTAGAGCGCGTCCTCCTCAATGCGCTGGCGGAAATAGAAGCCCGCGCTTTCGCCGTTGGACTGCTCGCGCAGGTTGTCCATCACGCGGCTGCGCACAAAGGCGGACTGCGTCATGCGCCGGGCATCCGTGCGCTTCTTGAGCTCCTCATAATCGCTGAGCGTGCGCAGCCTGAACACCGAGTGTCTGGCCTCAAAGTGCTCGTCGTACAGGGTTTCCTTTTTTCTGTCGATGCCCTCGTTGATGCTGCGCACGTCGAGCATGTAGTCAAACACGTCGTCGCTGGTCACGATGCGGCTTTGGGGCGGGATATCCTCCTCGATGTTCACGCGGCAGAGCCTGACGTAGTCGTCAAAGAAATTGCTGCGGTTGAAGGGCGCGCTGCGCGAAAGGCCCAGCTTTTCCGCGATCACGTTGAGCGCGGTGGTCTTACCCGAGCCGTTGCCGCCGCACAGGATGGTGAGCGGCTCAAAGTCAAGCCGCTCAAGGCCGCACTGCGTCAGCGTGTAAAAGGGATAGAGGCTGGTGTAGCTGGTGCGCTTGACGGACATGCGAAAATCCCAGCACTGGTCCTCACTTGGAAAAATAATGCTTTCAAGAAACACCAAGCCGCCGCCCCCCTTTGTCTTCCGGATGCCTTTCATTTTACCTGAAACGGCTATCTTTTTACAGCCGCCTGCTTTATAATGCCCCTAAAGAAACGATACAGCCCGAGCGCGGGCAGCAGGAGGCAGCTATGGCAAAAGACAGGGCATCCCGCTTTACCCTGAAGGAAAGAAGCTGGATTCTATACGACTGGGCCAACTCCGTGTACGCCACCAACATCATGGCGGCCATTTTCCCCACCATCTTTGTCAGCATGGCCGGTGAAAACGGCGACCACTGGTGGAGCATCGGCACCTCCATCACCACGCTGATCATCGCCCTGCTTTCCCCCTTCCTCGGCGCGCTGGCCGACTTCAGGGGCATGAAGAAAAAGCTGTTCACCCTCTTCATGCTGCTGGGCGTCGTGTGCACCGCCTCGCTGGCCCTGATGACGGACTGGCGTATGATGCTGGTGGGCTATGTGGTCAGCCATATCGGCTTCTCGGGCGCCAACCTGTTTTACGACAGTTTTCTGACTGACGTCACCACCAACGAGCGCATGGACAAGGTGAGCAGCTGGGGCTACGCGATGGGCTACATCGGCGGCAGCACCATCCCCTTTGTGCTGTCCATCGGCATGCTGCTGTGGCTGGGCTATTCCAATCCTATAGCGCAGAAATTCGCCATCCTCATCACCTCGCTGTGGTGGCTTGCGTTCACCATCCCCTTTTTAAAGAACGTGCATCAGGAGCATTACATCGAGCGCGGCGAGGGCAGCAGGGCGCTTGAAACCTTCCGCAACGTATGGAAGACGGCCAGGGAAATCTCAAAGAACCGCGGCCTGCTTCTGTTCATCGTCGCCTATTTCTTCTACATCGACGGCGTGGGCACGGTCATCAGCATCTCCACCGCCTACGGCACGGCGCTGGGCCTTGGCGCGATGGGCATGATCCTGGCGCTGCTGGTCACGCAGATCGTGGCCATGCCCTGCTCCATCCTCTTCGGGCGCATGGCCGGGCGCTTCTCTACCCGCAGGATGCTGCTGGCCGCCATCGCCGTATACATGGTGATCTGCGCCGTGGGCTTCTATATGGGCTTTTCGCTGGAGCCTTCGCAGGACGCCTTTGAAAGCGCCTACGCGGATATGGCCGGGCAGGCGAGGGCGCTGGACGCCTCAGGCGATGAAGAGACCCTGAAAGCCATCGACAGCTACCTCAAAAAGGCGCGGCCGCTCGTGCTTGAAAACAGGCAGGAGGCGCTGCAGGCCCTCAAGGCCGAGCTGCCCGAAGGCAAGAGCGCCCTGTCAGAGGCCCTGCACAGCCTTGTCTCGGCCTTTGCGGAAAACCGGCAGGCGCTCAGCGCCGATTACCGCGCCGCCATCTCCCGCAGCACCCTCCTCTTCTGGGCCATGGCCACGCTGGTGGGCACGGTGCAGGGCGGCATACAGGCCGTGAGCCGCAGCTATTTCGGCAAGCTGGTACCCAAGAACCGCTCTAACGAGTACTTCGGCTTCTTTGATATCTTCGGCAAGTTCGCCACCTTTGTGGGGCCGCTGCTCTACGCGCAGATCGGCCTTGTCACGGGCCGCTCGTCGCTGGGCACGCTGGCGCTGCTGGCGCTCTTTCTGATTGGCTTCATCATCCTGATCCTTGCCAAAAAGCCGCTGGAAGAGACCGAGCGGCAGGAGGCGGCGAAGGCATGATGGAAACCAATCCGGTCTATGAGAGCCTGACAGCGCGAAAATCCGTCCGCGCCTTTAAGGAAAAGCCGGTGGATGAAGCCCTTCGGCAGAAGATTCTGCTGGCGGCAGCCGCCGCCCCGACCGCGGGCAACCAGCAGCTGTACACAATCCTCGACATCAGAGACGAAGAGCTGAAAAAGCGGCTCTCCCTCAGCTGCGACAATCAGCCCTTCATCGCCAAAGCGCCCATGGTGCTCATCTTCTGCGCGGACGCGCAGAAGTGGTACGATGCCTATCAGGAGGCGGGCGCTCAGCCACGAAAGCCCGGCGTGGGCGACCTGATGCTTTGCGTCTGCGACGCCGCCATCGCGGCGCAAAACGCCGTAACCGCCGCCGAGAGCTTCGGCCTTGGCAGCTGCTACATCGGCGATATCATGGAACAGTGCGAAACGCACAGGCACCTGCTGCAGCTGCCCGTCTGGGTGTTTCCCGCCGTGATGCTGGTGATCGGCTGGCCGACCCGGCAGCAGAAGGAACGAGAGAAGCCGCAGCGCTTCGCCCTGCAGCACATCGTACATGAGGACGTCTACCGCCGCATGGACGTGGCCGAGCTCCGCAGCATGCTGCGCGCAAGAAGCGGCCAGCGCGGCTATGAGGGCTGGGTGCGCGCCTTCTGCGAAAGGAAATACAACTCCGCCTTTTCCGTCGAGATGAGCCGCTCGGTGGCAGAGTATCTGAAGGAATTTCAATAGCGGCCGCAAGGCACACAAAAAAGGCGCCCCGTCACAGGGCGCCGTCAGACTATTGACAAACCCCATGGGTGGTGCAGGAGGGCCGCAGTCCTCCTGCTG
>CAYZTQ010000125.1:0-4498 GCA_964481445.1 uncultured Christensenella sp. | reverse complement strand
AACGACAGTAATGAATGCATTTCGGAGGGAAATAAAACAATAATCATTGCAACAAATATTGAATGCGCGAGATTATTGATTTATAATGTGCATCGATACAATATTTCAGGTGGGGCGCAATGATGCAGATTCATGATATTCCCGCTTTGCTGAAGAGGCTGGAAACCCATACTGCCGACGATCTGGAAGGGCAGGAGCTGGATTTTAAGCAGTGGGAAGACAATTTCAAGGACATGATGAAAATCCTTGTCCGCGCGGTGGTAAGCTTTGCCAATGCGGGAGAAGGGCTGGTGATTGCAGGCGTCAGGGAACGCGTGACGGGCTGCGGGAAAGCCATCGTGGGCGTGCCCCGTGAGGTGGACGCTCTGGGCGTGCAGAAAAGCATCTATGACCTGACGGAGCCGCATATCACGGCCCGGGTTCAGGAGCTCGCGGTGGAGTATGGCACCGGAAGGCTGCTGGCGATACAGGTGTTTCCGGGCATGCCGCCCTATACGACGAGCGACGGGGCCGGCTGGATCCGCGTCGGGAAAGAGAACAAGCCCCTGACCGGGTCGCGCCGCCGTGAAATGATGGAAAGCATGGGCTATCACGACGCAACGGCGGCGACGATCTCCGAAAGCTGGGAGGAAGCCTATTCTCCGGCTGCCCTGGAGCGCCTGCGTGAAATGATGGCTGAAGAGGCCGCGCCGCAGGAGCTGCTGCGTATGCGTGATGAAGACCTGCTGCAGGCCATTGGCGCCCTGAAAGAGGGAAGGCTGACGGTAGCGGGCCTGCTGATGGCAGGCAAGGCCCAGCTGATCGAACAGTACGTCCCCTGCCACAGGTGGGCTTTCCGCAAGATGACCACCGATACAGAATACACGGTCCGGGACGAGGGAAACGACGCCCTGCCCCTTGCGCTGCGCGAACTGGAAAGATATATTGATGCGGATAATCCCGTATCCACGCTGGAAATAGGCTTTCTGCACCCGGAATTCAAGAAGTTTCCCAAGATCGCCATCCGCGAGGGGATCATGAATGCGTTTGCCCACCGGGATTATCGGGTGCCGGGCGCGGTGATGGTGAAGCATTACCCGGATGAGCTGATCATCAGCAGCCCGGGCGAATTGATCGGCGGGATCACACCCGATAACATTCTGCACCACGCGCCCGTATCGCGGAACAACGCGCTGGCCAATATCCTTGAAAAGCTCAGGTTGGTCAACCGAAGCAACCTCGGCGTGCCCCGCATTTACGAATCCATGCTGATGGAGGGCAAGGAGACGCCGATCTACGAGGTGTCCGGCGAGAATGTCGAGCTGACGCTGCGGGGGGCTGTGGTTGCGCCTTCCCTTCGCCTGCTGGTCAAGCAGCTATCGGACAGGGGAATAAGGGTCGAGGTAGATGGGCTGATCATCCTGAATTATCTGCTGCGCCACCGCGAAATCACGGCGCAGACGGCAGCGGAAATCTGCCAGCGTTCTGTGAAGCGGATAGCTGAAAAGCTGAACAGCATGGAGGTGGACAGCGGCGTGCTGACAGCGGGGGGAAAGGGCAGAGGGCGCTTTTACATGCTCTCCGACGACAGCCACAGGCTGCTTTCGGAAGATGTGCAGTATAAAAGAGAGGCGCAGGCGGAGGAAGCCGCCGATAAAGAAAAGATCCTGGCGCTGCTGAAGACCCGGCCCCTTTCCAATCAGGAGCTGCGAAAGCTGACCGGCAGAACAGCGCAGCAGGTCAGAAAGCTGATGGCTGAGCTGCAGCAGGAAGGCGTCATGCTGACCGGCAAGGGCAGAGGCAGTCAATATACCTTGGAAGAAAGATGAGCGGATCGGCTGCCGATGCCTGCTTGGACGGGCATCCGCAGAATCCGGGGAGGCATACCATGCACGAAGTTTTCCGCGGCTGCGCGACGGCGCTGATCACCCCTTTTAGGGAGGGGGGAGAGGTGGATTACGAAGCCCTCGGGCGGCTGATCGACTTTCAGCTGGAGGGCGGCATCGACGCCCTGGTGGCCGCCGGCACCACGGGCGAAGCGAGCGCCCTCAAGGAGGAAGAGCAGCTTCAAGTGATCCGCTATACCGTGGAGCGCTGCCAAGGCCGCGTGCCCGTGATCGCGGGCACGGGCAGCAACTGCACGGCGCATGCCGCCGCGCTGTCCAGGCAGGCCGAGCAGGCGGGGGCGGACGCGCTGCTGGTGGTCACGCCCTACTATAACAAGACCACGCAGCAGGGCCTCGTCGCGCACTTTTCCGCGATCGCGGGGGCCGTCAGCCTGCCCGTCATCCTCTACAACGTGCCGGGCAGAACGGGCATGAGCATCCAGCCCGAAACGCTTGTACAGCTCTGCGAGCTGCCCAATATCGCCGGGCTGAAGGACGCGACGGGCGATCTGGGCTACGCCGTGCGCGTGCGCCATCTGTGCGGCGACAGGCTCGCCCTTTATTCCGGCAACGACGATGTGGCGGTGCCGCTGCTCTCGGTGGGCGGGTCGGGGCTGATCTCGGTGCTGTCAAACCTTCTGCCCCGCCGCACGCGGGAGATGGTGGCCGCCTTTTTGGAGGGCCGCACGGAGGCGGCGGGCCGCGAGCAGGTGGCGCTCAAGGGCCTGATCGACGCCCTGTTTATGGAGACCAACCCCATCCCCGTCAAGTGGGCGGCGCAGGCCCTCGGCCTGTGCGGGGGCGCGGTGCGCCTGCCGCTGGTGGAGGCGCAGGAGGGGACAAGGCAAAGGCTGCTTGCCTGCATGCGGCAGCTGGGCCTTTTGCAGTAGGAGGGAGAAAGGTGAAGATACTGCTTTGCGGCGCGGATGGGCGCATGGGCCGGGTGCTCAGCGAGATGGCGCCCCGGCAGGGGGATGAGATCGTCTGCGGCCTCTCCCTGACGGAGGATTTGAGCGGCCCCTACCCCATCTATGGCAGCTTCGGCCGTGTGCGGGAAGAGGCGGAGATCGTGCTGGATTTTTCCTCGCCCGCGCTGCTTGCGCCGCTGCTGCGGCACGCCCTTTCGCGCGGCCTGCCCGTGGTGATCGGCTGCACCGGGCACGATGAAGCGGCGCTTGCAAGCATCACGGAGGCGGCGCAGCATATCCCGGTGCTGCGAGCCAGCAACCTGAGCCTCGGCATCGCGGTGCTGCGCCGGCTGATGAAGCTGGCCCAGAGCGCCCTGCCCGGCTTTGATATCGAGATCGAGGAAAAGCACCACCGCATGAAGAAGGACGCGCCCTCCGGTACCGCGCTTGCGATGTTTGAAGATTTGAAGGGGCAAAACCCCGCGCTGCGCCTGCAGCCGGGCCGCTTCGGCCTGACGGGCGAGCGGGGCCGGGATGAGGTGGGCCTGCACGCTCTGCGCGGCGGCACGCTGGTGGGCGAGCACACGGTCAGCTTTTTCGGCGAGGACGAGGTGCTTGAGATCCGGCACACCGCGCACTCAAGGCGCATCTTCGCTGGCGGCGCGCTGACGGCCGGACATGCTTTGCTTGGAAAGCCCGCGGGGCTCTATACGCTGGATGAACTGCTTTTTGGGGAGGACGCGAGATGATCCGGGTCGCGATTATCGGCTATGGCAATCTGGGGCGGGGCGTGGAGCTGGCTGTCCCGCAGGCGAAGGATATGGCGCTGACGGGCGTGTTCACCCGCCGCGAGCCGGGAAGCATCGGGGCCTCGTCGCCGGTGTACCCCGTCTCGGCGCTGCCGGATTTCGCGGATCAGATCGACGTCTGCCTGCTGTGCGGCAGCTCTACAAACGACCTGATGGAGCAGGCGCCGATGGCGGCCCGCCTTTTTCATACCGTGGACGCCTTTGACAACCACGCGCGCGCGGGCGAGTATGTAGCGCTGGTGGATGAGGCCGCGCGCTCCGGCGGGCATACGGCCATCGTCTGCTCCGGCTGGGACCCGGGCCTCTTCTCCCTCAACCGCGTGCTGATGGACGCCGTGCTGCCCCAAGGCGGCACGCAGACCTTCTGGGGCCGCGGCGTCAGCCAGGGGCACAGCGCCGCTGTGAGGGAGCTGCCCGGCGTGCAGGATGCCGTGCAGTACACCATCCCCAAGCCCGACGCGGTGGATCTGGCCCGCAGGGGCGAAGGCGGGCGGCTGACCGCGCGCGACAAGCACCGGCGGCTTTGCTATGTGGTGGCCAAAGAGGGCGCGGACGAGGAGGAAATCACGCGCAGGATCGTGACCATGCGCCATTATTTTGACGAGTACGACACCACCGTGGTCTTTGTCTCGCAGCAGGAGATGAACCTGCGCCACAAGGCGATGCCGCACGCGGGGCAGGTGATCCGCACCAGCGCCACCGCCCCCGGCCGCGCCCAGAACATGGAGTTCAGCCTGACCCTCGATTCCAACCCCGAGTTCACCGCCTCGGTGATGGTGGCCTACGCCAGAGCCGCCATGCGTCTGGCCGAACAGGGCGTCAGCGGGGCCCAAACGGTGCTGGATGTGCCGGCGGCGCTGCTCTCGCCGCTGTCAAGGGAAGAGCTGATCAACAGGCTGCTGTAGGAAAGGGACGT
>CAYZTQ010000124.1:0-4511 GCA_964481445.1 uncultured Christensenella sp. | reverse complement strand
TTTACCCATCGGAAAGACGCAGCCCTTTTATGCTTCGCGGCGGAAGGCTGACAGGCTAACCGAGGACAGAGAGACCCGCTGTATTTTGGGGCGAATCGATTCAGATTTTCTCGTTTTCGCCCGCGTTTTCCAATCTATCGTGTATGAAGCAAAATGGAGGATGTTCATGGAGTTTTCCGGCAGATTATTTTTGGCAGCTATTGAAGAAGACAATACTCAGCGCTCCCTTTTTCGCGTTCGCCCGCTGTTGAGCGAAGAAGGCAGCGTCTCTCAGGAAGAGATTGAGTCGCTTGGCGATGAAGGCTTTTTGCGCGTAGTGCCTGACCGCGCGGAACAACATACTTTTAAGGACAGGATGCGAGAACTCGGCCGACTTTGCCTGATTGATTTGAGAAATATGTCGGGCGAAATCAGCAAGGTGCGCAGCAACAAGAATTATTCTCCCAAATCCGGTGAGGTGAACCGCTTTGTTATTTATTCCGACGCCATTCAACCCGTGGCGGAGGCAGAACTGTACGAGGTCGTAGCCGAAGGGCGGGATACGAACGCCAATACGCGCCATATCTATCTGCGCCGAGGCGGGCACATTCAGGGCCCCTTCCTTGCGGGAGGCACCGAGCCTGCCGCGTCTCTTTGCTGTATTGCGCCGGATAACAGCCGCCTGTTCAGCGTTTCCATGCCTGATGGAAAGGAAAGGCTCTATTACTGGCCGAAACAGCCCCAGAGGCAGCCCACGGGGAAAGCGCCCGTGAAGGAGGAGGCCGGTGAAGGGCCTGAGTTACAGGCTGCCCTGAGCCTGCCGGAGAATCAAAACGCGGCCGAAGGCAGGGAAGAAGCTCTTCCTGACGCCGCCGACACGAAGGAAGCAAATTTGGCTATTGAAACTGCTGCCCATCCTGACCTTGAAACACAGGAGACGCCTGAAGCCGATGCGCGCGAGCAGGAGGCAGTTCAGCCTGCGGCTCTGGCCATGCCCAGGGAGAAAACAATGAAAATCAGCGCCGCGCCCATCCATGTTAAAGGCAGGCACTCTTCATCCGGCAGAAAGGATACCCTCAGCCTGTCCTCGGTCCTGGATCGGGGAACACGCGGAAACACGCGCCCGCAGGAGCCTTCCGCGAGCGTGGAGGATCCGCGTTTGCTGCGTCCTGTGGAGAACCCTGCGGAACAGCTCAAAAAAGCCCTCGGAAGGCTTTGGAGCAGCCGGGAAGGCAAAGAGCAGGCGCTGGACGCCGTGCTGAAAATGGATGGCGCGGATCAGGCGCTTTGCGAAAAACTTTCAGGCGGCGAAGGGCAGGCGCTGCATTCTATGGCCCATCAGCAGCTCAACAGCCTGGAGGCGGAGCGCCTCGCGCTGGTGATGGAACTGGAAAAACTGCAGAGCAGCCGTGCCGATCTGCTGAAGGCGGCCCTTTCAGAGGGCGGAAGGCAGGGGGAGGAACTGGAGAAACGCCGGGAGGAGCTGGCCTTTGGCATCCGTTCGATGGAAGAACAATGCAGACAGCTGAGCAATAAGCGGGCAGAACTTCTGAAAGAACTGGAGCCGATAGCGGCAGAGACCGGGGCGGCGCGCGGTATGGGCGAGGAATGCGGCCCGCAGAAAGCGTCCAGGCTGCTTGCCTCCGTGCTGAGCGCCGCCGGGTTTGAAGCATCCATCAACGATGCCATGAATCTTTTGATTCTTTCGATGACAAGCCCGCGTCTCGCACTCGCGGCCGATGAGGCAGAGGATGCCCGCTATGCCGCGCATCTGCTGGCGCACGCGCTTGGCGCTCTTTTAGTGGAATGTGAAACGGGGGAGGAGCCGCTGGTCCTGCCGGGCGGCGACGCGGCTGCGTTCGCTCTGTATCAGGGTGAGGCTGCCTGTCCATCCCGTGAAATGCAGGGACTGACCTGCCTGACGACAGGCGACAGGCAGGTTCTGCCGTCTGTGCGCCTCATCGTGAAAAAGGGCTTTATGCCGGAAATGGAACCAAGGCAAGGCGTCTGCGTCAGCAGACGGTATCTGCTTGAACAAATCAATGCGGCGCGAAGGGAAATCCCCTCAGGGACGCTGGAGTTGCTGGCAAAAGCGGAGGAAGCCCTTGCCTGCCGCCTGCCGCTGACGCTGAAGAGAAAAGCGCTGAATTATATCGCCTCAGCGCAGTCGCTGCTGGACGGCGGTATCGCGGCAGCTGTGGATTACGCGTTTGCCTGCCTGCTCATTCCCTACGCAGTAGGCAAAAGGCTGAATACAGAAGCGCTTAAATCGCTCTGCGCCGGCATGACGGCGGCTTCTTCGCTGCTGTGAGCGGGTATGAGCGCCTGACGGCGGCGCAAATCAGGGATTTGCGCGCTCTTGGCTCGCGGTCGGAGCGTATCCGGCAGGGACGTTATCTGGCCGAGGGCGAGCATCTGACGCAAGAGGCGATCAAGGAAGGGGCGGCCCTGTCCATTTTGGTGATGGAAGGCCGTGAGCAGCGTTTCAGGCAGCATCTATCCAGCGGGCTGCCGGTCTGCCTGCTGCCCGAGCGCGCTTTTGTGCAAATTGCGGATACCAAAACGCCTCAGGGTATAGCCGCGCTCTGCGCCCTGCCCGGCAATGCAGAGCCTGCGCAACTCGGCGACCGCATTGTAGCGCTCAACGCCGTGCAGGATCCGGGGAACGTCGGCACCATCATCCGCAGCATGGACGCGGCAGGGTTTACCGGCGTCATGCTGGACGAAGCCTGCGCCGACCCCTTTTCGCCCAAAACCCTGCGCGCCTCCATGGGCTCCGCCCTGCGGATCCCTGTCTGCACGCTTTCTTCGCTTCCTGAAGGATTGCGGGCCTTGGAGGGATATGATATCATCGCCGGCGCCCTGAACGGCAGCCCCTTTTACCGGCGCAGGCGCACTGCCCAAAAAGTCTGCCTGCTCATCGGCAATGAAGGGGCCGGCCTGTCTGATGAAGTGATGGCGCTTGCCGATCTTCGCCTTAAGCTGCCGATGCGCGGCGGGGCGGAATCTCTGAACGCCGCAATCGCGGCCACTGTGATGATGTATGATTTTGTCCGGGTCTGGGAGGAGAATATTTGACTGCTTTTCAGCGTTTTAAGCGCACTTTTGTAGGCGACAGAGCATTTTACGGCGATGTGGCCAGGCTGATTGTGCCCATCATTATCCAGATGTTTGTCACCAGCTTCGTCAACATGCTGGATAATGTGATGGTCGGCCGTCTTGGCACGGATGAAATTTCCGGTGTGGCGGTCGCCAACCAGCTTGTTATGGTGTTCAATATGTGTATCTTTGGCGGTGTTGCCGGGCCCGGCATCTTTGGGGCGCAGTTTTTCGGCGCCCGGGATATGGAAGGCGCGCGCAACACCTTCAGGATCAAGCTTTGGATTTGTTTCATGATTCTGGCGACAGCGGCTGTCGCAATCCTGGGCTTTGGCCCTCTTCTAATCGGCCAGTTCCTCAAAGGGGAGGGCGACCCCGCCTCCGCCAGCCGCATCCTGGCGTTTGCGCTTGACTATATCGGCGTCAGCCTGATCGGTTTTCTGCCCTTCGCGCTGACCACATGCTACTGCGGCACGCTGCGCGAGTCGGGCGAGACAATGCTGCCGATGAAGGCCGGCATTGCGGCGGTCTTTGTCAACCTCATCGGCAATTATACGCTGATTTACGGCCACTTCGGTTTCCCCAGGATGGGGGTGGTCGGCGCCGCCGTCGCGACTGTTCTGAGCCGTTTTGTCGAGCTGGGCATCGTGCTGTACTTAGTGCATGTGCGGCGCAATGAGCGTTTTTCTTTCATGCACGATGCTTTCCATACGCTCAAGGTGCCTTTTGATTTGCTGAAGGCCGTGCTGCGCAAGGGTTCGCCGCTTCTGCTCAACGAGATGCTCTGGTCGGTCGGCATTGCCACGCTGGTACAGTCCTATTCCCTGCGCGGCCTCAATGTGCTGGCGGCGCTCAATATCGCGACCACCGTCAATAATCTGTTCAACATGTTTTTTCTCTCCATGGGCAATGCCATTGCTACTATGGTGGGGCAGCACCTCGGCGCGAACCGCATGGACGAAGCCAAGCGGGATGTGTGGCGTCTCATGGCCTTCAGCGCCGCCATGTGCCTTGTGATCGGCAGCCTGATGGCTCTGCTGTCGCCCGTTTTCCCGAGGCTGTATGATGTGGGCGATGAAGTGCGCGTACTGGCGACAAAATTCATCATTGCCATGGCGCTTTTGATGCCGCTGCATTCCATCGCCCACGCCTGCTATTTCACGCTGCGCTCCGGCGGTTCTACACTGATGACCTTTATCTTCGATTCCGCCTATGTCTGGGCCGTCAATATTCCCCTTGCCAGGCTGCTGGTGCATCGCACCGCCATCGCGATTGAGTACCTGTACCCGCTGTGCGAGCTGGCGGGGCTGACTAAGATTATTCTCGGCATCATCATCGTGAAAAGTGGCGTCTGGGTCAAAAACATTGTCAGCAAACAGACGGACGCTGTTCTGCCGGGCGGGGCCGAAAGCTGAAAGCAAAAATGAACAAGG
>CAYZTQ010000123.1:0-4879 GCA_964481445.1 uncultured Christensenella sp. | reverse complement strand
TCAAGGGCTGTATCGTCCACGCCCCGCTGGAGAAGGGAAAGGCAGTCGATGGGCTGATTGTCTACAGCGCCTGCATCGACGTGCTGATGGGCACAAACGAAAAGCAGCGCAACGAGCTGCTGGACAGGCTGCACCTGTTTGACGGCAAGCTGACAGGAAAGGGAAGCAAGCCCCCTGACGAATTCATACCAAACTCAAACCTTAACGCTATGATAGACTCGTCTTTTTCCGTTTTTGCGTTGTCTCACTCAGTCAGCGTAGCGCCGCTACGCCTCCTTCGTTCGACTTAGCAAAAACGAAAAAATCCGTCGTCTCTCTGCGCGTTAACGTTTTCGTTTGGTATCAATCTCGTTTCTCAAAACTATGCTAAAATCAGACAGAAGAGCAACAACCAAAGGAGCGGGGTATGGACAGGGAACAGCTGAAAGCGCTGTGGCTGCGCGAGCAGAGCATCGCCCATGTGCATGGGTGGGATTTTTCGCACCTGAAGGGGCGCTATACCGAGGAGGACGACCTGCCCTGGGATTATCGCGAGCTCGTTCTTTCGCAGTTGCAGCCTTCCCTGCGCCTCCTTGATATGGAAACCGGCGGCGGCGAGTTTCTGCTTTCGCTCGGCCACCCGCATCAGAACACCGCGGCCACCGAGGGCTACGCGCCCAACGCGGCGCTGTGCAGAGAAAGGCTCTTGCCGCTCGGCATCGACTTTCGGGAGGCGCAGGGGGAAGGGGCGTTGCCCTTTGAGGCGGCTTCCTTCGATCTGGTCATCAACCGGCACGGCGCTTACAGCGCCTCGGAGGTGCTGCGGGTGCTGAAGCCGAAGGGCCTGTTTATCACCCAGCAGGTCGGCGCGGAAAACGACAGGGAACTGGTGGAGTTTCTGCTGCCGGGCATGGTCCCCCTGCCTTTTCCTCAGCAGTACCTTGAGACGAAAAAGAAAGAGCTGGCGGCGCTCGGCTTTGAGATCCTTGCCGGGGAGGAGGCCTTCCGCCCCATCGCCTTTTACGACGTAGGGGCGCTGGTCTGGTTCGCCCGCATCATCAAGTGGGAATTCCCCGGCTTTTCGGTCGAGACTGCGCTGGACAGGCTGTATCTGGCGCAGCAGGTCATCGAGCGCGAGGGGAAGATCGCGGGCCGTATCCACCGCTTCTATATCGCGGCCAGGAAGCGGGAATAGCAAACGGTATTCATTTCCAACTGCATCTTTCTTTTAATATCCATCATCGCCTTTTGCGCCGGTCTTGTTTTTATCAGGTGCTTTCCCGTGCCGCGCGCCGCTTCGGCTTGCCTGAGCATCGGGGCTTTTGTATAATCATACAAGCAAGATGAGGCCGCGCCTCAAGGCAGGTGATACGCATGCCCAACTTTTCGCTGAGTGATGAGGTCTTTCTGCGGGCGGCAGAGCTGTTTCCCACGCCCTTTTATCTGTACGACGAGGGAGGCATCCGCAGGGCCGCGCAGCGGCTGCGGCAGGCCTTTTCGTGGAACCCGCGCTACCGCGAGTATTTCGCCGTCAAGGCCCTGCCCAACCCCAGCATCCTGCGCATTTTGATTGAAGAGGGCTGCGGGCTCGACTGCTCCTCCAAAACAGAGCTGATGATGGCGGGCCGCCTCGGCGTGCGCGGCGAAGATCTGATGTTCAGCGCCAACGCCATGCCGGCGGAAGAGCTGCGCCTTGCAAGGGACATGGGCGCGACCATCAACCTCGACGACATCTCCGATATCGACACCCTGCTTGAAAACGGCGGCATTCCGCAGAGCATCTGCCTGCGCTACAACCCCGGTGGGCTGTTCGGCGACGGCAATGCCATCATGGGCAGCCCGCGGGACAGCAAGTTCGGCTGGACGCGCCCGCAGCTGAGCGAGGGGCTGAAGCGCCTCAAAACGCTCGGGGTCAGGCGCTTCGGCC
Source organism: uncultured Christensenella sp. (assembly GCA_964481445.1). Classification (GTDB taxonomy): domain Bacteria; phylum Bacillota; class Clostridia; order Christensenellales; family Aristaeellaceae; genus UBA1038. The sequence continues at coordinate 2,973 of CAYZTQ010000123.1, read as the reverse complement.
TGCACGCCTTTCTGGCCAGCAACATGCTGGGCGAGGTCTACTACCCCCTGCTTGCCAAGCTGCTCTACGAAACCGGCAAGGAGCTGACGGAGGAATGCGGCCTGCCGCTTGATTTTATCAACCTGTCGGGCGGCATCGGCATTCCCTACCGGCCGGAGGACAGGCCCGCCGATATCGGCCTGATTGCCGAGCGCGTGCGGGAAGACTATGTCGAGAGCTTCGGTGAAAACCATACGCCACCGATTGCCGTCAAGACCGAGCTGGGCCGCTATATGACCGGGCCCTACGGCTGGCTGGTTTCCCGCGCCATGCACGAAAAGAACACGCACAAGCGCTACATCGGGCTGGATGCCTGCGCGGTCAATCTGCTGCGTCCGGCCATGTACGGCGCCTATCACCATATCAGCGTCTGCGGCAAGCGCGAGGCGCCGGCCACTACCCTCTATGATGTGACGGGCGCTCTGTGCGAAAACAACGACAAATTTGCCATCGACAGGCTGCTGCCCGAGGTGGAAATGGGCGACCTCGTCCTCATCCACGACGCGGGCGCGCACGGCTTCGCCATGGGTTACCAGTACAACGGCCGCCTGCGCTCCGCCGAGATTCTCTACACGGAAAAAGGCGATTACCGCCTGATCCGCCGCGCCGAAACGCAGGAGGATTATTTCGCTACGCTCACGGGCGAGGGGCTGCCGGAGTTTTAGGACGGAAAAAAGGAACGCCGGGCCTTCTTGAAAGAAGGCCCGGACCCAAGAACTTTAATAGATATTTTGGGAATCTGGAAATAGGGAAATTATCACCTTATCCGGTAAAAAGTAAGTTCTTTTAGGGGTTCGGGGGTGTTTTCTTTCAAGAAAACACCCCCGAAAACGCTTGCCCCCCGGAAAACTCGCTCTTTCCCCGTCTACTCCTCGACATCCTCGTCTTCGCCGGGCAGCTCCTTCTTTTTCAGCTTCATCAGCACGGCCTCCACGCGGGTGCCGGTGGCCTCGACCACGGTCAGGGTGAAGCGGTCGGTGGAGACAAGCGCCTGCGGGCTCTGCTGGGGGATGTAGCCGATCTGCTCGATGATGTAGCCGGCTACGGTGTCGGCGTCCTCGGTTTCGATATCAAGGTCGAACACGCGGTTGAGGTCGCTGACCGGCATGCTGCCCTTCAGCATGACCTCTTCGTCGTTGATGACGCGGTAGTCGGCGTCGTCTTCCTCGTCGTACTCATCCTGTATGTCGCCGACAATCTCACTGATCAGGTCGTTCAGGGTGACGAGGCCCAGCACGCTGCCGAACTCGTCAATGATGACGGCCATGTGCTGCTTGGATTTCTGAAACTGTATCAGCATGTCGTCGGTCGACAGGGTGTCGGGCACAAACAGGGCGGAGCGGGCGATGGATTCCAGCGTCTCGCGGCCATTTTTGAGCGCTTCCTGATGGATCAGCACGTCCTTTAAGTGGATGATGCCGATGATCTCGTCCTTCTCGCCCCGGTACATCGGCACGCGGGAGTGGCGCTGGCGCAGCAGAAACTCAAGGTTTTCCTGCTGCGGGCTCTCGGCGTCGATCATATCGGCGTCAACGCGGGGGATCATGATCTCGCGCACCGTGCGCGTATCCAGCGACAGCACGCCCCGCATCATGTTGAACTCGTCCATGTCGATGGCGCCGTCGTTGTGGCTGGAGTTGAGCAGCGCTTTGATCTCGTGGCGGGTCAGCTTTTCTTCTTTCTTGGTGAAGTCGATGGGCGTCAGCTTTTTCAGGATGCCCGTCGAGGCGTTCAGCAGCCAGATAAAGGGCCTGAACACGGCCTTCAGCACCATGATGGCCCCGGCGGAGTCCCGCGCGTATTGCTCGGGCACCTGCAGCGCGAGCTGCTTGGGGTAAAGCTCGCCCAGCACCAGCGTCACATAGCTGATCAGCAGCGTGACCAGCAGCGTGGCCGCCGTCTCCGCGCCCTTGCCCATGCCGAACAGCGGTGCCACCTGCCCGACGAAGGACTGCGAGGCCGAAGCGGAGTTGAAAAAGCCGCCGAAGGTGATGCCGACCTGAATCGCGGAAATAAAGCTGTCGGAGTCCTTCAGCAGCTTCTGCACGCGCCGGGCTTTTTTATCGCCGCCGTCGGCCAGCTCTTTGATTTTTGCCGGGTTCAGGGATACAAAGGCCATTTCGGCCCCTGCCAGAAAGGCGTTGAGAAGGGTGAGGAACAGGATGGTCAGTATCGGGAGCCATATACCAGGTTTACCAGGGTCGTCCATGGACGGAAACACACTCCTACGCAGTTGATGGCCAGAATGATACACCAGATTGAACAAAAGCACAAGCGGCGAACAAAGGGGGGGGGAAAACGGCAGGCCCTGCGCGGCGGCGCGGTTTGGCCCCAGCCTGCGATGTCGGCCTGTCATCAGCAGCCCGGATGCGCTCTATACTGAGGGGCAGAAAGTGCGCCTTTACCGGGCGTGTAGAGCGGGAGGATGCCTATGAAACTCGGACTGAGCACCTATTCCATCGACGGGGTGATTGCCTCCGGGCAGATGACGCTGCCTGGCGCGATCGACTGGATCGCCGCGCAGGGCGGCCAGTGTGTGGAGCTGGTGCCCTTCGCGTACAGCTTTCTGGACGGGGCGGGACAGATCGATCAGGGCATGATTCGCTCTGCCGTTCGCGCGGCAAAGGACGCGGGCATCGAGATCGCCAACTATTCCGTGCTGGCCGATCTGCTCAAAGAGGACGCGGCGGCCTATGAGGCGGAGATTGAGCGGGTGAAGCTGCACGTGCGGATCGCGGCGGAGCTTGACGCCCCGCGCATGCGGCACGATATCTCGGCCTTCAGAAGGCCACGGGGTGAAAACGGCGTGCAGCATTTTGAAAAGCTCTTTGGCAGGATGCGGGAGGCCGCCCTTCGCATCACCGAGTACGCCAAAGGGCTCGGCGTGGTCACCCTGCTTGAGAACCACGGCTTTTTTGTCAACGGCTGCGACCG
>CAYZTQ010000122.1:0-5011 GCA_964481445.1 uncultured Christensenella sp. | reverse complement strand
TTTACGTGCGGCTTGGAGCGATCAAATTTTTGCTTTGCCATTTGGGTCTTCCTCCTTCAATTCTGTAAAGAAAGATATTTGTTTCGATTTACTTGCCGAGCTGCTTGTCGGCGATGTTCTTGGGCACTTCCTCGTAGTGGTCGAAAATCATGGTGAACATGCCGCGGCCCTGCGTCTTGGAGCGCAGGTCGGTCGCATAACCGAACATCTCGCTGAGCGGAACGTAGGAATGCACCACCTGATCGGCGCCGCGGGCTTCCATGGTTTCGATGCGGCCGCGCCTTGCGTTGATATCGCCGATGACATCGCCCATGTACTGGTCGGGCACGACGACTTCCACCTTCATCATGGGCTCCAGCAGGCGGCTGTCCGCCTTCTTGAGCGCCTCCTTGAAGGCCATGGAGCCGGCGATTTTGTAGGCCATTTCAGAGGAGTCTACATCGTGGTAGGAGCCATCAGTCAGGGTCACCTTGAAGTCAACCACCTCATAGCCGCCCAGGATGCCCGATGCCGCCGCCTCGCGGATACCCGCATCGATGGGGGCGATGAACTCCTTGGGGATCACGCCGCCAACGATCTTGTTGTCGAAGCTGTAGCCTTCGCCGGGCTGGGTGGGTTCGATGGTGATGACGCAGTGGCCGTACTGGCCGTGGCCGCCGGTCTGGCGGACATAGCGGCCTTCTGCCGTGGCTGCCTTGCGGATGGTCTCCTTATAGGCGACCTGGGGCTTGCCGACGGTGGCTTCCACCTTGAACTCGCGCAGCATGCGATCCACAATGATTTCCAGGTGCAGCTCGCCCATGCCGGCGATGATGGTCTGTCCGGTCTGCTCATCAGTGTAGGCCTTGAAGGTCGGGTCTTCTTCTGCAAGGCGCTGAAGCGCCATACTCATCTTCTCCTGACCGGCCTTGGTCTTGGGCTCGATGGCCACGTTGATAACAGGCTCCGGGAACTCCATGTTTTCAAGAACAACGGGGTTCTTCTCGTCGCACAGCGTATCGCCCGTGGTGGTGAACTTGAGGCCGACCGCCGCAGCGATATCGCCGGTGGTCACGCCCGCCACATCTTCGCGGTGGTTGGCGTGCATCATCAGGATGCGGCTGAAGCGCTCACGCTTTGCCTTGGTCGAGTTGTAAACGTAGTTGTTCGCCTCGATGGAGCCCGAGTACACGCGGAAGAAGGCCAGCTTGCCAACGAAGGGATCGGCCGCGATCTTGAAGGCCAGCGCGGAGAAGGGCTCATCGTCGCTCGCGTGACGGAGAATTTCCTTTTCCGAGTCCTCAGGATCGGTGCCCCTGATGGATTCGATATCCAGCGGGGAAGGCATGTACTCGCAGATGCCGTCGAGCATCGGCTGTACGCCCTTGTTGCGGTAGCTGGTGCCGCAGAATACGGGGGTCATATCGCAGGCGATGGTGGCGCCGCGGATGGCTTTCTTGATCTCTTCCTCGGTAATTTCCTCACCGCTGAAGTATTTTTCCATCAGCGTGTCATCCTGCTCGGCGACGGCTTCGATGAGCTTGAGGCGGTATTCTTCCGCCTGGGCCTGCATATCTGCGGGAATCTCCTCCTCGCGGACATCCTTGCCCTCGTCATCGTAGTACACCTCGGCCTTCATCTTCACCAGATCGATGATGCCTCGGAAATTCGCCTCAACGCCGATGGGAAGCTGAACCGGCACCGCGTTGGCATGCAGCCTGTCGTGCATCATGCGGACAACGCGGAAGAAGTCGGCGCCCATGATGTCCATCTTGTTGACGTAGGCCATGCGCGGTACATGGTACTTGTTGGCCTGCTTCCACACCATTTCGGACTGGGGCTCAACGCCTCCCTTGGCGCAGAATACGGCGACGGCGCCGTCGAGCACGCGCAAAGAACGCTCAACTTCCACGGTAAAGTCGACGTGACCGGGGGTGTCGATGATGTTGATGGTATGACCCTTCCATTGGGCGGTGGTTGCGGCGGAGGTAATGGTGATGCCGCGCTCCTGCTCCTGCGCCATCCAGTCCATCGTCGCGCTGCCCTCATGGGTTTCACCAAGGCGGTGCACGCGGCCTGTGTAGAACAGGATGCGCTCAGTCGTAGTGGTCTTGCCGGCGTCGATGTGGGCCATGATGCCAATGTTTCGGATCATGTTCAGCGGATGCGTTCTCTGCATACGGGATAATTCTCCTTTTCCCCTCGCAGGGGAAGCTTAAAAATCTGTTCTGGAGAAGAAATTACCAGCGATAGTGCGCGAAAGCCTTGTTGCTCTCCGCCATCCTGTGCATTTCTTCCTTGCGGCCAAAGGCCTTGCCGGTGGAGTTGGATGCATCGATCAGCTCCATCGCCAGGCGTTCGGCCATGGTGCGCTCGCCGCGGGTGCGGCTGAAGTCGACCAGCCAGCGCAGGCCGAGGGTCTGACGGCGCTCGGGCCTGATTTCAATCGGCACCTGGTAGGTGGCGCCGCCGACACGGCGGGCCTTGACTTCCAGCTGGGGCATCACGTTGTTGAGCGCCTCCTGGAAGACCTCCCCGGGCTCCTTGCCGGTCTTTTCCTTGATAATATCGAAAGCTTCGTAGCACACCTGCTGCGCTACGCCGCGTTTGCCGTCCAGCATGATCTGGTTGATGAGCTTGGTGACGGTGACCGTCCCGTGAATAGGATCGGGCAGCACCTCACGCTTGGGTATAAAGCCACGACGGGGCATAGTGTTCCCTCCTTAGATGATTGCATTGAGCTTGCCTTGCCGCAAGACGCTTCAGCATAGCGCCTGCCGGAGCCCTTCCTGAAAGCATACGCCGTCCGGTTCCTGGGACGGGCAGTTCTTTGAGAAAGGTGCGTCGGGCTGATCGGTTCACCCCAGATTATTTCTTGGGGCGCTTTGCACCATAGAGTGAACGGGCCTGGTTGCGCTTGGCAACGCCCGCCGTATCCAGAGCTCCGCGGATGATGTGGTAACGGACGCCGGGCAGATCGCGAACGCGGCCGCCGCGGATAAGCACCACAGAGTGCTCCTGCAGATTATGACCTTCGCCAGGAATGTAGCAAGTACCTTCAATCTGGTTGGTCAGGCGGATCCTCGCGATTTTGCGCAGAGCCGAGTTAGGCTTCTTGGGCGTCGTCGTCTTGACGCTCAGGCATACGCCGCGCTTTTGCGGGCATCCTTGCAGGATGGGGGCATCGGATTTGTTGGTGACCTTCTGCCTTCCCTTGCGGATCAATTGATTGATCGTGGGCATGGAATACCTCCTGATAATTGATCGGACCTTGATGCGACAAGTGTCCTCCTATAAAATTCCCGCAACCCTTCGGGAATATATAGTCGATGCAACGGTTTGGCCAAATACCGGCCGGAAACCACTCAAAGCTACCCGCATAGCAGGCAACTTACAAATAATAGCATGCGAACGCACGGTATGTCAATGCTTTTTCGGTCGGCAGAACCTGAATTGAAACAGGCTGAGTATAGCAGATTTCAAGCGAAAAACAAATGTATAATTTGGCATGGCGAATATGGGAAAACTCTTTTGCTGAAAGCCGCTTATAATAATTTGCGCCTTCCCCTTTTTCCCCTCGCCGCCCCGAAGCTTGGCAAAAGCCGATCCTCTGCGTATACTGATTGAAAACTACGCTAAAGAAGGAACTGTCATGATACGCCGCCGATTCACCGCCCTTTTTCTCTGCCTGCTGCTTCTCCTCCCCTCGCTTTCCCTTGCCGATGTGGAGGCGATCACCGAGCTGGATGCCTATGTGGATCAGGCCTTCCGCGCAGCCAAAACCGTGGGCGGGTCGCTGGTCGTCATGAAAGACGGGCAGATCGTCTATGCCCGCGACTATGGCATGAAGGACAAGGCGCGAGAGCTGCCGGTGGATGAAAACACCTTCTTCCGCACCGCTTCCATCACCAAAATGATTTCCGGCATCGGCCTGATGCGGCTGGTGGATATGGGGCTGCTGGACCTTGACGCCGAGATCGGCCGCTACCTCGGCTACCCGGTCGCCAACAACAACTATCCGAAAACGCCAGTAACGCTGCGGCAACTGATGAGCCACACGTCCTCCCTCAGCGACACGGGCACCTATGGCGGCGGTTCGCGCACGCTCAGGCAGCTGATCGCCAAGGGCATCAAACAAAGCGGAAACTACCGCAAAACCATACCGGGCAAGGTTTACCACTATACCAACTTCGGCGCGGGGGTGACCGGCGCCCTGATGGAAGCCGTGACCGGCATGAGCGTCGACAGCTACATGAAAAGCGCGGTCTTCGAGCCGCTGGGGCTGACCGCCACCTACACCGCCTCTTTGATTGAAAATCCCGCGGACGTAAGCGGCCAGTACAAAGACGGCGAGCAGTACCGTTCCGCCAAAGGCTCCATCGCGAAAAAGCACGAGGACTTTGCCGACCCCGAGCACCACTACAAGATCACCATCGGCGATGTATGGATCCGCTCCCGCGATATGGCCAAACTCGCCGCCATGCTCTGCGCCGAGGGCAGCTACGGCGGCGTGCAGATCCTCAGCCGCGAAAGCGCCCTGATGATGCGCAGGGAGCAGATGACGCTCGGAAAGAGCGTGACCGGCGAAAGCCCCTACGGCCTGTTTATGGAACACAACAATACCCTGCTGAGCGACAAGATGGTCTACGGGCACCAGGGCATGTCGCAGGGCGCCATCCTCAACTGTTACTTCGAGCCCGAGAGCGGCTTTGTGATGGTGCTGTTCTCAAACGGCGGCAGCCGCACGCGGGAGAACCGCATCGGAAAGCTTGCCAGGAAGTTCTTCGCGCACTTTTACGAAAGATACGGTGTCTCAGCGTTTCAGGTCGCTTCCAGACCCTGAATTCCCGCGTAAACGGGCCTGATAATGACCAGAAAAAACACTTGCATTCCGTTCGGACCGGTGCTATACTACTTGAGCTGTTTGAAACAGCGCCTGCGCTCTTAGCTCAGCTGGATAGAGTGTTTGACTACGAATCAAAAGGTCGGGGGTTCGAATCCCTCAGGGCGCGCCAGCAAAAACCCTTGAAAT
>CAYZTQ010000121.1:0-5067 GCA_964481445.1 uncultured Christensenella sp. | reverse complement strand
TGAGAATGATCTCATTCAGCCCAGCGTTTCGATCTCGCGCACCACGTCCAGCACGGTGCCGTCTCGGGCTTCGAGGATGGCGACCACGCGGTCCTTGAAGGGCAGCGGGTCGGGCTTGCCCACGATGGCGTAGGCTTCCTGTTGCAGCTCCTCAATGGTGCGCAGGGGCAGCCTGGTCTTTTTCAGCGCCTCGAGGATATCGGGGCGACGGGGGTTGACCGCGATGCCGTAATCGGTCACGACCACATCGACATCCTCGCCGGGGGTGGTGACGGTGACGACCTTCTCGCAGATGGTGGCCATGCGGCCGCGCACCAGCGGAGTGACGATGATGCAGCACCTGCTGCCCGCGGCGGTATCGGGATGGCCGCCGGGCGCGCCGCGCAGCACGCCGTCGGAGCCGGTGATGACGTTGACGTTGAAGTCGATGTCCACCTCCAGCGCCGCCAGAATCACATAGTCGAGCTTATTGACAAAGGCGCTCTTGTTGCTGGGGCTGGCGTACTGGGAAGCCGTCATTTCATAGTGATTGGGATTGCTGTGCACCGACTCAACGCCGGCGATGTCAAAATCCTGCGTATCGATGATCTTGCCGACCAGGCCCTTGTTGAGCAGATCGACCGCCGGGGCGCAGATGCCGCCGATGATCCAGCTGAGCTTGATATCATGCTTGATAAGCAGCGGCTCAAGGAAGCGGTTGGCCGCGAGGCTGGGGCCGCCCGCGCCCGTCTGGAAGGAGAAGCCGTCCTTGAACCAGGGGGTTGCCTCGATCACCTTGGCGCAGTACTCGGCCATCATCAAATCGCGCGGGTCGGTGCTGAAGCGGGCGGCGGAGCTGGCGATCTTCTTGGGGTTGCCGATCTCATCCACGACCACCACATAGTCGACATAGCTTGCCTGAATGGAAGGCGGAAAGTTCGGGAAATCGACCAGACAATCGGTGATGACGACCACCTTGTCGGCGTAGCGGGAATCGACCTCGGAGTAGCTGAGCACGCCGCAGTCGCTTTTTCCGCCCTTGCCGCGGGCGTTGCCCATGCAGTCGGAGGTGGGCGCGCCGATGAAGGCGACGTCGATGTGCACCTCGCCCTCCTCAATGGCGCGCACGCGGCCGCCGTGGCTGCGCAGAATGGCCGGGGTCTTCAGCTTGCCGTGCGAAACCACCTCGCCGATCCTGCCGCGGATACCCGAGGTCTGGATACCGGTCACGATGCCCTGCTCGATGTACTCGGCCACCGGGTCGTGCGCCTGCCCGAGGGAGGAGGCGGCAATGGTGATATCCTTAAAGCCCAGGTCAACAATTTCTTTCATCACCTGGTTGACCACATAGTCGCCCTCGCGGAAGTGGTGGTGGAAGGAAACCGTCATGCCGTCCTTAAAACCAACGGCTTTGATGGCCTCGCGGATGGAGGGGAGGATCTTCGATTCCTGCTTTTCGCAGTGGATGGTCGATTTTGGCGCGGCCTTTTTGTAGCTGGCCTGATCGCGGTGGCCGCTGCCCTGAAACACCTCGTAGCGGCCCAGCAGCTCGTCTGGAATATTGCGGTTAACTGCGTTTTTCATCTCAGAGTTCCCCCTCGTACAGGCTGGAAGCCTTGGCCAGCTCGATCACGCGCTCGGCGCCCGGAATAAAGGCGATGTCGATCATCTTGCCGCGCACGGTGAACACGCCCACGCCTTTTTTTTCGTTCTCGCGCCAGGCCAGCAGGATCTCTTCCGCCTCGCGGATCTCTTTCTCGGTGGGCGAGAAAATCTCATGCGTGATGGCGATCTGCTTGGGGCTGATCAGCGACTTGCCGTCAAAGCCCATCCGCTTGACCATCTGCGTTTCCTTTCGGAAGCCTTCCAGATCGTCCACATTGGTGAACACGGTATCGAAGCACTGCACACCCGCCGCGCGCGCGGCGATCAGCATGTTGGCGCGGCCGCCCAGCATTTCCAGCCCGTCGGGATAAAAACGGGTCTGCATGGATTTGCGGTAGTCGCCGCCCGAGATGGCCACGCCAATCATCCGCTCCGGGCAGGCCTGACAGATTTCAAAGGCGTTCAGGATGCCCTTGGGCGATTCGAGGGCCGCCATCACCAGCGTACTGCCAGGCTCTCTGCCAAACTCCTTTTCCGCCTTTTCGATGTGCTCCACCACGGTGTGCACATCCTGCGCGCTTTCGCACTTGGCGATGCGGATGCCGTCGGCCCCCGCGGCCACGCTGACGCGGATATCCTCCTGCCAGTGGGGGGTATCCAGACCGTTGATGCGCACGATGCGCTCGACCCCGCGGTAATCGATGGTGGTCAGCGCGTGGTAGAGCGAGAAGCGGGCGGCGTCCTTCTGGTTTTCGGCCACCGCGTCTTCCAAATCAAGCAGCAGGGTATCGGGCCTGTAAATGTAGGCGTCCTTGATCAGACCCGGGCGCTGCGCGCTGAGGAACATCATCGAGCGGCGGGGCCGCTTCAGCCTTTTTCTGATTTCTTCCGTCATTTGATGGCACCTCCCCAGGGATAGCGCGCGTCCGCGTCCGTCTGCGCCGCGCGGAAAGCCGCGCACTCGATACGCGCCTTCAGCGTGCATTCCAGCGAGCCCTTATCCACAATCTGCACGCGCGCGTCGCTGATTTCAAGCCGCGCGAGCGTCTCCTCCGCGCAGGCTCTGATCTGGCGGCCGTACTGGGCCAATACGCTGGACTGAATGTCGATCTCCAGCCCCTGCGCCGGTTCCAGCGTCACCTGGGCGTCGCTGGACTCCAGGGTGCCCGCGATGGCGGGTTTCAGTATGTTCATCCCTCGTATCCCTCCTTAGGTTTGATAGGCTTTTGCGGGCCGGCCTATTTGGCAAGGGCCCAGAATATGGTTGGAAACAGCAGGATTACGGTGATCAGGCGCATCACCTGCAGCAGAACCAGCTTGACATTGTAGACGCCGAGATCGGCGGAGATCAGGGCCATATCGCTGGCCCCCGCAGGCGTCGCGGCAAGATAGGCCTCGCGGCGGGCAAAGATGCCGAGCCTTTGCAGCAGCGCCGCGATCAGGATGGCGCCCACGCTGTAGCTGAGCAGCAGCACCACCGCCGGCAGCGCCAGAAACCTGAGCTGCGTCAGCTGCGCGATGCCAATGCCCGCGCCCACATAGGCGCCCGAGAGCAGCTGCGCCCCCTTACGCACAGGCCGCCCCAGCCAGGCCTTCGCATAGGCCAGCTTGAAAAAGATAGCGCCCAGCGTGGCGAAGGCCATGGTGCCGCCCGGTACGGGCGACACGCGGCCCAACAGGCCGAACAGCGCCGCGACCGCCAGCGTGAGCAGGGTATCGGAAATTTTGCCGCCCGCCTTCTTTTGAACCGCCTTTTCCGCCTGCTCCCCTTCTTCCTCCTGACGGGGAGTGAAGCGGGCAATCAGGCTGGGGAAGATGGCGATGCCCATCACAAAGCGCACCAGCTGCAGGGCCAGCACCTGGCTGGCATCCGCCCCCATATCCGCCGCGATGATGGGGATATCGCTGAGGCCGCCGGGGGCGCTTGCGAACAGGGCGGTGAGAAAGCTGACGGGGCCGGTGCTGTGAATGAGATACGCCGCCGCCAGATTGACCACCAGCAGGCAGACGATGACGATGCCCGCCGCCAGCAGGATGGCCCGCATCTGCTTCAGATCCTCCCGCTTGATGCCGCAGCCGATGAAGGCGCCCGCGATGATCTGCGCGGCCACCTTAAAGGCCGTGGGCAGTTCTGATCCGCCCGACAGCAGGTTGAAACAGCAGGCGCCGATCACGGCCCCGATCATCATGCCGCCGGGCATCTTCAGGCGGTCGAGCGCCCAGCCGATCAGCGCGGCCAGCGCAAGCGTGAAAATGACGGTCAAAGCGAGTTTCCTTTCCTCACAGCGCGGAAGATGCGTTCTTGTAAAAGTTGATGAGGCACCCGTCCAGCAGAATCTGCTTCTCATCGCCTGTCAGGGCGCCGAGGCTGAGGCGGATTCTTCTCGCCGCGCCGCCGCCGATGACATAGGCGTCAAAGCTGAGCCTGCCTTGTTGAAGGCCGCCGCGCAGGCCCGGCACCAGCACATACTCGCCCTCTTTGATCACTTCGCCCGACAGGAAGGGGAAGATGCCCCAGTTGATCAGGTTGCTGCGGTAGCGCTTGGTCGCGTATTCCTGTGCGAAGTTCGCGCCGCCGCCCAGCACGCGCTGGCAGCTGGCCGCCTGCTCGCGGGCGGAGCCGTCGCCGGGCCTGGTGGCGTAGATACCGCTCGCGTAGCTGAGCAGAGAAAGGTCGATCTCCTCAGAGCCCGCTTCCCGCGCCCTGCGCAAAGCCTCCAGCAGCTCTTCCTTCGCCTCCCCTTTTTCAAGGGCGAGGCGCTCCTCCTCTATCCGCTTGGCGCGGCCGACATAGGCGGGCTCCCTGCGGCTGAGCGCGAACTCGGCAAGCCGCAGCGGGTTCGAGCGGTAGGAGGAGGTTTCGCCCGAGGGGATCAGTTCGTCGGTGGTGGTGACAGGGTCGGTCAGGCTGGCCGCCGTCTTGATCAGCAGGTGCTCCTTGAGCGCCGGCATCTGCGGCCAATCCTTGATATTGGGGCCCATGACCAGCTCCGCCTCGGGGTCGGGCGTCGCCGCCCGGAACACGCGCTTTTCATACAGGTTGCGGTCGTATTGATAGGCGGGGATGGCTTCCTCATAATCAATCTCGTCCGCCGGGGTCAGGATGCCGCCGTTTCTGGCCGTGGCCGCGATGCTGCGGGCATCCATCAGCGCGACGAAGGACAGCTGGCCCTCGCCGGGCTTGGAGCCCTCGCGGTTGATGAAATTGCGCGTGGTGTGGCGGACGGAGAAGCCGCCGTTGGCGGGCGTATCGCCCGCGCCGAAGCAGGGGCCGCAGAAGGCTTCGCGCAGCAGCACGCCGCTTTCGAGCAGATCCGCCGCCACGCCGTTTCGGCTGATGGCCAGATACACCGGCTGGCTGCCGGGGTAGACGCTGAAGGTAAAGCTGCCACTGCCCGGCGTATAGCCCTTCATGATGTTGCGCACAGCGCAGACATTATCATAAGTGCCGCCCGAGCAGCCGGCCACGATGGCCTGATCGGC
>CAYZTQ010000120.1:0-5106 GCA_964481445.1 uncultured Christensenella sp. | reverse complement strand
AATCTAAATTTACGAACTCTATATAACAATTCTATATTATAGTTCGTATTTTATATTGACACGCGGCCCTTATCCCCCTATACTATGCAGGTCATTTGCTAAAATGACGAACAATCGTCAAGGAGGGCATGGCCTTGAATCATCGGGTAGCCGTTGTCATGGGCAGCGCCAGCGACAAGGAAATCGCCTGGGATGCCGTTAAAACCCTGCGGGAATATGGCGTCAGCTGCACCGCCAGGGTACTTTCCGCCCACAGAACGCCCGGGGAAGCCCAGGCGTTCGCCGCTTCTGTGCAGCAGGAGGGCTGTTCCGTCGTCATCGCCTTCGCGGGCATGGCGGCGCATTTGGCCGGCGCGCTGGCCGCCAACACCACGCTGCCCGTCATCGGCGTGCCGGTAGCTTCGGGAGGATTGGGCGGGATGGACGCTGTGCTCTCCACCCTGCAGATGCCTCCCGGAATCCCCGTGGCCACCGTCGCGGTAAACGGCGCAAGGAACGCGGCCCTACTGGCCCTTGAGATGCTGGCCATCAGCGATGCGGAGCTTCAGAAAAAGCTCATCGCCGGGCGGGCTGCCATGCGTGAAAAGGTGCTGGCCGCCGATGAAGCCCTGCAGACAGACTGGAAAGAATAACAGCGGAGGATATAAAGTATGGAAAAGCGCGAACAGCTTTATGAAGGCAAAGCCAAGAAGGTCTACGCAACCGACGAGCAGGAGTTTTTGATCGTATCGTATAAAGACGACGCCACCGCCTTCAACGGCCTCAAAAAGGGAACCATTCAGGGCAAAGGCGCCATCAACAACCGCATGACCAACCATTTGATGCGGCTGCTTGAAAAGGAAGGCATCCCGACGCATTACGTCAAAGAGCTGAATGATACCGAAACGCTGGTCAAGCGCGTCAGCATTGTGCCGCTGGAAGTAATCGTGCGCAACATCGCAGCCGGCTCCCTGTCCAAGCGCCTGGGGCTGCCCGAAGGGACCCCAATGAAGGCCACCGTGCTCGAATATTGCTACAAGGATGACGCGCTGGGCGATCCCATGGTGAACGAATATCATATCCGCGCCATGGGCTGGGCGAGCGATGAAGAGATGCGGACAATTGCTGACTGTGCGCAGCGCGTCAATGATTTTCTCCGTCAGCATCTCAAAGCCCTGCAGGTGGACCTGATCGACTTTAAGCTCGAGTTTGGCCGTCTGGCGGACGGCGCCATCGTGCTGGCTGATGAGATTTCCCCCGATACCTGCCGTTTTTGGGACAGCCGTACCCACGAAAAGCTGGATAAGGATCGTTTCCGCCGCGATCTGGGCGGCGTTGAGGATGCCTATCAGGAAATGATGCGCCGTCTACTCGGAAGCGGACGTGAATAATATGCTGTCTTCTGACAAGCTGCACGAGGAGTGCGGCATATTCGGCATTTTTCATCAGGGCGATGAGGGCGTGCTTTCCCCTACCTATCACGCGCTCTATGCCCTGCAGCACCGCGGTCAGGAAAGCTGCGGCATCGCCATCAACCGCAAGCGCGTATTGACCTGCTACAAAGATGTCGGCCTCGTCAACGATGTGTTCTCGCAGAAAGTGCTGGCCTCGCTGCCCGAAGGCCATATCGCTGTCGGCCACTGCCGCTACGGCACCAGCGGCGGTACGACCCGCGACAATGCCCAGCCCCTTCTGATCAACCACAAGAAGGGCCAGATGGCGCTATGCCATAACGGAGCGCTGACCAACGCCGCTCAGCTGCGGGAAAACCTTGAAAACATGGGCGCAATTTTCCACACCAGCACGGACAGCGAAGTCATCGCCTACATGATCACCGGCGAGTGCCTGAACACCCCTACTTCCATCGAGGCAGCCGTGCTGAAGGCGATGGAGCGTCTGGAAGGCGCTTACTCGATCGTGCTGATGAGCCCATCCAAGCTGATTGCCGCCCGCGATCCCTACGGGTTCCGTCCGCTGTGCATGGGCACGCTGGACGGCGATACCGTCTTCGCCAGCGAAAGCTGCGCGCTGGACGCCATCGGCGCCACCTTCGTGCGCGACATCGAGCCCGGTGAAGTCGTCAAAGTGACCTCCTCCGGCATCGAGAGCTTCCATCTGGCGCGCAAAGCCCCCAGCGCCATGTGCGTATTTGAGTTCATCTATTTTGCCCGGCCCGACTCCATCATCGAAGGTTCTTCCGTGCATGAGGCGCGGCTTCGGGCAGGCGCCTACCTGGCCCTGGATCATCCCGTGGACGCCGACATCGTCATCGGCGTGCCGGATTCCGGCATCGACGCGGCTCTCGGCTACGCCAGGCAAAGCGGCATTCCCTATGGCGTCGGCTTCATCAAGAACCGCTATATCGGCCGCACTTTCATCCAGCCCACGCAGAAGCAGCGCGCCGATCAGGTGCGCATCAAGCTGAACGTGCTGCGCCACACAGTGCAGGGCAAGCGTGTGGTGCTGATCGACGATTCCATTGTGCGCGGCACCACAGCGGCCCGCATTGTCCGCCTGCTGCGAGAAGCCGGAGCCACCCAGGTGCATATGCGCCTCAGCTCTCCCCCCTTCATCAAGCCCTGCTATTTCGGCACAGACATAGACCGCGAGGAAGTGCTGCTTGCAAACCGCCACACGCTGGATGAGATGCGGGAGATCATCGGCGTGGACAGCCTGGGCTTTCTCAGCGTGGATGCCTGCGACAAGCTGGCCGCCGGAGCAAAATGCGGCTTCTGCAAAGGCTGCTTCACGGGCGAGTATCCCGCCGCCATCCCGGAAAAGTCCGGCAGCCCCGCCTATGGCAGGGAAAGCAGCGCCCGAAAAGAGGAGGAAAGCGCATGAAATCGCAGAGCGAGCATTACCGCAGGGCCGGCGTTGACATCAATGCCGGATACCGTGCCGTGGAGCTGATGAAGGCCTCCGTGCAGCGCACTAATATTGAGGGTGTGGTGAGCGGTCTGGGCGGTTTCGGCGGCCTGTTCGCGCCGGATCTGACCGGCATGAAGCGGCCGATTCTGGTCAGCGGCACCGACGGTGTCGGCACCAAGCTGAAGCTGGCCTTCCAGCTGGATAAACACGATACCGTAGGGATCGACTGCGTGGCCATGTGCGTCAACGACGTGCTGTGCTGTGGAGCGAAGCCCTTGTTTTTCCTTGATTATATAGCCGTCGGCCGCAATGTGCCTGAAAAGGTCGCCGCCATTGTGGGCGGCGTGGCGGAGGGCTGCGTGCAGGCAGGCTGCGCCCTTCTGGGCGGGGAAACCGCTGAAATGCCCGGCTTCTACCCGGAGAATGAATACGATCTGGCCGGCTTCTGTGTCGGCATCGTGGATGAAGAGAAGGTCATTGACAAGAATACCGTTCACCCCGGCGACGTACTTCTCGCTTTGCCCAGCAGCGGCGTGCACTCCAACGGATTCTCCCTGGTCCGGAAAGCCCTGGATACCGAGCACCGGGATTTAAAAATGCCCTTTGAGGGCAGGACGCTTGGAGAAACGCTGCTGGCACCCACCCGCATCTATGTCAAGCCCATGCTGCGCCTGTTTGACGCGCTGCCTGTAAAGGGTGTTTCGCACATTACCGGCGGCGGACTGTTTGAGAATATTCCAAGAAGCCTGCCGGATGGGCTGGGCGCCTTCATCGACACCAGGGCCATTTATACCCCCGCCATCTTTGACCTGATTGCAAAGTCGGGAGATATCCCCCGGCGGGAAATGTTTTCCACCTTCAACATGGGCGTCGGCATGACGGCCATCGTGGCCAAGGAAGACGTGGATCAGGCCCTGCGCGTGCTGAAGGAAGCCGGCGAAGACGCCTGCGTTATCGGCGATATCCGGGCGAGCGACGAGGCGCTGGTGCTGCAATGAGGCAGGCGCGCATCGCCGTTTTCGTCAGCGGATCCGGCAGCAACCTGCAGGCGTTGCTGGACGCGCAGATAAGCGGGCAATTGTCCTCCGGGCAGATCACACTGGTTGTCAGCGACCGGGAAGGCGCCTTTGCTTTGCAGCGCGCGAAAACCGCAGGCGTACCGGCGCTGGTTATCAGCCGGAAAGGCGAGGATATGGAACGACACCTTGAAGAGACGCTCCGGGGCCATCGTATCGACCTGATCGTGCTGGCCGGGTATTTGACCATCCTGAGCCCGGAATTTGTTTCCGCTCATCAGGGGCGCATCATCAATGTGCATCCCTCCCTGCTGCCCGCCTTCGGGGGGAAAGGCTATTACGGTCTCAAGGTGCATGAGGCCGCTCTGCGCCGCGGCGTCAAAATCAGCGGCGCTACTGTGCACATTGTGACGGAAGAGCCGGATGGCGGGCCGATCGTGCTGCAAAAAGCTGTTCGCGTGCTGAAAGGCGACACGCCCGAATCTCTTCAAAAGCGCATCATGCAAAAGGCGGAGTGGCTGCTGCTGCCCCGCGCGGCGGAGATACTGTGTAAGGAGATACTTCATGGCAAATGATATCACAAAGCTTTTGTCTGGCAACGCCTACCCGGGCCGCGGGCTGATGATGGGCCTTGCCCCCGACGGGCAGAGGCTGGTGGCTCTCTACTTCATCATGGGACGCAGTGAAAACTCGCGCAACCGCGTGTTTTATCAAGAAAACGGTCTGCTTCGCATCGGCTTTCATGACATGCGGCTCATCAAAGACGCAAGCCTGATTTCCTATCATCCCATGGCGCGGGTGGATCAAGCCCTGATTCTCACCAACGGCGACCAGACAGACACCATCACGGATGCGCTCCATGAGGGCGGCAGCTTTGAATCGGCGCTGCGGACACGCGCTTTTGAGCCGGACGCCCCGCTGTTTACCCCGCGCATCAGCGGCCTTGCGAATATAGAAACCGGCGCGTATCAGCTGTCCATACTGAAAAGCGGCGATGCGGAAGGCCGCAGCTGCCAGCGTTTCTTTTTTGATTATGAGCCGCTGCCCGGACAGGGGCACCTGATCCATACCTATCAGCAGGACGGCAATCCCCCGCCCAGCTATCAGGGCAAACCCGCAGCCATTAACATCCCTGCCGATCTGTCCGGGTTCGCTGAGCAGGTCTGGCAGAGCCTCGACAGCAATAACCGCGTCGCCCTCTGTCTGCTGGAGCAGGAGCTGTCCGGTGGCAGCCCGAAGCTGA
>CAYZTQ010000119.1:0-5244 GCA_964481445.1 uncultured Christensenella sp. | reverse complement strand
AGGAGAACGATATGCAAACAGCAAAACCGCTCTGCGGCGCGATGCTGCGCACGCAGGGAATGAATCTTGTAGACGATCAGGGTCGGCGCGTCTTTTTAAGCGGCATCAATCTGGTGCACAAGGGCACGCGAATGCGCCCGGCGGCGGCTTTGACTTTTACGCGAACTGGGATGAAAACGTCTACCAAAGGCTTGCGGACATGGGCCTGAATGTGCTTCGCTTCGGCATCCTCTGGGCGGCCATGGAGCCACGGCCCGGCGAGTATGACATGGATTATTTCGCCTACGTGAAGCGGGAGATGGACAAGGCGGCCCGCTGCGGCCTTTCCGTCATCCTCGACATGCATCAGGATCTCTACGCCCAGCGCATCGCCGACGGCGCGCCCGACTGGGCGGCGCTGACGGAGGAACCCTTTGAACAGACCGAGCTGTGGAGCGACGCCTATCTCTTTTCTTCCGCCGTGCAGCAGTGCTGGGACAGGTTCTGGGAAAACGCGCGCCCCGCGGGCTCACAGAAGGGCCTGCAGGAGCATTACGCCGACCTGTGGAAGCAGATCGCCGGGTATTTCGGCGGCCATCCGGCGCTGCTGGGCTACGATATCCTCAATGAGCCCGCGCCCGGCAGCGAGATACGCGGCATGTTCGCGCTGGTGCTTGAAAACCTGGCGGGGCTTCTGAAAGAGGAGGAAATCAAGGCGCTCGGGCTTGAAACGCTCAGCGCGGAGGCCCTGACCGAGGTCTTCGTGTCGCCCGAAAAGAAGCTGCTGGCGCTGGAAGTGCTCAATGACAAAGAGCGATACAAAGCGCTCGGCGAGCTGTGCAAAGAGCCCGTCATCGCCTTTGAGCATGAGAAGCTGGCCCCCTTCTACAGCAGGGTGGCCGCCGCCATCCGCAGCACCGATCGCGACAGCTTCATCCTGCGCGGCAACAACTACATGTCCAACATCGGCATCCCCTCGGGCATCGAGCCCATCACGGTGGACGGACAATCCGACCCGAAGCAGATTTTCGCGCCGCACGGCTACGACCTCACGGTCGATACCCCCGCCATCGAGGTGGCCAGCGACAGCCGCGCGGGCAGCATTTTCGCAAGGCACAGGGAGACGCAGCAGCGCCTCGGCCTGCCCGCGATCGCGGGCGAATGGGGCGCCTTCGGGAACAGCGGCGCTGCCCTGCGGCACGGGCCCTATCTGCTGCAGCTGTTTGACGGCTACGGCTGGGGCAACGCCTACTGGTGCTTTGAGGACGGGATGTTTGACTATCCAGCCTTCAAGCTGCTCAAAAGAACGCGCCCCGTGCTGCTTTCGGGCAAAGCCGAAAAGCTGTCCTGGGACGCGGAGGGGGGTCTGTTTGAGCTGGTCTGGAGGGAGGAGGGCGCGCGGGGCGCGGAGAGCCTTGTCTTCATCCACAGCCTGCCCCTGACGGCGGAGCTGGACGGGGAGCCTTTCGCCCCCGCGGCGGGCCTTACGGCGCTGCCCTTTAAGGGCGGGCCTCGGCGGCTGGCTCTTCGCTTCCCTGCCGGCGCATCCTGCTGAACTCCGACAGCTCCTTCTCTTCTTTCAAATTGATCGGGTGGAAAAACAGGGGGATCATGCCCGCGAGGGCGAACACGATGGGCACGATGGCCGTGCCGATGCGGATGCCCATCAGCGCCTCGGCGCTCTGCTGCAAAAGGGCGCCGTTGTAGCCGAAGCGCTCCATGATGCCCAGCAGCAGCATCTGCTGGATGCTGATGGTGGGCGCGGCGATCAGCGTCAGAAGCGAGGTGATCAGCCCCGTTTTTCTGGTACCCGTCAGCCGCTCGTTTTCATCGATCAGGGCGGCTGAAAGCGGCGCGCCGGCGGTGCCCATCAGGTACTTGCCCGCCATCACGGGGATGTAGCACAGCGTGACCGCCACCCAGTTTTTGGCGAAAAACAGCGCCGCGTAGCCCAGCACATAGGGAATGACCGCGTAGAAAATGGAGCGCTTGGCCCCCTTTTGCTTGACCACCCGGCCGAGAATCGGCAGAAACAGAAAGACGATCAGCATCGGCAGGGTATCGGCGATGGTGGCCTCCAGCCCGCCCGTTTTGATGACATGGTCCATGAAATACAGGAAGGCGGTAAAATACACGGCGTTGGGCGCGAGGGTCAAGAGCGAGTAGCCCGCCCAGGCGCGGAAGCTGCGCATCTTGAAGATGCCCTTGATATCCTCTTTCAGCGTATCGTAGTTGATCGCGCCATCCTGGCTGCCCAGCCGGTAGTAGGAAGCCTTATCCTCGATATTGCGGACGGACACATAGTAGATGAGGGCGTTGAGCAGGATGACCGCCATCAGGATCAGCACGATGACGTGCAGGGGCCTTGAAGCATCCCCCACCATCAGGAAGGTGGGCACCAGCGTGGCGAAGAAGCTGACCACGTTGGCCACATAGGCCTGGATCACGTTGATATCGACCCGCTCCTCCTTGGTGGGGGCGGCCAGATAGTACAGGCTGTTGTAGCTGATCAGAAAAACGGTGCTGAATGTATCGAAGATGAACAGCTCGATCAGCAGCGCCGAGAAAATCAAGAGCTGCGGCCACTCCGGCCGGCTGAGCAGCATGGCCGCCAGGCACAGCACCATGAAGGGCACGCTGACCCGCATCAGGCGCAGGTACTTGCCCTTCTTTGGATCATACTTTTTGCGGTCGATCAGGATGCCAAGCAGTGGGTCGTTGACAAAGTTCCAGATATTGTAAATCAGATAGACAAGGCCCACATACCCAAGGTCAAGCCCGATCAAATCGGTATACAGCTTGATATAGACATTGTGGATCAGTACCCCGCTGAGAGAGGAGGCCGGCATCGGCAGCGCGAGGAAGAATTTCTGCCTCCCGCTCAGCTCGCCCGGTCTTCTTTCTCCTTTGTGCAGCAGCGAAAACTTTATGCGTCGCCCCTCGTTTCCTGATATAAAAGCGGCTCCGTGTGAACGCGCCGCCCTTCTGACTGACAGCAGTATAGCATCCCGGCCGGAGGCTGTCAAAAAAAACGTCCGCGCCAAATACAGCAGGAATACAGCCGCGGCCCCCGCCGGCCGTTGACAGCGGCGGCTCCGCCTGTATAATGGTGTAGGCAAGGCAAGGGAGTCATGTCCATGGCTCCGCTTGCCGTTTTTTTAATGGAGGAGGCAGCATCATGAGCAGGTATTCCAAAGAAGATATCGTCCGCATGGTCCGTGAAGACGACGTGGAGTTCATCCGTATGCAGTTCACCGACATATTCGGACAGCTGAAGAACGTGGCCATCACCGCCAGCCAGATCGAAAAGGCCGTGAACAACCAGGTCATGATCGACGGCAGCAGCATCGAGGGCTTCGTGCGCATCCACGAAAGCGATCAGTACCTCCGCCCTGACCCGGACACCTTCTCCATACTGCCCTGGCGGCCCCAGCAGGGCAAGGTGGCCCGCCTGATCTGCGATGTGTACAACCCGGACGGCACGCCCTTCGCGGGCGATCCGCGCGGCGTGCTCAAGCGCGCGCTGAAAAAGGCGGAGAGCATGGGCTATTCCTTCAACGTGGGGCCGGAGATGGAGTTCTTCCTCTTTCAGACCGACGACCAGGGCCGCCCCACCACCGCGACGGGCGATGAGGCGGGCTACTTCGACCTGGGCCCCCTTGACCACGGCGAGAGCACGCGGCGAGAGATCTGCCTGGCGCTGGAGCAGATGGGCTTTGAGATCGAGGCCAGCCACCACGAGGTGGCCGCGGGCCAGCATGAGATCGACTTCAGATACGCGGACGCGCTGACCGCCGCCGACAACATCATGACCTTCAAGCTGGCGGTCAAGACGCTGGCCCAGAAAAACGGCCTGCACGCCACCTTTATGCCCAAGCCCGTGTTCGGCATCAACGGCAGCGGTATGCACACCAACATGAGCCTGTTCCGGGACGGGCAGAACGCCTTTGCCGATCCCAAAGACAACCGCGGGCTGAGCCGCGAGGCCTATGCCTTCATCGCGGGGCTGCTGGCGCACGCGCGCGGCATGGCCGCCGTCACCAACCCGCTGGTCAACAGCTACAAGCGGCTGGTGCCGGGCTATGAGGCCCCCTGCTATGTGGCCTGGAGCGCGGGCAACCGCAGCGCGCTGATCCGCATCCCCGCCTCGCGCGGCATGGGCACGCGAGTGGAGCTGCGCTGCCCGGACCCTGCCTGCAACCCCTACCTCAACATGGCGGTCTGCCTGGCCGCGGGGCTGGACGGCATCGAAAGGGGCCTCACGCCGCCGGATGAGATCACCGAAAACATCTTCGCCATGGGGCCGGAGGCGCGCAGCGCGCGCGGCATCGACTCGCTGCCCGGCACGCTGAGCGAGGCCATCGACTGCCTGCAGGCGGACCCGGTGATCGCCTCCACCCTGGGCGAGCATGTGATGAGCCAGTATGTGCAGGGCAAGATGAAGGAATGGAACGCCTACCGCACCCACGTGAGCAGCTGGGAGATCGGCCGCTATCTGGTGATGTACTGATCCAAAGGAGGTGGAGCCGTGATCCGCGTACTTCTGGCGGGGCCCGATGAGGCCGTGCTGGAGCGGCTTCACCGCCTTTTTTCTTCCGGCGGCATCCGGGTGTTCCGCCTGTGCCGCACGGGAAGCGAGCTGCGCCAGGCGCTGAGCGGCTGCGAGGCCGCGCTGGCGGTGTTCGCGGGGCCCCTGCGCGGCTGCGCGCCGGATGAGGTGACAGGCGACTTTCCCGGCCGCGTGCGCCTGCTGCTGCTGGGGTCGGAGCGCACGCTGCCCGCCACGCCGTCCCCAAGCACCCTGCGGCTGCAGCTGCCGGCCTCCGGGCGGGCGGCCCTCGCCGCGGCGGAGGATCTGCTGCGCGCCCCGGCCCCCCAAGGCCGGGCGCAGGAGGAGCGGCGCGTGATCCTTGAAGCCAAGCAGCTGCTGATGGCGCGGGAGGGGCTTACGGAGGCGGAGGCGCACAGGAGGCTGCAGCGCCGCGCCATGAACGGCGGCCTGAAGCTGGCCGACTGCGCCGCCCTGATCCTGAAGGGGGACGAACGAAACAGACGATGAAAAGCGTGAATCAAGGGAGAGGAAAGAGAGCATGACCAAGTATATCTTTGTGACAGGCGGCGTGGTATCGGGCCTTGGCAAGGGCATCACGGCGGCCAGCCTGGGGCGCCTGCTCAAGGCCCGAGGCCTGCGCGTGGCCGCCCAGAAGCTGGACCCCTACATCAACGTGGACCCCGGCACCATGAGCCCCTACCAGCACGGCGAGG
>CAYZTQ010000118.1:2321-5398 GCA_964481445.1 uncultured Christensenella sp. | reverse complement strand
GTCCCGAGCGGGCAAACGGGCTTCATGCCTGCCTCAGCCTTCCCGGGGCAGCTGAAATAATACCAAAATCCATGTCGCTGGTGGCGACATGGATTTTGGTATACAGACTATTGACAAACCCCATGGGTGGTGCAGGAGGGCCGCAGTCCTCCTGCTATCAATCGGCCTCGGCGACATGCGCGGCGAGGCCGTGAGCCTTGCGTAGCAAGGGTTTCCTTGCCATCCGCCGCCCGGAGAGCGAAGCGAAAAGGCGGATGGCCGGTGCCCCTCCCGTTGACAAACTTGGTTTGTCAACGGCTTGAATACCAAAATCCATGTCGCTGGTGGCGACATGGATTTTGGTATAAGCCTTGCGTTTTGTACGCATTCCCTGCCACGCGTGAAAGCGCGGGGCGTTTTCTGTTCTGTGGCTTGGCCGGGGAAGGGAAAGGGGAACGAAAATATTATACCAATTCAACTTGTTAACGCATCGTCGCGACGGTTATTTTAGCCTGATGCTGTGTCGCAGAAAGCTTGACGTAGCGCTGCTACGCCTTCGCTTTCGCTCCTTGCCTCAGGCCAAAATTCCTCGTCGCTTTGGATGCATTAACAAATTTCATTGGTATTACCTACTTTTTACTTTCGTCCTGTTGACAATCTGATATCAATTTGATATCATTCACTCAAACAAGAAGGGAGTGAATGGTATGGAGGAAAAAGTACTGAAGGCACGGCCGGGGATGCCGGTGCTGCTGCTGTCTGTTTTGCT
Organism: uncultured Christensenella sp.; assembly: GCA_964481445.1. GTDB lineage: Bacteria > Bacillota > Clostridia > Christensenellales > Aristaeellaceae > UBA1038. The sequence continues at coordinate 4,650 of CAYZTQ010000118.1, read as the reverse complement.
GTATCTGGCCGCGCTGGCTGCGGTGATTTTCGGCGGGGTGCTGCTGGACCGGGGGATCGGCATCGGCGGCCTGCTGCTGGCGCTGGGCGTCATCTGGCTGGTGGCGGGCGTTTTCCCCTTTGTGGGGCTGAAGGTCATCAAGCCGCAGGAGGCGCTGGTGCTGACGCTGTTCGGCCGCTATATCGGCACGCTGAAGGACGAGGGCATCTGGTTTGTGCACCCCTTCGCCACCGCCGTCAACCCTGCCGCCAAAACGCGCCTGGGCCAGAGCGGCGATGTGGACAGCGGCTCCAAACTGGTGCTTCCGGGCGCTGCCGCGGCGCAGCTGGAGATGCCCAGCAAGAAGATCTCGCTGAAGGTCATGACGCTGAGCAATTCCAAGCAGAAGGTGAACGACTGCCTGGGCAACCCCATCGAGATCGGCATCGCGGTCATGTGGCGCGTGGCCGATACCGCCAAGGCCGCCTTCAATGTGGATAACTATAAAGAATACCTTTCGCTGCAGTGCGACAGCGCGCTGCGCAACATCGTGCGCATCTATCCCTACGATATCGCGCCCAATGTGGATACCACGGGCGACGGCGAGCCGGATGAGGGCAGCCTGCGCGGCTCGGCCGGCGTGGTGTCCGAGCGTATCCGCCACGAAATACAGGGCAAGGTGGAGCCCGCGGGCCTCGAGATCATTGAGGCGCGCATCACCTACCTGGCCTACGCCCCCGAAATCGCCGCCGTGATGCTGCAGCGCCAGCAGGCCTCCGCCCTGATCGACGCCCGTAAGATGATTGTGGACGGCGCGGTCGGCATGGTGGAAATGGCGCTGGCCAGGCTGGAGGAGAACGGCTCCATCCAGCTGGATGAGGAGCGCAAGGCCGCCATGGTGTCAAACCTGCTGGTCGTTCTGTGCGGCAACCATGACGCTCAGCCCGTCGTCAACAGCGGGAGCCTCTATTAAGATGGCCGATACCAAAAAGCAGATTCCTCTGCGCCTGTCTGAAAAACTCTACGCGCAGCTGGCCGCCTGGGCGGAGGACGATTTCCGCTCCGTCAACGGACAGATCGAGTATCTGCTGAGCGAATGCGTCAGGCAGCGAAAAAAGAACGGCCGTCCGCTGCCAGAGAAGTTCGAAGAAGATTTGGAGCTGGATGTGTAGGGCGTTGGTCTTGCGTCATCCTCGGCCCGGCAGGAGAAATCCTCCGGGCCTTTTGCTCTGTCCGCCTTTGCGGGACGCGGGGCATGTAGCTTATGAGCAATTATCGCGGAGAAAATGACAAGTTCCGCACTTTACAGGGGTCCGCAAACTGTTTATCATGAAGCTTGTAAAGGTATCTGTTTTCTTTCATTACATGCGGAAAGTATGGTAAAAGCGATGAAAAAGGCAAGAATACTGGTCGTCGGCAGCTTTGTGATGGATCTGATCGTCCGCACGCGCCGCTTCGTCAACCCCGGTGAAACCATCCTGGGGGAGGATTTTACCACCGCCTCGGGCGGCAAGGGCGCCAACCAGGCGGTGCAGGCGGCCCTGCTGGGCGCTCAGGTGGATATGCTTGGCAAGGTGGGCAACGATGATTTTGGCCGCCGCATGCTGGCCTCGCTCAAAGAGCATGGCGTCAACATCAGCCACGTGATGGTGACGGATGAAAGCAGCTCCGCCATCGGCAACATCCAGATTCAGGAAAACGAGCAGGGCACGCAGAACCGCATCGTGGTCATCCCCGCGGCCAATATGCTGATCCGCCCCGAAGAGGTCGCCTTCCTGAAGGAAGACATCAAAAATTACGATATGGTGATGCTGCAGCACGAGATTCCTCTTCAGATCAACGAGCTGGTGGCCGCCTACGCGCACGCGGCCGGCGTGCCCGTGATGCTCAACCCCGCGCCCACGGCGGCGATATCGGATGAGCATCTGGCCAACCTCACCTATATTTCGCCCAACGAGCACGAAGGGGCCGATCTGGTGGGCTTCTCCATCGTGACGGAAGAGGATTGCAGGCGGGCCATCGAGGCGCTGCTCCGGCGCGGCGTCAAGAACGTGATGATTACCCGCGGCAGCGAGGGCGCGGTGCTGGGCAACGCGGAGGGCCTTACCTTCAGCCCCTGCGTCAAAGTGGAGCATGTGGCCGACCCCACCGCCGCGGGCGACAGCTTTGTGGCCGCCTTCTGCACGGCTACCTGCGTGGGGATAAAACATCAGGACGCGATGCTGTTCGCCGCGCACGCGGCCAGCATCACCGTCAGCCGCATGGGCGCGCAGCCCAGCCTGCCTTCCCTTGCGGAAGTGTTTGACTACATGCAGCTGAAAGGCGTCGACATGGCGCGCTTTGCCGCGCT
>CAYZTQ010000118.1:0-2221 GCA_964481445.1 uncultured Christensenella sp. | reverse complement strand
AGGAGGGCATCACATGGATGCATTGACCGTATTTCTCAATACCGCGCGGGAAGAGTTTGAGCAGACTCTTTCCGCCATCGACCGCGCGGAGCTGGACGCTGCCGCGAAGCTGATCTGGCAGGCCGAGGGCGAGGGACGCCGCATCCACATCACCGGCATCGGCAAGCCCGGGCATGTGGCGGGCTATATCGCCTCGCTGATGTCTTCCACCGGCACGCCCACCTATTTTCTGCACGGTACCGAGGCTGTTCACGGCTCCTGCGGCCAGCTGGTCGCGGGCGATGTGGTCATCTGCATTTCCAACAGCGGCGAAACCGCGGAGATGAAATCCACCGCCATCGCCATTCATAACAACGGCTGCAAGATTATCGCCGTCACGGGCAAGCCTGCTTCCTGGCTTGCGAAGTTTGCGGACGCGCACCTGACCGCCGCAGTCCAAAACGAGGGCGGCCCCATGAACCGCGCGCCCCGCACCTCTATCCTGGCCGAGGTGCTGGTGCTGCAGGCCCTCAGTGTCATCCTGCAGGAAAAGCGGGCCATGACCCCGCAGGAGTATGTGCTGCGCCATCCCGGCGGCGCGCTGGGTCAGCTGCGCGAAGGGGAAAAGTAGCCGACATCAGTCCATGCATCCTGCCGCGCCCGCCGCTTGAGCGGGCGCGGCTTTCACGTGCCGCCCTTTTCTTCAAATCCGCATGTATTCTTCCTGTTTTTATCCGAAATGTCGCGGCCTCTCTCGCCTTTGCCTTGCGTATCGCGGCTGAGTAGGCTACAATTTATGCAACTGCTGAATCTGGAGGATATTATTGAACGCGTTTCTGCGGCGTCTCTATTGTGCTGAAAGCCTTGTGCCCGAAAGACGGCGGCTCGGCCCCCTGCCCAAAACCGGCGAAGCCTACCGCAACATAGGCCGCATTGCCGGCCCTTCCGTGGCGGAGATGGTGCTGACCAGCCTGATCGGCTCCATTGACGCCATGATGGTGGGCATCCTGGGCAAGAACGCCATCGCGGGCGTCAACCTGCCCATTCAGCCGAGGATGATTTCTCTGGCGCTGTTTTTCGCGCTCAACGTGGGCGTGACCGCCATTGTGGCCCGCAGAAAAGGGGAGCAGCGGCGTGAAGACGCCAATATGACCATCCGCAACGCCATCATGCTGGCGGGCCTTTTGTCGCTGGCGGTCATGGCGCTTTCCATTCTGGTGGCCGAGCCCCTGATGCGGCTGGCCGGCGGAAACACTTCTACGCCGGATGACGCCATCGTGCTGCGCGACGCCGTGGATTATTATGTCATCATCTCCTGCAGCCTGCCCTTCCACGCCGTCTCCATGTGCATCAACGCGGCCATGCGCGGCGTGGGCAATACCAAGCTGACGCTTCGGGTCAATCTGGTCAGCAACCTTGTCAACGTGCTGTTCAACTACCTGCTGATCGGCGGCAACCTGGGCTTCCCGAGGCTGGAGGTGCGGGGGGCCGCCATCGCCAGTGTGATCGGCATCGTGACGGGCGCCGTCATGGCGGTCTACGCCATCACCCGGCATAAGGACAGCTATTTGCACATCGGCCGGCGCGACAGGTGGCGCTTTCACGGCGAAACCATGCAGAGCATCGTGCGCCTGGGCGGCAACGCCATGATCGAGCAGATCAGCATGCGCATCGGCTTTTTTATCTACGGCCGCATCATCTACAGCATGGGCGTCACGGCCTTCGCCGCGCACAACATCACCGCGCAGATGATGGCGCTGACCTTCAATTTCGCCGACGGCCTTTCCGTGGCCGGCACCAGCCTGGTGGGGCAGAACCTCGGCGCCCGGCGCAGCGATCTGTCGCTGCTCTACGGCAAGATGACGCAGCGCCTCGCCACCCTGATTTCACTGATCATCGCCGCGGGCGTGGCCATCTTCCGCTATCCCATCGCCTACCTGTTTATCGACCGCGGCACCGCCGGCGCGGGCGAGGTAATCGCCCTGGCCACCGCCTCCATGCTGGTGCTGGCCTGCTATCAGCCCATCCAGATGAACGCCGTCACGCTCTCGGGCGCGCTGCGCGGCGCGGGCGACAACCTGTATGTGGCCAGCGTGATGATGGTCTGCGTCAGTATCCTGCGCCCGCTGATGAGCTATATCGCCGTCTATGTGCTGCATTTCTCCCTGCCCCTCACCTGGGCCATGAGCCTGGGCGAGATGCTGGTGCGCGCCCTCAGCTTCGGCCTGCGCTTTGAAGGCGG
>CAYZTQ010000117.1:0-5482 GCA_964481445.1 uncultured Christensenella sp. | reverse complement strand
GCATGAAGACTTGCTCTGCATCACCCTCAGTTACTTTTTATCATGCCTCCTAATGGATCAGGCTGACCTTGCGCGCCACATGGCTGAAGGTCATTTGGGCCGCCTTGCCTGCCCTGATATCCACAATGAACAGGCGGCTGTAGGGCGTTTCGTTGAACAGCGTGGCCACGTAGGTGAGCGATCCAGTGGCCGGGTCGTCCGAATCCACTTTGTAATTGCCGTAGCCATAATCGATGTTGTAGTACAGGCCCCGGTCGCCGCGGTCATTGGCCGGCTGCCCCATATCGCGGAAGAGGGGGGTGATATCCGCCAGATCCATGCCCACCTTCACGCCGCGCGGGCCGGCCATGCCGGCGTCTGTGGTGCGCACATAGTAGACAAGGCGCCCGATGTCGCTTGCGACAAAGCGGGCCTCGCCCCAGGGATAGGCGGCGGCGTAGCACTGACCGCCTACATCGCTGTCCTCTATCTCCTTCACGTTCTCCGGCTGACCGTACAGGGCGGTGAAAGCCTCAAAGTCGGTTTTCATCAGCTTGAACTGAGAAAACTCATCGTCCTTGTTCAGATAGTTTTTGAACCTGGGCACGCCGGTAATCTTGTACTGCACAATCATCTCGTTAGAGGTCTTGCCGTACTTGTTGACCGCGATGGCGCGCACCTCGGTCGTGCCCGCCGCCAGCCGGATAGGTTCGCCTGTATAGCGCGGCGAATCCTCAGGGCTGGGGGCCGTGCCGTCCAGCGTGTAGTAAAGGGTGTTGGGCTCCTTCTTATCCTCCGTCATGTCGCGCAGGCGGAAGCTGCGGTAGCCCTTGTAGGTGCCCGGCTGCAGGTTGGACTTGGGCGCGGGCGGGGTCGGCAGGCTGACGACGTATTTGACGTCCATCACGTCGCTGACCAGGTTGGAAGAAACGCAGACCGCCCGGAAGCTGTAGCTGCCCTCGCCCATGGTGATGGGGCCGGTATAGAGGGTGCCGTCCTCCGGCAGCTGACCCGGGCCGGTAAGGTAGTAAATGTCGTAGCCCTGCGGCGAGATAAACTCCACCGTCTGGCTGATCAGGTGGCGGCCCGAGGGCACGGAGGCCTTGGGCGGCAGCGGCACATAGCTGGCGCGCTGCTTGGCAAAGCCGGAATCCTCCGTTTTCTCGAAGGCCAGCTGCATGATATCCACCGCCTCGGGCAGACGCTCCGGGTCCTGCAGGATCAGGCGGATGACGTTGCGGTAGCCGATGGGGTCCTTCGGGGCAAGCTCCCTGTAAATGCGGGTATAGACGGCCTCGGCGTCCTTCTGCCGGGATGCCGTCTCATAGGCCTCGGCCAGCAGCATCAGCTTCTCCACCAGCTTGGGATGGTCGGGCTGCATAGCCAGCGCCTTCTCGTAGGTCGCGACCGATTTGGCAATATAGCCCTGATCGAGGTACTCGCCGCCCAGCGCCCAGTAGGCGTCCGGGCTGGCGTCGCGGCCCAGCCGCGCCAGCATCAGCTGGCCGCTGGGCGTCACCTTGAGGTAAACATAGGAGCCTACGGCCCCCACGAAGGCCAGTATGCCTATCATCAGCCAGACCATGGCCCAGTTGACCATGGGGCGGCGGTAGTTTTCGCGCCTGCGGCGCTTGGCGTCGGCCCGGCCGCTCCGCTTCCTGCGGCGGGCGGTCTTGCGCCTGCGGGCATCTGTCTTGCCGGGTTTGGGCTTGGGCCGGTAATCGCTGTCGTCGTACATGGGCACGGCGTCACCTGTTGCGACAGGCGGCGGCTCATCGCCCATATAGCGGCCGCAGTAGGGGCAGATGCGGCTTTGGGGGCTCGATTCTTTCTGACAGTAACCGCAGATCATCTCTCAGCTTCCCTGCACACCAAACAGCGCTTCATATTCCGGGTCATCAAAAAACTCGCGCTCCGGCGCGTCGCCGCCCAGCTCTTCAATGGCGCTGCGCAGCTCGATATAATCAAGGTACCTGAGCTTCTCTTCCTGCGCCAGACGCTTGAGGGCGGGCAGCGCCCGCGCGTCGCCGAGGCGCCCGAGGCAGGCCGCGAGGACGGCCATCCGCTCCGGTCGGGTCTCTAAAAGATCCAGCAGGCCCTGCAGGATGCGCTCGTCGCCGGGGTAACGGCTGAGCGCGGTCAAAAGCGCCTCCTTACCCGCGGGGCTCGCGCCCTCCAGCGCCTCCAGCATGGCGCCACAGGCCTTTTCGCCCATGGATTCAAGGCTTTCCATGGCGTTGTCGCACAGCTCGTCCTCATCCGCGCGCTCATACTGCCAGGCGATGTAGCGCTCCATGGGCAGGCTGCTGTCCAGCTCGCGCAGCAGCGTGACGGCCAGCATCTTCTTTTCGTTGCCGGCGCTCTCGTCATCCAGCACCCTGACCAGCAGCTCCGCCGCCTCCTCGCCCAGCATCGCGATGCGGTTCAGCAGCATGTCGGGCACGCTGACCTTCTGATCCACATAGGCGCACATCAGGCGGATCAGCTCGTCCGCGCTGTCAAAGCCCTCGAAATACTCGCCGGGCTTTTGTCCCTGCAGCCAGTCGGCGGGCGTGTCGAGAAACTGCTGATAGACCTCCGGCACCTCATCTTCCATGTCGTCCGGGTCTTCGTATTCTTCCTCGTGGCTGCTCATCCAGTCACGGAGATAGGCCGCGAACCGCTCATCAAAATCAATCAGACGCATCATGCTTTCCTCTGCGCTTGCGCTATCGCGCGCACTTCATCCGGCGTAAATGTATGGCTTGACCTGCAGAAATGGCAGGTCATCTCGGTATCCTTGCCCTCATTGGCCATGTCCAGCAGCTCCTGAGAATCGAGCGCGGAAAGGGCGCGTGCCATGCGCTCCCTCGAGCAGTCGCAGCGCAGGCGCAGCGGCTCCTCCGAAACGATCTCAAGGTCCATGCCCTGAAACCAGAACTCGGCCAGCTCCCGCATCGGGCGGTCGTACAGTTCGCGGCTGATGCCGCGGAAGAAAGGCTCGCGCTTTTCAAGCTCCTCGATCACATCCAGACCGCAGCCCGGCAGCGCCTGTATCAGGATGCCGCCGGCGGAAAGAACCACGCCGCTCTGGTTGAGGCAGCCCAGCGCCACCAGCGAGGGCGTCTGCTCCGACATGGTGAAATACTCGGCAAAATCAAGCCCCAACTCGCCCGAGACGAGATTGGCGATGCCGATATAGGGCTCCTTCTCCCCCTTGTCGCGGATGACGGTCAGACGGCCTTTTCGTCCCACAAAGCCCGCCACATCCTGGCGGCCGTCCTCACGTACGGGCAGCTCGGCCTGCGGGTTTTCCACCGCGATCTTGAGGTCGCCCCCGCTGCGGCCCACCACCGTCAGCTTGCCGCCGACGCCGTCTCCTGCCACCGTGACCGTGACGCTGCCCCCTTCATCCTCCACGCTGCCAAACAGCATGGCGCTGCCGGACAGCAGCCTTCCCATGGCGGCAGCCGCGACATCGCTGGCCGCGTGAATATCGGCCGCTTCCTGCACAAGCCGGGTGGTGCGGCACATCAATACGCGCGCCTGCCCCTTCGCGATCAGCATGCGCAAAAGCCCGTCCGCCTCGTTAAAAATCAAATCGTTCTGCATTCTTTTATCCATTGTTTCCTTTATCAAAATCGGCTTTTACCGCCAGAATATGCCAGCGCTCCTCGTTTTCGCGCGGCTCCTTTTCCGTTCTGTCCCCGAAAATCAGGGGCTTTGCAAAGCCGCAGTCGCCGAGGGCTTTTTGCAGTTCATCCGCCGTCCAGGCGCGCTGGCGCTGCGTCTCCTCCGCGTGGCGCCATACCGTCTCCGTTTCGCGCGCGTACAGCTGCAGGCGCAGGTCGAGCAGGCGTTTATCCGCGTTCCACCGGTTCTCCCAGATATAGTGGACGCGCCCCTGCGTGTTGGTCAGCGTGTTGTTCCCCAGCACCGTGGACAGCTTATAGGGCGAGGAGACATCAAAGCACAGCGCCCCGCCCGGCCGCAGCGCCGCGGCCGCGGCTTTCAGAAAAGCATACAGCGAGGGAGAATCGATCAGATAATTCACCCCGTCGCAGGTGGCGAGGATGGCGTCCTGCGGCCGCATCAGGCGCAGCCTGCGCATATCCTGACAAACAAGAGGCACCCAATGGCCCCCGGAGCGCAGCTTATCCGCGGCGATGGACAGCATTTCCTGCGAGCAATCGACCCCGGTCATCCGGTAGCTTTTGGCAATCTCCCTCGTCAGGCTGCCGGTGCCGCAGGCGCACTCCGTCACCTGAGAGCCGGGCGCTACCCCCGCCCTTTCCAGCAGCGAGGCGTAGTGATCGGCCCAGCCGGGGTAGTCCACCTCCGCCATCAGCTCGTCATAGTAGGCGGCAAAATCAGAATACATCAGCTGTGTTCGGCCTCGTCTTCGTCTTCCGGCTCTTCGTCGTCCAGATCCTCGGGCTTGGCCAGGCCACGGTTGACCTCCACCCCTTCCATGCGGCTGTTAATGAACTTATCAAAGACCGCGTTGGAAAGCGAGGCGTACACAAAGCGCGCCAGCGCGTTGCCAATCAGAAGGTAATAGCCCGCCAGCGTCATCATGGCGTAAATGGTATAGGGCGGCATGAACCACGCCACCAGCAAGGCGATGAGCGAGGGCACCAGCATGGCAAGGCGCACACCGACCGTCTGCGGCAGGCGGCCGACCGCGAGCAGCAGGCCGTTTCTCAGCAGCGTGCCAAAGCCCAGTTTGTAGGTGACCAGCAGCGGGTAAAAATATACCAGCGCCAGCATCCACACAAGGCCCAGCATCGCGGTCAGCATCTGCGGCACGACGAACAGCATGCTCCGCCTGCCCAGGTCGCCATAAAACTGATAGCCCACATAGACCACCAGCGGCACAAGGCCGGTGATCAGGGAAATGGGCAGCGCCTGCTTCCAGTTGGCCAGCAGCGCGTCCTTAAAATCGCTCCAGACAAAGGCGTGCTCGTCCCTCGCCCAGTTGCGGGTCACATAGGCCATGCCGGCCTGAAAGGGCCCAGTCAGCGCGATGGCCGGCGCCAGAAACAGGAGCGAGCGGAAAATGATGCTGTGGTAGACGCCCGTCAGGTTGTTGACCAGCTCCAGCTGCTCGGGCGAGGCGGCCGCCGGGTCGGCCTGCACGCTCTGCACCACGCCCGCCACGTTGAACAGGTTGCTGATCAGCTGCATCAGCACATACAGGGCGGGCAGCCAAGCCAGCACGCTGATGATGTTGAGCCGGAACAGACCCGCCAGTCGCACGCGCAGCATCTCGAAAAACAGCTGCCAGCGGGTGCGCGGCAGATCATCCTTGCGGTAGTCTCCCTTGCCCGATTTGCCGTAGTAGTAGTTGTTCATGAATTTGCCAAACACGCCGCAGCCTCCATCCAAATGAGAAGATAAATAATTATACCATAAAAACGCTTCCTGTTGAGAAGCGGCCCCTGTTTTAACAATCAGTTAAAATATGCCGGGTAAATTCTCAAAGTAACATCCACAGTGGAAGTTGGAAATGGAGGTTACCTTG
>CAYZTQ010000116.1:0-5502 GCA_964481445.1 uncultured Christensenella sp. | reverse complement strand
AAAGCTTTCGGATACCTCTCTTTTGGCAAATATGATTGACAAAGCAGAGGGCACAGGCTACTATGAATACACAGAATGCCCCTATTTCGGGCCGCGACCCGCGGGGCCGGTTTAATCATATCAACAGGAGGCAACCCATGAAGAAATTACTGGCTCTGTTCCTTTCCCTGATGATGGTGCTTGCTGCCGCTTCGGCCGCCGCCGAAGGCATCAAGATCGGCATCGTCACCCCTGACGCCGACCACGGTTTCCTTGGTGAATCCATTGCCCACGCCCGCGCTGAGGCGGAAGCCCTGAAGCAGGCCGGCGTGATCGAAGACTACATGATGGGTGTTGGCGGCGAGGCCGCCAAGCAGATCGAGCAGCTGGACGAAGTGCTGGCCTGGGGCCCCGATGCCATCATGCTGTGGCCTCTGGAAGGCGATCAGCTGCGCAACGCCGCCCAGAAGGTGGTGGATGAGAAGGTTCCGCTGATCATCTACGACCGCCTGATCGAAAACTTTGACGGCAAGGCCGCCGAGATCATGGGCGATAACGAAGGCATCGGCAACATGATGGGCAAATACCTGCTCAACTACTATGCCGAGCAGCTGAAGGCCGGCGAGACCATCACCTACCTGCTGTTCATCGGCGACAGCTCCACCGTTTCCAAGCAGCGCACCCAGGGCATGGTGGATGTGCTGAACGCCAGCGAGTACAAGGATCAGTTCAAGCTTCTGCAGGACGGCTTCCAGACCGACTGGTCCAACGCCAAGTCCAAGGAATTTATGGAGAACTGGCTCAACACCGCCGACCCCGCCGTGGTGGCCGACCTTGACCTGATCGTCACCCACGATGACGAGATCGTCGACGGCATCATGACCGTCATCCGCGATGACGCCGCCCTCGAAAACCTGAAGCTGATCACCTCCGTCGGCGGCCGCCGCGAGACCCTGGCCACCTTCGACGTGGTCACCAAGCCCGAACTGGTCACCTACTTCTTCAGCCCCTCGATGATCCGTGAAGCAATCCGTCTGGCCGTAGCCACCGCCAAGGGCGAAGAATACGCGGGCCAGAAGGTAGAAGGCCAGCTCTTCCTGATCCCCACCATCGAGATCGACAAGAGCACCGTGGAAGCCTACCGCACCAGCCAGGACTACATCGACCGTTACTCCATCGCCCAGTAATACGCTCGGCGAAGCTGACACCTGATTTTCAGGGGCTGGCCGGTTTTCACCAGCCAGCCCCTCTTTCTTTTTATCAGGCCAAAAATCCCATAGGCAGGAGGAAAGTAACTTGCGCGTAGAAATGTCCGGCATTACGGTGGACTTCGGACCGGTTCGCGCCGTCGACAAGGTCAGCCTGAGCGTGGAGCCGGGCGAGATCAGGGGCCTGCTGGGCGAAAACGGCGCCGGCAAATCCACCCTGATGAACGTGCTGGCCGGCACCTTTGCCCCCAAGGAAGGCGACATCCTGCTCGATGGGCAGAAGGTGCGCTTTTCGGGCGCGAAGGCCGCCATGAAGGCCGGCATCCGGCTGATTCATCAGGAGTTGAACCTGTGCAACGACCTGCGGGTCTTTGAAAACATGTACCTCGCCCAGGAAATCAAGACCAAGGGCGGTCTGCTGGACAGGAAGACGATGATCGAAAACAGCGCGAAGGTTTTTGAGCGCATGGGCGTCGCCATCGACCCGCGCGCCGTGGTGGACGATCTGCAGGCCGCCGAAAAGCAGCTGGTGGAAATCGCGAGAGCGCTTCTTTTCAGCTGCGACCTGATCATCATGGATGAGCCGACGACGGCCCTTTCCAATCAGGAGATCGACGCGCTGTTTGCCATCATGCGGCAGCTCAAGGCGCAGGGCGTCAGCTTTATCTATATCTCCCACAAAATGCCGGAGATCTTCCGCATCTGCGATACCTACACGGTGCTGCGCGACGGGCGCTTTATTAAAACCGGCAATATCGCGGAAGTGACGGAGCGCGAGATCACCGAGATGATGACGGGCAAAAGCCTGTCGGATGACGAATTCAACCGCCGCCCCACCCACGTGAGGAACGAGGTGGCGATGCAGGCGGAAAACCTGTCGGGCGAAGGCTTTCAGGATGTTTCCTTTACCCTGCGCAGGGGCGAGATTCTGGCCATCACCGGCCTGCAGGGCTCCGGCCGCGACAGCCTGGCGGACGCGCTGTACGGCGCGCTGCCCCATACCGGCCGCCTCAGCGTAGCGGGGCAGGAACTGCGGGGTGGGATCGCCCGGTTTCTCAGGCAGCGCGTGGCCATGGTGCCCCGCAACCGCAAGGAGCGCGGCATTCTTAACGACCTCAATATCTACGACAACCTCTCCATGGGCTATTTCAACACCCGTATGCGGGAGAAACTGATTCGCACGAAGCAGGAAAAATCAAGGTATTTAAGGCAGAAGCAGGCCCTTGATATCCGCGCGGACAACCCCAGAAACCTGATTTCCAGCCTGTCGGGCGGCAACCAGCAGAAGGTCATTCTGGGCCGCTGGCTGGAAGCCGACGCCGATGTGCTCATTTTTGACAACCCCACGCAGGGCATCGACGTGGGCACCAAATTTGAAATCTATCACCTGATGCTGCGCCTCGCGGCGGAAGGGAAAGCGATATTGGTCTTCTCGTCCGAGTTCCCGGAAATCCTCAAGGCGGCCGACCGCTGCCTTGTGATGTACAAGGGCAGCGTGAACGCTGAACTGAACCGCAGTGAGATGGATGAAGACCGAATGATGTATTATTCCACCGGCGCCAATCTGGAAGCCGGAAGCAACGCCAAGGAGAAGCAGCATGTCTGAACACAGCACAGCCCTTAAAAAACCTCTCGATGTCAAGGCAGCCCTCAAACGCCTGTTTACCGAGTACAGCTATCTGGTCTCCTTCCTGCTGATCATCATCATCGCGGTGGCTGTCAACCCCAACTTTTTCAGGTGGCGCAACATCTCCAACATTTTCACGCAGTCCGCGACCACCACGGGCATCATCGCGCTGGGCATGACGATGGTCATCTGCGCCGGGCAGATCGATATCTCGGTCGGCGCGCAGGTCGCCATCATCTCCGGCTTCGGCATCGAGGTGCTGAACGCCACGCAGAACATCTGGATCATGCTGCTGTTCTGCCTTGTTTTCGGCCTGTTCATCGGCAGCCTCAACGGCGTGCTGGTGGCCAAGGGACACATGCCGGCCATGATCGCGACGCTGGCCATCCAGACCTCCTGCCGCGCCATCGTCAACCACTTCGGGCAGGGCGGCCCCTTCACGGTAGCAAACGGCATCGCGACCGAACCCTTCTATGAGACCTTCCGGCAGGTCGGCAACGGCAGCATCCGCATATTGGGCAACAACGTGCCCTACCCCATGATCATGTTCATCATTCTGGCGCTGCTGGCCGGGCTGATGATGCAGCGCACGAAGCTTGGCAAGCACATCTACGCGGTGGGCAGCAACGAGGTGTCCGCCCGAATGGCCGGCGTCAATGTAAGCCTGACCAAGGTGGCGGTCTTCGCCATCACGGGCCTCTTGTGCGGCTTTACCAGTTGGCTGTATTCCTCCCGCCTGATGGCCGTCGCGGCGGCCAACGCCGGCGTGCTGTTTGAGATGGATTCCATCGCGGCGGTCGCCATCGGCGGCACCGCCATGTCCGGCGGGCGCGGCAAAATCATCGGTACCTTTCTGGGCGTTCTGATGTTCAAGATCATCAACAATACGCTGGTCGCGGCGCAGGTGCCCACCTTCCTGACGGGCGCCATCTCGGGCGCGATCATCATCATCGCGGTGCTGCTGCAGAGCCTGCGCAACCGCGGCAAATAAACCGGCCCGATCGCTCCGGCGCCGGACGCAAGGAGGATTATATGGTCCATGTAGGCATCATCGGCTGCGGCCGGATCACTGAGTACAGGCACGCCCCGGAGTATCTGGAAAACGAGCAGGTGAAGCTGCTCGGCTTTGCCGACGCCAAGCCCGGCCAGGCGCAGCTGATGGCGGACAGGTTCGGCGGGAAGGATTACGGCACAACCGAAAGCCTGCTGGCCGACCCCGCGATCGACGCGGTCAGCGTCTGCGTGGCCAACACCTTCCACGCGGAGGTGACCCTCGCCGCGCTGCGGGCCGGCAAGCATGTGCTGCTCGAAAAGCCCATGGCCGCCACGCTGAAGGAATGCGAGGCCATCGCGGATGAGGCGAAAAAGAGCGGCAAAATCGTGATGCTGGGGCATAACCAGCGCTTCGCTCCCGCCCATATCAAGGCGAAGGAAATGATCGCGTCTGGCGCCATCGGGCGCGTGCTCAGCTTTCACACCGTGTTCGGCCACAGCGGCCCCGAGATTTGGACGCGCAACCCCAACAGCTGGTTTATCCACCGCGACCGCGCCGCCTTCGGCGTGCTGGGCGACCTGGGCATCCACAAGACCGACCTGATCCACTATCTGCTGGGTGAGCCGATCGTCGAAGTATCGGCCCAGCTGGGTACGCTCGACAAGCGCTACACCGACGGCACGCTGATTGACCTGGAGGACAACGCGACCGCCCTTTACCGCACGCGCTCGGGCGTGATGGGCACCATGCACGTGAGCTGGACCTTTACCGCCTGCGAGGAGAACTCCACCCGCATTTACGGCACCAAAGGCGTGCTTCGCCTGTACGACGACCCGCGCTTCTCGCTAATCCACGAGCCCGCGGAGGGCGAGGTGCAGCAGTTTCGTTTCCGCGGCCTGACCAGCAATGAGGAGCAGAAAGCCGGCAAGCGCGAGAACACGGGCGTCATCAACGCCTTTATCGAAAGCATTATCACGGGCAGGCGTCCCCCCATCGACGCGCAGGAGGCGCTCAAGGCCATGCGCGTCATCTTCGCCGCCATCGAGTCCGCGGAATTGGGCAAGATGGTCACAGTGGAACAGGAACAATAAAAGATAAGATCCTGCCCGTCAAAAAACTTGGTTCTTTGACGGACTGACGGAGGCCCGGCATTATCGCCGGGCCTCCAAAGTATTTCAGGCTATCGGGTTTTATCAGTACATGCCGCCCATGCCGCCGCCGGGAGCGGGAGCCGCCGGTTCGGGCGCGGGGATGTCGGTCACGAGGCTTTCGGTGGTCAGCATCAGGGCCGCCACGCTGGCCGCGTTCTGCAGGGCGCTGCGGGTTACCTTGGTGGGGTCGATGATGCCGCGCTCAATCATGTCGGCATACTCGTTCTTCAGCGCGTCGTAGCCGTAGCCCTTCTTGCCGCTGCGGTTGATGGTATCGATGATCACACTGCCCTCGATGCCGCCGTTGGCGGAAATCTGGCGGATGGGCTCTTCCATCGCGCGCAGGATGATGCTGACACCGGTCTTCTCATCGCCCTCGGACTTATCAAGCAGCTCGCGCACGCTGTCGGTCACGTTCAGCAGGGCCACGCCGCCGCCGGGCACGATGCCCTCTTCAACGGCTGCGCGGGTGGCGGCCAGGGCATCCTCGATGCGCATCTTGCGCTCCTTCATTTCCACTTCGGTGGCAGCGCCGACCTGGAT
>CAYZTQ010000115.1:0-5518 GCA_964481445.1 uncultured Christensenella sp. | reverse complement strand
ATCAGTCTTTCGGGCCGATTTTCTGCAGCAGCTTGATGGAAACAAAGAACAGGCCGAGGATCAGAAACACGCCCGCCAGCCCAATGCCGGTTACAATCAGCCCTTTGGTGAGTACGCTCATTGAAATTACCTCCTGTCACAAAAGCATCGAAACCAGTGTGATCACCATGCCGCCCGCGATGATGGAGCCCAGCTGGCCGGAAACATTGGCGCTGATCGCCTGCATCAGGACGAAGTTGTAGGGGTCTTCTTCCTTAGCAAGCTTCTGAATCACTCTGGCGCTCATGGGGAAGGCGGAAATGCCGGCCGCGCCGATCATGGGGTTCACCTTGTTCTTTCGGAACAGGTTGAGCAGCTTGGCAAACAGCACGCCGCCCGCCGTATCGAACACAAAGGCGAAGAGCCCAAGGCCCATGATCAGCGCCGTATCCCAGCGGAGGAAATTATCTGCGACCATGGTCGCGCCGATGGAGATACCGAGCAGGATGGTCACCAGATTGGCCAGCTCGTTCTGAGCGGTCTTTGACAGCCTGTCCAGCACGCCGCATTCGCGGATCAGGTTGCCGAACATCAAAGAGCCGACCAGCGGGGCGGACATGGGCACGAGAATGCCGGCGACCAGCGTAACGATGACGGGGAAGAAGATGAGCGCGGTCTTGGAGGCACGCTCCTCCTGATAATCCATGCGGATTCTGCGCTCCGCCTTCGTGGTCAGGGCGCGGATGACCGGCGGCTGAATCACGGGCACGAGCGACATATAGCTGTAGGCCGCCACCGAAATGGGGGCCATATAGTCTACCAGCTTGAAGTGGTTGGCCACATACAGCGTGGTGGGGCCGTCCGCGGCGCCGATGATGCCGATGGCGCTGGCGAGGCGCAGGATCAGGTTATCATCCGCGCCGGGCACGACCACCGGGATCAGCACAATGGAGACAAGGAAGGTGGTAAAGATGCCGAACTGGGCGGCCGCGCCGAAAAAAATCATGGAGGGGTCCTTCAGCAGGGGCGTGAAGTCGATCATCGCGCCGACCGCGATAAAGATGAGCACGGGGAACAGCTCATTGGCAATGCCTGCGTCAAACAGCACCTTTAAAAAGCCGGGTTCTTTCGCCGAGCCGAGCACGGCTGCGGCCGCTTCACCGCCGCCTGCCATCAGAATAGGAGGCAGGTTGGCCAGAATCGCGCCGAAGCCGATGGGCAGCAGCAGAGCAGGCTCATAATCTTTCTTGATGGCCAGATAGATCAGCACCCCGGCGATGATGAACATCACAAGGGTTTTGAGCCCTGCGGCGCTCAGCAGAAAACTGACGCCCGAAAACAGGTCTCCGATAATAGCGGAAAGGTTCATGCTTCTCCAACATCTCCTTCAAAGGTGGTTTTGTCGCTGATGGCTCAGGGATGGTTTTTCTTCAGGTTGTATTTGGGGCCGAGAGGCGCGTATCGCCTGGCGATCCAGCGGCAGACACCGTCCAGCCCGGGGTAGAGCATCCGCTCTGAAATGTTGATATAGTCAAGCTTGTCGCGTATTTCCAGCTTGATCTCCCGCGGGATGACAATACGGGTAAAGGCCCTTTCAGCGCCCGGCAGGCGGTCTATCATCACTTCGGCGTCACTCGAAAGCGAGAAGAGGGCGTACTGGTTCTCAATGCGGCTGACAGTGGAGGCCGGCTCGAAGAACAGCCCGAAGGGCTGGCCGGAGAGAGCCTTCAGCTTGTCAAGCGTCGGGGCAGTACGGTCCAGCATTTCCTGAGAGAATACATTGGCCCCATTGGTAATCAGCAGTTCCTTCAGCGCGTTTGGCAGCAGGCCGTTGATGATTTCCATGTCGGCGACGATGACAGCGCCGTCACGGTTGTAGGCCGACGTGTCTTCCGTCGCGAAGTGCGCTGCCACAAGAGGGGAATAGCTCCAGTCAAGCAATCTGGTCGGCAGGCCGAAATGCTGCCCTGTGGCGAGCAGCTGCCACAGGGAATCCGCGTTCTTCAAATCCGCATAGCCGTATTTTCGAAAACTGCGGAGAATCTGCTTTTCAAGGCTCAGGTCATGAGAGCATACGCGGTTGAGCGTCGGGATCAAATCCCAGTGCATATCCTCCACGCCGCGGAACACCCGGTTGTTGCGGTAACGGCGGATGGATTCATCCCAGACGCCGTCGAATACGGCGGCCTGCAGCTCATCCCAGCAGTGAACGATCCTGTTTTCCATCGCCCCTTCCTTTCCGCAGCATAACCGGCTGAACTCTGTTTTACACGTTCAGCCGCTCGATAGCCTTTCTGATGCGCCTCAGCGTCTCTTCCCTGCCGAGCAGATAGGCAATTTCAATCGCGCCGCCCGGCGTACTCGCCTGCCCGCTGATCGCGATGCGAAGCGGCCAGAGCACAGGGCCATTCTTGCGTCTCGAGTTTGCGATGGCCTGCATGACACAGTCGTGAATGGTGAGTTCTTTCCAGTCGGAGATGCCTTCCAGCACGGGCAGCATGAAGCGCAGCGCGTCCAGGCTGCTTTCCAGCGTGGACTTCTGCTTTTTGTTGATATACAGCTCGTTATCGTATTCCGGCAGCTCTTTCAGGAAGCGCACCATGTCGGGCACCCTGTTAAACACCTCGGTGCGCCCCTGCATCAATTCGGCCAGACGGCGGTAATCAATGCCCGCGCCGGCCAGCGCCTGGTCAAACCACGGGGCAGCCAGTTTGAGATACTCCTCAGGGCTCAGCCTGCGGATATATTCGGTGTTGAACCACACCAGCTTATCCATGTTGAAGATGGCAGGGGATTTGTTCAGCCCCTTTTCGTCAAAGGCCTGGATCAGCTCTTCCTTGCTGAAGAATTCCTGGTCGTTTCCCGGGCTCCAGCCCAGCAGCGCGATAAAGTTGATAATGGCGTCACGCAGATAGCCCATGGCCAGCAGGTCTTCAAAGGAGGGATCGCCGTAGCGCTTGGAGAGCTTGCGGGTGGCGTCCTTCATCACGACAGGCAGATGGATGTACACAGGCGGCGTCCAGCCGAAGGCTTCATACAGCAGGTTATATTTGGGCGCGCTTGACAGATATTCCGTGCCGCGGGTCACGTGAGTGATGCCCATCAGGTGGTCGTCGATGACATTGGCGAAGTTGTAGGTAGGCAGACCGTCCTGCTTGATCAAAACATTGTCATCCAGCGTGGAGCATTCCGCCTCGATGTGCCCGAAAAGCAGGTCGTCAAAAGAAGCGATGCCCTGCTCGGGGATGTTTTGACGGATCACATAAGGTTCGCCGGACTGCATGCGCCGCATGGCCTCGTCGCGGGGGATATGCAGGCAGTGCTTGTCGTACTTAAAGGTTTCGCCGCGCGCGGCGGCCGCCGCGCGCCGCTCTTCCAGCTCTTCCTTGGTGCAGAAGCAGGGATAGGCGTGTCCGCTTTCGACCAGCTTGAGTGCGTAGGGCAGATAGGTATCCTTGCGCTGGGTCTGAATGTAGGGGCCGTAATCGCCGCCGACATCAGGGCCTTCATCGTATTCAAGGCCCGCCGCGCGCAGCGAATCATAAATCAACTGAACCGCGCCGGGCACCTCGCGTTCCTGATCGGTATCCTCGATGCGCAGGATGAATTTGCCGCCGTTTTTGCGGGCAAACAGATAGGTAAACAAAGCGGTACGAAGCCCGCCCAGATGCAGATATCCGGTCGGGCTGGGGGCAAAGCGTGTGCGAACGCTGGTCATTAAAGGGCCTCCTTATCGTCAGGGTTTATAGCTGTCTTTCAGTCCGACGGTCAGGTTGAATACCGATTGGCCGTCTTTCGAATCCTTATCCTTGCAGAAGTATCCCACCCGCAGAAACTGGAAGGTATCGCCGGCGGCGGATGCGGCAAGCGATTTTTCGCCGAAACCGTTCAGCACGGTCAGGCTGTTCGGGTTCAGGCGGGAGATAAAGTCCTTCCTGTCATTCTCCTCATCTTCGTCATCGTCCTCTTTCAGCAGGGGCTCATACAGGCGGAAGGTGAGAGGTAGGCAGTCGTTCGCGTTGACCCAGTGCAGGGTGCCTTTCACCTTGCGGTCAGCGCCCGGGCTGCCGGAGCGGCTGTCCATGTCCACGGTGCAGAGCAGATGACTGATGCTGCCGTCAGCGTTCTTGACCACCTCATCGCAGCGGATGATGTAGGCGCCTTTCAGACGAACCTCGCCATCGGGGCGCAGCCGGAAGAACTTCTTGGGCGGGTCTTCCATAAAGTCATCCGCCTCAATATAAAGCTCACGGCCGAAGCTGACCTCGCGCGTACCAAGTTCCGGGTGGTCGGGATGGTTCTCCATGCTGAGGATATCGGTCTTGCCCTCTTCCCAGTTGGTCAGGATGACCTTGAGCGGTTTTTGTACCGCCATGACGCGGGGAACCTTGCTGCCAAGGTCGCTCCGCACACAGTATTCAAGCAGACCAAAGTCCACCAGGCTGTCCGCCTTGCTCAGACCGATGCGCTCGATAAAATCACGGATGGAGGCGGGCGTGTAGCCCCTGCGGCGCAGGCCGCTCAGGGTGGGCATGCGCGGGTCATCCCAGCCGGAAACATAGTTTTCTTCTACCAGACGGCGCAGATAGCGCTTGCTCATCACCGTGCGGGTCAGGTTCAGCCTGGCAAACTCGATCTGCCGGGGGCCGGTACTCACATCGCCGTGCTTGTCCTTATGCGGCTTACGGAAGCCCGCGTTTTCCACCACCCAGTCGTACAGCGGACGGTGATCCTCAAACTCCAGCGAGCACAGAGAGTGGGTGATGCCTTCGATCGCGTCGCCGAGGGGATGGGCAAAATCGTACATGGGGTAAATGCACCATTCGTTGCCCGTGCGGTGGTGTTCTTTATACAAAATGCGGTACATCGCGGGGTCGCGCATATTGATGTTGGGCGACGCCATGTCTATTTTGGCGCGCAATATATAGCGCCCCTCGGGAAACTCGCCGGCGCGCATGCGGCGGAACAGATCCAGGCTCTCTTCGGCCGGGCGGTCGCGCCAGGGGCTGTTCTTGCCGGGCTCGGACAGCGTGCCGCGGTATTCACGCATCTGCTCGGCATTGAGCTCGTCCACATAGGCAAGGCCGCGTTTAATGAAATCCTCCGCGATCTGGTAGCACTGTTCATAATATTCGCTGGCATAGTACAGCCCGCCGGTCCAGTCAAAGCCGAGCCAGCGGATATCGTTCATAATACCGTCCACATACTCGGTCTCTTCTTTGGCGGGGTTGGTGTCGTCAAAACGCAGGTTACAAAGGCCGCCGTATTTGGAAGCGGTGCCGAAGTCTGTCACCAGCGCCTTGCAGTGCCCGATATGCAGGTGCCCGTTTGGTTCCGGGGGAAAGCGCGTATGCACTTTCGTGCAGCGGCCGCTCCTCAGATCCTCATCAATGGCATCCCAGATAAAATTGGTGCGTTCCTGGCTTTCAGACATGCTTTTGCTCCCTTCATGTTCTGGCGCATATTATATCGTTTCTATAGTCACAGCACAAGGCAATGCAAGTGCAATTATGAGAAATCTCACATTTAACTTCTAATG
>CAYZTQ010000114.1:0-5527 GCA_964481445.1 uncultured Christensenella sp. | reverse complement strand
TCAGGTGCGCCGGAGAGGCGTTTTTGTCCGTACAGGGAAAAATGATGCCAAATCATCTAAATAATCGTTGACAACAATCCTTGCACGTGATAATGTATTAACGGAGATAATCAATGAAATGAGTTTTGCTATTCCTCTGCCGGCCTGACGGGCAGCTGCAGGGGCGGCGGACTTTTCGGAGCATATACTTCTGAAGGAGACCCTGAGATGAAAGCGACCGGCGGCAACAACAGCGACCTGATGGAGATGAACCGCTCCGCCGTTGTCCGAATCCTTCAGCGCAGAGGGGTCTGTTCGCGCGCCGACATTGCCAGAGAAACGGGGCTGACCCAGCCCGCCATCACCAAGATCGTGGCGGCGCTGATGGATATGGGCATCGTGTCCGAGGTGGGGGGCATCAAGGGCAGCGGCAACCGCCGCTCCATCGGCCTCACGCTCAATGTGGATAAATACCAGATAGTCGGCGTGCAGTTTTCAAGGCAGATTATCCGCCTGGGCGTGTTCGGCCTGCAGGGCAGGATCTACGCGCAGGAGGACCTGCCCTACGAGAGCGGAGAGCCGCCGCTCTCGGTGCTTGACGCGCTGAAAGACCGCGTCCGCGCCATGATGAAGGGCTATCCCAACGTGGTGGCCGTGGGCTTCGCGCTTCCCGGCCCCTATCTGCGGCACGAGGGCCGCATTGCCGTCATCACGCAGATGCCCGCCTGGCGCGATGTCAATTTTCGCAAAGAGCTGGAGCAGGCCTTCGATAAGCCTGTATTCATCGAGCATGACGCCAATTCCGGCGCGCTGGCCGAGTGGTTTTTCGGCGAGCACTCTCCTTCTGTGCGCGCGCTGGCCTATTTTCTGGTGGGCGAGGGCGTCGGCTCAGGCATCATCGAAAGCGGCAGCCTGCTGCTGGGCTCAATGGGCTGCGCCAGCGAGATCGGCCACATGAGCACCGATATCCACGGCCCCGTCTGTGAGTGCGGCAACCATGGCTGCCTTGAGATGTTCTGCTCGGCCAAGGCGCTGGTGACAAGGGCGCTGGAAGCCGACCCCGCTGCTTTTGAGGGGCTGCCGCCTACCTGCGAGTCCGTTTTCAGCGCGGCGCGCGCGGGAAGCGGCGCCGTGCGCGGGGTGATCGACGAGGTGGCTGCCTACATCGGCTACGGCTGCGTCAGCCTGATTTATGCCTATAACCCGGATGTCATTGTCATTGGCGACGTGGTGGCGCAGGGGGGCGAGCTGCTGCTGCCCACTGTTAAGCGCGTGGTCAAGGAGAGGCTCCTGCCAGAAATCTATGACAGGGTGCGGATCGAGATCAGCCGCCTGGCGGTGAACCCTTCGCTGCTGGGGGCGGCCGCCGTCGCGACCAACAAAGCGCTGGAAATGCCCAGCCTCTTTCTTGCGACCTGATACTTTCGACCGGATGGAGGACGCGATATGAACACACCCTATATTCTGGAGATGCAGGGGATCGGCAAGCAGTTTCCCGGCGTGCGGGCGCTGGACGATGTCACGCTCCAGGTGCGCCGCGGCGATATCCATGCCATCTGCGGCGAGAACGGCGCGGGCAAATCCACCCTGATGAAGATCCTGTCCGGCGTGCATGCCTACGGCAGCTATCAGGGCAAAATCATCTTCCTGGGGCAGGAGGTTCGGTTCCGCAATATCAAAGAGTCGGAGCAGGCGGGCATTGCCATCATCCATCAGGAGCTGACCACCATCCCGGAGCTTTCGATTACCGAGAACATCTTCATGGGCAATGAGATCGTCCGCCGCGGCCTGATTGACTGGGACGCGGCCAGACGCCAGACCATGGAGCTGCTTGAGCGCGTCGGTCTGCGCGTCAACCCCTCCACCCCCATCAAGAACCTCGGCGTCGGCCAGCAGCAGCTGGTGGAGATCGCCAAGGCGCTGTCCAAAAACGTGAAGCTGCTCATCCTCGATGAGCCGACCTCCGCCCTCAACGAGGCGGACGCCGACAACCTCTTTGAGCTGATGCGCGAGCTGAAAAAGAAGGATATCACCTCCATCATGATCTCGCACAAGCTTAACGAGATCGCCGCCGTGGCGGACGCCGTGACGGTGCTGCGCGACGGCAAAACGGTGGAAACCTATTCGGTGGAAGCGGGGCAGGTGGACGAAAACCGCATCATCCGCTCCATGGTGGGCCGAACACTGGAAAACCGCTTCCCCAGCCACGAATCCAAGCCCGGCGAAATCATCTTTGAGGTGTCGGACTGGCAGGTGGAAGACCCGAACATCGCCGGGCGCATGGTGTGCAAGAATTCTTCCTTTTATGTGCGCGCGGGCGAGATCGTGGGCTTCGCCGGGCTGATGGGCGCCGGGCGCACCGAGCTGATGCGCTCCATCTTCGGGCGCAACTACGGCATTTACAAAGGCGGCACCATCAGGATCAAGGGCCGCGAGGTGCAGCTGCGCTCGGTCAGCGAAGCCATCCGCCACGGGGTCGCCTATGTGCCGGAAGACCGCAAGTTTCTCGGCCTGAACCTGCTGGATTCCTGCCGCAAAACAACGGTGTCCGCCAACCTGAAGGGCATCCTGCGCGGCCTGCTGCTCGACCTTGACAAGGAGCGGCAGGTGTCGGAAGAATACCGCGAGCTGCTCAGCATCAAGATGAGCGATGTCAATACGGGCGTGAGCACCCTGTCGGGCGGCAACCAGCAGAAGGTGGTGCTGGGTAAATGGATGTTTACCCAGCCCGAGGTGCTGCTGCTGGATGAGCCCACCCGCGGCATCGACGTCGGCGCCAAGTACGAAATCTACCGCCTGATCCATCAGCTGGCCGACGAGGGCAAGGCCGTTGTGATGGTCTCCTCCGAACTGCCGGAGCTGCTGGGCATGGCGGACAGGATCTATACCCTGTGCGAGGGCGCGGTGACGGGCTGCATCGACGGCAGGCAGGCCGATCAGGAAACCCTGATGCGCATGATGACGACCTTATCCGCGTCATAATCAGAACCGAGGAAGGATGGCACACCCCATGAAGAAGATGATAAAACAGGTGCTGGGCAGCGAATTTCGCAATTTTACGATGATCATTGCCCTGGTCGTGCTGCTGCTGGGCTTCAACATCATATCCGGCGGCAAGATGATCACCTCGTCCAACATCCAGAACCTGATCACAGGCAACGCCTATGTGCTGATTCTGGCCATCGGCATGCTGATGGTCATCGTCATCGGGCAGATCGACCTGTCCATCGGCTCGGTGGCCGGGTTCGCCGGCATGGCCATGGCGCTTGCCGCGCGCGATCTGGGCTTCCCCTGGTGGCTGGCGGTGCTGCTGGCCCTCGCGATCGGCGCGGTGGTCGGCGCCTGGCAGGGCTTCTGGGTGGCGAGACTCGGCATCCCCGGCTTTATCACCACGCTGGGCGGCATGATGATCTTCCGCGGCGGCGTCATCTGGCTGTCCCGCTCCATCTCGGTGCCCGCGCCCAAGGAACTGAAGGTCTTCGGCTCCGGCTATCTGCCGGACTGGGGGCGCGAGCTGACCGGCCTTAACAACTTCACGCTGGTGCTGGCGCTGATCGGTATCATCGTCTACGCGGTGGCCCAGATGCGCAAGCGCAAAAGGATGGCCGCCATCACCGGCAATTTAGAGCCGCTGTGGCCTGTGACCGTGCGCATCGGCCTGGTCGCCCTCATTATGGGCTATGTGGCCTGGCTGTTTGCCTCGGGCCGCCCCGGCACCTCCTTCCCCATCCCCGGCCTCATTCTGCTGGCGCTGATCATTATCTACCACACCGTCACCCAGCGCACGCGCCTGGGCCGCCATATCTACGCGGTGGGCGGCAACAGGACGGCGGCGGCGCTGTCGGGCGTCAACGTGCCGCGTACCTACTTCTTTACCATGATGAATATGTCTGTGCTGGCGGCGCTGGCCGGTATCATCTATCTGGGGCGCTCCACCGCGGCCGGGCCTTCTGACGGCACGGCGTGGGAGATGGACGCCATCGCCTCGGTCTTTATTGGCGGCGCGGCCGTTTCGGGCGGCATCGGCACGGTGCTGGGCACCATGGTCGGCGGCCTTGTGATGGCGGTGCTCAACTCGGGCCTGATGCTGATGGGCGTCGGCGCCGACCGCACGCAGGTGATCAAGGGCTTTGTGCTGCTGGCGGCCGTTGCCTTTGACGTGTACAACAAGCAGCACAGCCGCCGCGCGGCGGATATCCCGGCTGCCCCGCACAAGGCGGAGGTTCACGCAGGAGATGTTCCTGCCCAGGGCGGCTCCCACTGAGGGCCGTCTGGCAGGATCTCAATAAAGCGTCATCAGACGTAAAACACAGGAGGATTCCATGGCAAACAGGAAACGGTTTTCTGTCGTCATCGCGCTCGCACTGATGCTGGCGATGATCATCCCCGGCGCGCTGGCGGAAGGCTTTGCGGCCGACGCGTTCATCGGCGTCGCGCTGCCCTGGCTGGGCACCCAGAACTGGGCGGAAGCCAACGACATGTTCAAGGCGCAGCTGGAAGCGGCGGGCTTCAAGCCCATCGTGCAGCACGCGGACAACAAGGTGCCCCAGCAGCAGCAGCAGATTGAGTCCATGGTGCAAAACGGCGTGAAAGTCATCGTCGTCGGCCCCGTTGACGGCTCTCAGCTGGGCGCGGTGCTGGAAGAAGCGGCCGCCCAGGGCGTCAAGATCATCGGCTATGACCGCCTGATCGAAAACACCTCTGCCATCGACGGCGTGGTGCAGTTCGGCAGCGTGAAGACCGGCGAGCTGCAGGGCCAGGCCCTGCTGCAGGGTCTTGCCGAGCTCAAGGGCGAAGGCCCCTACAACATTGAGCTGTTCGGCGGCGGCCCCGCTGACCCCAATGCCCCCAACTTCTTCAAGGGCGCCATGAGCGTTCTGCAGCCCAAGATCGACGACGGTACGCTGGTTGTCGTGTCCGGCCAGACCGATTTCACCCAGTGCGCCACCCTGGACTGGGATAACTCCAAGGCCCAGTCCCGTATGGACTCTCTGCTTGCCGGCTTCTATTCCGACAAGGAGATCCACGGCGTGCTCTCCCCCAACGACGGCATCGCCCGCGCCATCATCACCGCCTCCGAGCAGGCTGGCCAGCAGATCCCCGTGGTCTCCGGTCTGGATGCCGAAAACGAGTCGGTTGAATGGGTATGGTCCGGCAGGCAGTATTCCACCGTTGCCAAGCCCACCGACGTGCTGGTTGCCAAGACGGTAGAGATCATCAAGTCCCTGCAGGAGGGCAAGGGCATGCCTGAGCCTGACGCCATGGTCAACAACGGCGTTAAGGATGTCGGCGTGTACGAGCTGCCTCCGCTAATCGTTACCAAGGCCAACGCGATGGAAGCCTTCGCCAACGACCCCGGCCGTCTGGCGCTGCTCAAGTAATCACAAGTTGTAGACTGAACCCAACGAAAAGGGACGGCGCCTTCGGGTGCCGCCCCTTCAAACTATTGATAAACCCTATGGGTGGTGCAGGAGGGCCGCGGCCCTCCTGCTATCAATCGGCCTCGGCGGTCTCAATTCGCAATGGTCAAGCGCTTCGCGGTGCAGGC
>CAYZTQ010000113.1:0-5555 GCA_964481445.1 uncultured Christensenella sp. | reverse complement strand
TTTTCCCCGCCCCCCTCGCGCAGCCTTTCCAGCGCCGCGGTCAGCGCGCCCGGCAGCGGAAGGCCCAGCAGGGCCGCGTTTTCGAGAATGCTCAGGCCTTCATTCGCCGTGTAAAAGCCGATGACGGAAAGGCGCGCCACGCCGTCCGTGCCCATCATCCTGTCCAGCGCCGCGGCCAGAATGACCAGCGCCAGCACCATCAGCTTGCGCGTCAGCCCCAGAAAGAAACTGCGCGAGAGAAAGCCGCCGCCCTCGGTCTTATCGCTCTTTCGGTGCAGGGCGCACAAAAACCCGGTCAGCACGTCAAGGCCCATGGAGAGGAACAGCAGGCTCAGCGCGGCGTCCCAGCCGCCCAGCAGGCGCAGAATACAGGCCAACGCCACCGAAAGCAGGCGGTTCAGCCAGCGGACGCTCTCACTCATGCCGCATCCTCCCGCTTCTGCGTAAGGGCGAACACCAGCCTCTCAAGCCTTGCAAGCCTTTCTTCCAGACTGTCCGTTGCCTCCCGCGGGGCTCTTTCCGCCTGTTCAGGCTGCTTTTGGAGGCTTTCCCGCAGGGCATTCAGCAGCTCCTCATCCGCCTCATCTGTGGCAGGAAGCCCCAGCTTCTCCCGCGCAAGGCGCAGGGCGCTCAGGGTCTCCCCGCCGAAGACGCCGTCCGCGCCGAAGCGCGGCAGGGCAAAACCCGCCCCAAGCAGCAGCTTCTGCAGCGCCTTGACCCCTTCGCCCCGCTGGCCTGCTTTGATCGGCTCTTCCCTGGGAAAGGGCGGCAGGGCGGCGTAATGCGTCCAGGGATAGGCGCCGATGGGGCTCAGCAGCACGCCGCGGTGATGGCTCCTCGCGTCCACCACGCGCCCATCGCCCAGCGACAGGCCCACATGGCTCATGGGTCTTGCGGGGTCGCCGCTTTCGCGGAACACCAGGCAGAGCATCCGGGCGGCCTCGGGGCCGATGAGGCCTTTGTGCTCCCAGAGCCCGGCCTTCCACTGGCTGCTGGCCCCGCTGGGCAGATGAAAGCCGCCGATCGCAAGCACACGCCTGGTCAGCTGCGCGCAGTCAAAGCAGGGTCTGTTCTCGTGCACGCAGCCCCCGCATGCCTGCTGCCTGCCCGACAGCACAGGGCAGTTGACCATGATGTGCGCCGCCTGGGTGGGGTACTGCTTCATCTTTTCGCCCCTCAGACGCGGGGTGCAGCTTTCGCCGGTCGCGCCGTACACATAGGGCCCGCCCGCCTGCTCAATCGCCCAATCAATGATGGCCTTCTCCTTTTGTTGATTGCTTCTCATTGTTTCACTCCGTTTCCTCAATCAGTATTTCCAGCCGGTACAGCCCGCCGCCCAGCGCCGCGGCGCGGCAGGCCGTCAGCCTGGCGGTAAAGCCGCGCTCCAGCCCCGTCCTCGGGTCAAAGCAGGCCAGCGTGAAGCTCTGCGCCGTATCCTGCAGGATGTAGGCCACGCCCGCTTCGCTCTGCCCCGGCCAGACGGCCCGAAGGCAGAGGCTGCTCAGGTAGCTGCCGGGCAGCGGCTCCTTCAGGCTCACTTCCAGCTCGGAGGGGATGGGCAGCGCCCGGTTGTTGATGCTCAGCATGCTCACGCCCCCTCCCCCAGTCTGCACAGATCCATGCGTAGGCCCTTTTCGCCCAGCTCGTAGCCCAGGGGCAGCAGGCGCTCGCCGCCCGCGCCGAGGGGCTGACCCCTTTCAAAGGCCGCCAGCACGTCTGCCAGCGCCTCGCGGGGCAAAAGCAGGCTGAGCAGCTGCGGCCCGGCGGGGCCGGGGGCGGGGCGCGCCGCGGTTTCCGAAAGCGTGCGCAGGTCATGCAGCCGCCTTTCGCCCGCCCGTGAGCAGACCCGGCCCGCGTAGCTTCTTTCGCCGAAATCCAGCGTCAGGCTCTCGCCCATGGGCCCGCCTGAAAGCAGCTCAAAGCGCATCAGCTTGGTGAAGGTATCCCGGTCCTTTTCCGCGCCGTCCTTCATGTAGACGCGGCGCAGGCCGAGGGTTGCCATCACGTCGCAGACGCCGCCCGCCAGCGTATCCGCCCCCTCGGGGCTGGCGGCCCTTGCCAGAATCTCCACGCTGAACCTGCGGGTGCCGTCCGGCGACAGGCTGTCCTCGCAGCCCGAAAAGGCAAGGCTGGGCAGCGGCACGAGGGCCTGCGGCCAGCCGCGCGTCACCGCGCAGTCAAGCCCGCTCAGCGCCTGATAGATCTCCTTCAGCTCCATCAGCCCTCCACCTCCACTTCGGCCTCGGTATGCTCGGGATAGTCGCGCCGCTGCATGCAGCGCCAGCACCGCTCGTCATCCGGCATATACAGATGGTCGCCCTGGCTGAGCGGCAGCTCCCAGTCAAAAAAGAGCAGCCGCCTCTCCCGCGGGCGCAGGCTGCCGTGCTCCCTGCGCTCGCTGCGCCTGTCCGGGCGCACGCTGGCCATCATCAGATAACTGAGGTTTGATTGCTCCGCCTGCACCAGCCCGCCCGTGAGGCCGCGGACGGCCCGCACGGGCACCACGCGGATGGGCATCTCATAGCGCACCATGTTTCTCATCAGGGCACCGCCTTCGCAAGCCGGTAGGGCTTCAGCTGCGCCTCGATCAGGCGGGGCAGCGCCTCAAAGTGCATCAGCGCGCCGCCCTCGCGGCGGATGCTTTCGCCCTCGGTGCCCAGGCGGTTATACAGCACCACCGCCAGCATGATCTGCGCGCTCTCAAGCGCCATGGGCAGGGCGTCGCGCCCCGTATAGGCCAAGATCAGGCCCTCCGCCTGCTGCAGCAGCTCTAACAGCAGGCTGTCCGCCGCGCCGTTTTGCCCGGGCAGGCTCAGGCGCAGGCGGGGCAGAAGCTCCGTGTATCCCATCCCTCTCAGGCCCCCGCGCTCAGCGTCAGCACCTTCACGGGCTTCAGGTCGGAGCCGGCAAGGTACAGGTGGATAAAGCCGAGGCCGCCGGTCTCGATCGGCGTCTCGTTGCCCGCCCAGAGGGAAGCGCCCGTGAGCGGGACACCGAACTGCCCCTGCGGCTGCGCGCTGTCGGAAGCCTGGTACAGCCACGCCGCGGCCTCGCCCGCCTGCATATTGTCCGGGATGTACAGGCGCTTTTCCGCGCCTGCTCCCTCCAGGCGGATGCCGCAGGAAGCGTCCAGAACCTCGAGGCCGGTATACTCGGTCAGCGCCACCACCTTGCCCGCGTCGTACAGGTAGGCCGCGCAGTGCTTGGAGCAGTAGATGGTATCGCGCATAAACTCGGGCTCCCGCTGCACCTCCACCTGCGTGCCCGTCTTGCTGACAAGGCGCAGCGCGCCGGGCTTGATGATGAAGTACTGCTTTTCCTTCGCGCTCTCGTCTTCCTTAATGGCGGAGGAAATGACGATGCGGCAGCCCCAGATTTCGCCCACCTCGCCCGAAAACACGCTCTGCTGCGCAAGATCGCCGCCGCGCAGGTAGTTCGGGTCCCTGCGCAGGCGGTTGAAGCCCGCCGCGTCGGTCAGCAGCACCTTTTCGCCCTCCTGCTCCTCGCCAAACAGCGTCAGGGCATCGGCCACGGCCGCGCTGTCAAGGCCCGCGGCGGGCGACCTGCGGCTGTAGCCCGCGCCGCGCAGCACCTCAAAGAGGGCGTCGTCCACCGCGTGGTCGATGGCATGGGCCAGCTGAGCGGCCGCCTCGCCCACCGGGTCGCCCAGGCCCGACAGCCTCGCCTCGTCCGTGATGCGCACGGCCTTGGCGTACTTTTTCACGGTGGCCGTCACCGTATCGGCGCTCAGCACGCCGCAGGGCACCTGCCCGTTCTCGGATACCTCTTCGGCCTTGCCGATGTAGCGGAAGGCGGGAAAGGTCAGCGTGTCGCCGGGCTTGCCCGCAAGGCCGTCATCCGTCTTGGCAAAGGGCAGCAGGCTGATTTTGCGCCCCCAGTTTTCTTCCACCATGTCGCCGATCACCTCGGGGATGATCAGGTTGCTCTTCATCGTTACTTCCATTGTCTGTTTCCTCCTGTCATCTGTCTGTATTCGTTTCTGTCGCTCAGGTAGAGGGCGGCCCGCTGGCTGTAGCTGAGGCTGCTCATTTCAAGGGCCGGGCGGATATAGGCCTTGGGCGGCGGCTGCACGCGCTGCCGCGGCGGGGCGGGCGGCTCGCCCTCCTCCCGGGCCGTCTGCGCGGGCGTCTCCGGCAAGGCTCGAGGTTCTGTCGCCTCGGCCGCGTCTTGCTCAGCGGCATCGGGGCTTTCACTCGGTTCTGTCTGCGTTTGCGTTCCCTGCGTCTCGTCTTCGGGCGCCGCCGCGGGGATGGGTTCCCCGACTGTTTCTTCCCCCTCCCAGGGGGCGGGCTCTATGGGCCCTTCCTCCGGCCCGAGAGGTTTTTGCCTTATTTGCGTCTTCTGTTTCATGTCTTCCTCCTGTTTTTATTCCTGCTCCGCGTAGGGCAGCTGCCTGCGCAGGCTGATGCCGAGCTCCTCCGGCTCGATAGCGGGCAGGCCGTTTTTCTGCATCCAGCCCTGCGCCACCCTCGCCCGCTCGCGCAGGCCGGCGATCAGCCAGCGCTCCTTCAGGCGCGTCTTCTGCTCCAGGCAGAACAGCTTGTAGCGGATGGCGATGCCCGACACGTTGCCCGCGAAGCGCTCGTCCGAAAAGTCCGGCGTCATCGAAAACTTGTGGATATCCTCGGCCAGCGCCCTGCGCAGCACGTCAATATCCTGCTCCATGGGGTTTTTCACCAGCCATTCGGCCTTCGCCTCGCTGTCGGGCAGGCTCAGCGTCTTGTCTTCCCGCAGCCGCCTGAGGCCGCCGCGAAAATCGTACAGATCCTCCGAGGTGCCGATGCCCGCCACGCCTGTCAGCACCAGCAGCGCGTCCGCGAACTGCATCCTGTCGTTCAGCCGGTCGCTGCCCAGCAGGTCGTAGGCGTCGATCAGCCCCAGCACCTCCTCAAAATCGCAGCGCTCCTCCTCATTGTTGCGGTATTCCACCATCGGCACGCGCGCGAAGGGGCCGGGCGTCTCCTCCGGCCGTTCCTCCGGCAGGCCGCGCTTCAGGCGGAAGCTCAGCGTCTTTTCCGGCAGGTAGACCGAGGCCGTGCCGCCCGCGGGCCTGCCCCGCGCGTCGCGCTCCAGCGAGAGCAGCACGCCCATCAGCGGCCTGTGCTCCACCGTATCGTCGTAGACCACAAAGGCGCTGCGCGGGTCGAGCGCCGACAGGCGCAGCCTGCCCTCCGACTCGTAAAACAGCGAGACCCCGCGGCCAAAGCCCGCCTGCTGCATCGCAAGCTCGGTATCCGCCTGCTCGGCCCCGGCCTGCCTGTACAGCGTTTCCAGCGCGCTGACAGCCTCCCTGCGCTTCCCGTCGCTGTAGCGCACGGGCTCGCTTAAAAGAAACCCGGCCGATACCTGCGTGATGTAGCGGGCGAAGCCGTGCGAGAGGCGCGCGTTGAACAGGCCCTCCGCGCGCTCCCTCGCCATGATGTCCCCCCGCCCCTGCCGGTAGCGCCACAGCCTTTCGAGGCGCGGCAGCCCCGACTCAAACTCCTCGATCACCCCGCGCAGCATCTCTCGCGCGCCTTCCCCCTCCTTTCCCA
>CAYZTQ010000112.1:0-5600 GCA_964481445.1 uncultured Christensenella sp. | reverse complement strand
GCCATGCAGAAGAAGCTGCCCAAGGATGTCTATAAGTCGCTGAAGCGCACGATGATGCAGGGCGAATCGCTGCCGCCCGACATCGCCGATACCGTCGCCTCCGCCCTGAAGGACTGGGCCACCGAGCATGGCGCCACGCACTACACGCACTGGTTCCAGCCCATGACCGGCATCACCGCCGAAAAGCACGACGCCTTCATCACGCCGGACGGCAAGGGCGGCGTGATGATGGATTTTTCGGGCAAAGAGCTGATCCGCGGCGAGTCGGACGCCTCAAGCTTCCCCTCCGGCGGGCTGCGCGCCACCTTCGAGGCCCGCGGTTACACGGTGTGGGACACCACCTCCTACGCCTTCATCAAGGATGGCACCCTGTGCATCCCCACCGCCTTCTGCAGCTACTCGGGCGAGGCGCTGGATAAAAAGACCCCGCTGCTGCGCAGCATGGAGGCGCTGAACACGCAGGCCCTGCGCATCCTGCGCCTGTTCGGCAACAGCTCGGTGCGGCGCGTCTTCCCGACAGCAGGCCCTGAACAGGAATATTTTCTGGTCGATAAGTCCGTATTTTTAAAGCGCCCCGATCTGGTGTACACCGGCCGCACGCTGTTCGGCGCGCCGCCCAGCAAGGGGCAGGAGATGGACGACCACTATTTCGGTAGCCTCAAACCCCGCGTCTCCGCCTTCATGCACGAGCTGGAGGAGGAGCTGTGGAAGCTCGGCGTGCTGGCCAAGACCAAGCACAACGAGGCGGCCCCCGGCCAGCACGAGCTGGCGCCCATCTTCTCCACCTGCAATATCTCAGCCGACCACAACCAGTTGACCATGGAGATGATGAAATGCATCGCCGGCCGCCACGGTCTGGTCTGCCTGCTGCACGAAAAGCCCTTCGAGGGCGTGAACGGCTCGGGCAAGCACAACAACTGGTCGCTGGCGACCGACGAGGGCCAGAACCTGCTGGAGCCGGGCGACAGGCCCGAGGAAAACACGCTGTTCCTGCTCTTTTTGGTGGCCGTCATCACCGCGGTGGACGAGTATCAGGATCTGCTGCGCATGACCGTCTCCTCCGCCGGCAACGACCACCGCCTGGGCGGCAACGAGGCGCCGCCTGCCATCGTCTCCATGTTTTTGGGCGACGAGCTGACCGCCATCCTCGACGCCATCGACGCGGGCAGCAACTACCACGGCGACGCCAAGCGCTACATGGAAATCGGCATCGGCATGCTGCCCAGCGTGCCGCGCGACACGACCGACCGCAACCGCACCTCGCCCATCGCCTTCACCGGCAACAAGTTCGAGTTCCGCATGCCGGGCGCCAGCAGCTCCATCTCCGGCCCCAACATCGCCCTCAACACTGCCGTGGCCGACGTGCTGCGCGGCTTCGCCGACACGCTGGAGCTGGCGGGAGATTTTGAATCCGCCCTCTCCACCCTGATCGCCTCGAACCTGCGCGCGCACAAGCGCGTCATCTTCAACGGCAACAACTATTCCGAGGCCTGGGTGAAGGAGGCCGGGCGCCGCGGGCTTTCAAACTTCCCCAGCACGCCCGACGCCCTGCCCTGCTACATCGACGAAAAGAACATCGCCATGTTCCGGCGCAACGGCGTGCTCAGCGAGCAGGAGGTCTACTCGCGCTACGAGATCCATCTGGAAAACTACTGCAAGACCCTGCACATCGAAGCCACAACCATGGTAGAAATGACCAGGCGCCTCATCATCCCCGCCGTCATCGGCTACCAGAACGAGCTGGCCGAGCTGCTGGAGAGAAAGCAGGCGCTGACCCGCTTCAATATGGATTTGGAAAACCACCTGATGGAGCGCGTCTGTACCCTGTCGGGAGAACTGCTTGACGCCTTGAGGCAGCTCGAAAAAGAGATCGAAGAAACGCACGCCCCGCGGGGAGAGCTGGAGCTTTCCCGCTTCTACCGCGACCATGTGTTTACCGCGATGAACCGCCTGCGCGCCGCCGCGGACGAGCTGGAAACGCTGGTGGGCAAAAAGCACTGGCCGCTGCCGGGCTACGGGGAAATTTTATACAGCGTGAACTGAAACGCCGGACAAGTCGAACGCACGAAAACGCACGCCCGTGTGATCAAAAACGCACGCGTGCGTTTTTTCGTGCGTTCGCGTGCGTTTATCGCCACAACACGCGGGAGCAGAGCGGATAAAATCTGTTCCCTGCCTATTTTCGTTTCAGTACATGCCAGATGGTTTTGTCCTGAAAGCCGCAGGCTTCATACAGCCTCTCGGGTTTATCTGTATGGTTCACCCTGCCGGAAACAGTTACAAAAGCCGCGCGTCCTTTCAGCCTGCGCAGCAGGGCATTCACCATTTCCCGGCCGAGGCCCAGACGCCTGTACTCTGGGGATACCTGAATCCATTCGAGGCTTCCTTCTCCGATACCGCTGTCATATTCCGCGATTCCCGAGGCCGCAAGCCTGCCGTTTGCCGTATCATAGATGCTCAGCCACAGGCTCGCGTCATAAACGGGTCGCGCTCTGTATGCCAGCAGCTCCTCCGTTGATATCCTCTCGTCCACATAGCAGGCATTGATATGGTTCGCGTACTCCTCCACCGCGGCTTCCCGAAAAATAAAAGGATGGTCGAGCGCGCAATCCGCCACACGCCCCAGATGATGAACCATTTTGAAGTAGGGCTCATCTTCATAGCCTGCCGGTAGCGGCCGCGGCACTGTTTCATCCGTGAAGATCCGGATATTATCCGGCACCTGCATATGGTTCGTTTTCCAAAAGGACAGAGACGAAGCCCTGCTCGGGTTCTGCAAATATTTCTGCCGATCCATCGCTTCCGATTGAGCCTTCCTTCCCTGTTTTTCAAAGATTCCAAGCCTATTCCGGCGATATCTCCCCATTTTCAGTATAGCGTCGCTGCGGCACGCATTCAACCTACTTCTGATTCAGCTGGCGGAAAGCCCCCTTTCCCCGCACTTTTCCTGCCTTGCCATCTATGGTAGAATATGCCTTGAATTTACAGGAGGTTGAAGCCATGCAGTCAAACCGGCCCGAAAAACGGGCAGAAGATAAGAAATCTCCCGCCGGGGGCGACAGGAACCCGGCTTTGATGCTGATGCGCGTCGTGCAGGGCGCGCTGATCGGCGGCGGCGCAATCCTGCCCGGCGTATCGGGCGGCGTGCTGGCCGTGGTGTTCGGCATCTACCGCCCGATGATGGAGCTGCTGAGCCATCCCTTCCG
This sequence comes from uncultured Christensenella sp., assembly GCA_964481445.1. Lineage (GTDB taxonomy): Bacteria > Bacillota > Clostridia > Christensenellales > Aristaeellaceae > UBA1038. Next base: position 2,394 of record CAYZTQ010000112.1, on the reverse strand, counting down.
GGCGCTCAAAAAGAACCTGTGGCTCTTTATCCCCGTCATCATCGGCGTGGGCATCGGCTTTGTGGGCTTCGCCAAGCTCATGGCCCTGCTCTTCGCGGAGGATTCGCCCTATCCCATCAGCCTGTTTGTGGGCCTGATCCTGGGCACCGTGCCCTCGCTGTTCAAGACGGCGCGCAGCGCGGAGCGCAAGCCCAGGGCGGATACCCTCGCTCTGCTGATTGCCTTCATTGGCCTGCTCGCCTTTTTGCTGCTCATGCGGCTGACCAACGCGATGAGCATCGCGCTGACGCCGCTGTGGGCGCTGATCTCGGGCGTGATCTGGGGCTTCAGCCTGATTGTTCCGGGCCTTTCCTCCAGTTCCATCCTCATCTTCATGGGCCTGTATCAGGGCATCATGGATGACGTGGGCCGCCTGCAGTTTGCGACCATCATCCCCCTGATGCTGGGCATCGCGGCGGTCGCCTTCCTGTTCGCCCGTGTGGTCGACACCCTGTTTGAAAAGCACTTCAGCGTGGCCTCGCACGCCATCATCGGGCTGGTGCTGGCCAGCACCGTCATGATCATCCCCACCGCCTTTGCGGGCATCGGGCAGGCGCTGCTCTGCCTGCTGCTGGCCGCCGCCGGTTTCGCGGCCGCCTGGTATCTGGGTGTCTGGGGCGAAAAATACGAAGCGCAGCGATAGCGCTATGCTCAGGAGAAGGCTCTGCCTTTTCCTGAGCTTCTATATTGGCCGATCCCCGGCGCGGGCGCCGCGGGCGGCCGATTTTTCTGCCCATCCGACCATGAAAGAGGAAAACACATGAGCCAGTTGAGTCATTTGGAAAAAGAGGTGCAGCGCAGGCGCACCTTTGCCATCATCAGCCACCCGGACGCGGGCAAGACCACGCTGACCGAGAAGCTGCTGCTCTACGGCGGAGCCATCCGCCAGGCGGGCTCCGTCAAGGCGCGCAAGGCCGCCGCCCACGCCACCAGCGACTGGATGGAGATCGAGAAGCAGCGCGGCATCTCCGTCACCTCCAGCGCCATGCAGTTCAGCTATGACGGCTACCAGATCAACATCCTCGATACCCCGGGCCACCAGGATTTCAGCGAGGATACCTACCGCGTGCTGGTCGCCGCCGACAGCGCGGTGATGCTGCTGGATACCGCCCGCGGCGTGGAGGCGCAGACCATCAAGCTGTTCAAGGTCTGCCGCATGCGCGGCATCCCCATCTTCACCTTCATTAACAAGATGGACCACGCGGGCAAGGATCCCTTTGCCCTGATGGAAGAGCTGGAGCAGGTGCTGGGCATCCGCTCCTGCCCCGTCAACTGGCCCATCGGCACGGACGGCGATTTTCAGGGCGTGTACCACCGCGATACCCGCATGGTCGAGCTGTATTTCTCCGGCGACCACGGCGCCACCAAGGCCAAAAAGACCGAGGTCTCCATCGACGACCCCGCCATCAGCGGCATGCTGGGCGCCGATTACCTGAAGCGCCTGCGCGAGGAAGTGGAGCTGCTGGACGAGGCAGGCGACAAGTTCGACCTAGGAGCCGTGCGCCGCGGCGAGCTGACCCCCATGTTTTTCGGCAGCGCCATCACCAACTTCGGCGTCGAGCCCTTTTTGAACCGTTTTCTCAGTTATACCCTGCCCCCCACCCCCAGGGAGAGCGATCAGGGCGAGATCGTGCCCGAGCGGCCCGAATTCACCGGCTTTGTGTTTAAGATTCAGGCCAACATGAACCCCGCTCACCGCGACCGCCTGGCCTTTGTGCGCGTGGTCAGCGGCGAGTTCAAGCGCGATATGAACGCCTGGCACTCGGGCACGGGCAAGCAGATCCAGCTGAAGGCCCCCCAGCAGTTTATGGCCGACGAGCGCGCCATGGTGGAGGAGGCCTATCCCGGCGATATCATCGGCCTGTTCGACCCGGGCATCTACCGCCTGGGCGACACGCTGAGTGAAAAGACCAGGCTGCACTTTGAAAAGATCCCCATCTTTGCGCCCGAGCACTTCGCGAGGGTGCGGCCGCTTGACAGCATGAAGCGCAAGCAGTTTTTGAAGGGCATCGCCCAGCTGAGCGAGGAGGGCGCCATCCAGACCTTTACAAGGGACGAGCTCGGGCTTGAGCAGAGCATCGTCGGCGTGGTCGGCGTGCTGCAGTTCGACGTGCTGAGCTACCGCCTGAAAAGCGAGTACGGCGTGGAGCTCATCATGGATCAGCTGCCCTGGCGCTTCGTACGCTGGGTGAACGAAAGCCCGAAGGAAGATTTGGACGACCTGCAGCTCACCTCCACCAGCCACCGCGGCCGCGACAGCCGCGGGCACGCCGTGCTGTTCTTCGAAAACGACTGGAGCATCCGTCTGGCCGAGGAAAAGAACCCCGGCCTCAAGCTCAGCGACATCGAGCCGGT
>CAYZTQ010000111.1:0-5627 GCA_964481445.1 uncultured Christensenella sp. | reverse complement strand
CAGGCAGGGTGTGTCAATAAATCGAGGCCGCCTCCCTACCGGAAAGCAGCCTCAAGCATCAGCGTTTTCTGTTGTCAATCGTCTCAGCTTTCGCGCCGCAGCTGCTTGCTGATATCGTCCAGCGCGTTTTTGAGCGGCGCGCTTTCGCGGCTGAGGGTTTCGATCTTGCTGCAGCCGTGCAGCACGGTGGTGTGGTCGCGCCCGCCGAGGCTTTCGCCAATCTTGGGCAGGGAGGAAGTGGTCAGCTTGCGGGCCAGGTACATAGCCACCTGGCGCGGCACGGCGAAGCTCTGGTTGCGGCGCTTGCCGCGGATTTCTTCCTCGCTGATGGCGTAATACTCGCACACGGCGCTGATGATCTCTTCCACCGAGATGGAGGTGGGCTTATGATCCTGAAACACCTCGCGCAGCGCTTCCTCGGCCAGCTTCATGTCGATCTCGCGGCCGGAGAGCCCGGCGTAGGCCACCAGGCGGTTCAGACTGCCCTCCAGCTCGCGGATGTTGGAATCCACACGCTCAGCAATCATCTGCAGCACGTCGTCGCCCACGCGGATCAGGTCGTCCGTCGCCTTACGGCGCAGGATGGCGCAGCGGGTGTCGACATCCGGCTTCTGGATATCGGCGATCAGGCCCCACTCAAAGCGGCTGCGCAGCCGCTCTTCCAGCCGGGCGATTTCTCTGGGCGGACGGTCGGACGAGATGATGATCTGCTTGCCCGCGTTGTGCAGCGCGTTGAAGGTGTGGAAAAACTCTTCCTGCGTGCTGTCGCGCCCGGCGATAAACTGGATATCGTCGATCAGGAGCACATCCACGCTGCGGTACTTCTCGCGGAAGGCCGCGTTGCGGTTGGACTGAATGGCCGCCACCAGCTCGATGGTGAAGGTTTCACTGGTCACATACTCGATGCGGGTCTCGGGCTTCTGTTCCAATATATAGTGGCCGATGGCCTGCATCAGGTGGGTCTTGCCAAGGCCCACGCCGCCGTAAATAAAGAAAGGGTTGTAGGCGTCCGCGGGCGCCTCGGCGACGGCCAGCGAGGCAGCGTGCGCGAAGCGGTTGCCGCTGCCGACGATAAAGGTATCGAAGGTGTACTTGCTGTTGAGCCTGGGGGCGGATTTTTTCGTCTCCACATCGCCGCCCTTGCGATAATCGGCCGCCTGCTTGGGCGTCAGGATGTTGAGCTGCACGTCGCTGCCCATCACCTGACGGATGGCGTTGGAAATCATCACCGAATAGCGAGGCACCACAAACCCGTGATAAAAATCGGTGGCAGCCTCCACATAATAGCGGTCGGCGTTCAGGCCCAGCGGCTTCAGGGCTGCCGCAATCCAGGTGGAGTAGGTGACATCACTCATCTCCGCCTTCATCAACTGACACGCCGAATCCCAAACCGCCTGATAATTCACCGAGCCGACCCCCATTATCTGCATTGCTTTATACACTCGTAACACTCTCTTAACCAAAACGAGAGGTTAAAAAAACACCGCTAATCAGAGCGCGTCCGATAGCTGTGGATAAATGGCCTGTGGATAACCGCTATCAACATCCACTTCGGGCTGTAGAATACCACATTCTCCGCCCTTTTTCAACGTTTCGGCCGCCCCAAAGCCCTGCATAGCCCCACGCCTGTTGATAACCCGGAAAATCAACAGGTAGTTGTCAGTCCCTTCCCCGACCACAAGGTTCAGAACGCAATATGGATTATTATTCTTAATTACACAATTTTATGCACAATTTGATGATTCCGGACGGAATGTTTTTTCAAGGAATTTTCCACAATGGTTTATGATCCGTTAAAAATTATGGCTGTTCAAGCAGATAACGGGCGTTGACCACCGCCTGCGCGAGAGAGCGCGGCGGGGCAGGCAGAAGCGGCGGACAGCCGGGCTGCTCTTCCCATGACCGTTCAGCCTCCGGGACCTCAAGTTGCACCTTCGCGGTCACCACAGGCTCCGCCGCGTCCTCAAAGCGCAGCAGCCAGGCCTCATAGCTGCCGGGCGGGAGGGCTGATCCGTCCGGCAGGCAACCGGGGCGCAGCGTCTCCTCCTGCCCTGGGGCAAGCACGCCGCTCAACGCGAGCAGAGCGAAGCTGTTCTCTTCCCCAAACGCCGCCGTATCAATGCCGTGCGGTTCTCCCAGGGCTTCAGCGGAAATCGCAAGGCCAAATCGCGCGGGAACGTCGCCCCCGTTATATGCCTTCAGGCTCACCAGCCCCTCGGAATCCGCCTGCGCGCGAAGCCCTGAAACCATCACGCGAAGCATCACCTGCACAGCGAACTCGCTGCCGATAGCCTGTCCCGTGGCCGGTCTCACCGTCATCACGGCACGATAAACGCCCTCCGGCAGCAGGCGGCCATCCGGCAGCGGATTCAGCCGAACGCGCTCAATTTTCTGCCCCGGCGCCACAGGGGCGCTTATATATAGTAGAATCTCTTCCTCTCCCGGCAGGCGAAGCCCGCCCACGCGCAGCAGTTCCTCCCGGGAAAGGCTGAGCGCGTAGCGCAGCGGCAGGCCGTTTTCCACGGGGTTTTCAATGCCCGCCCTGCAGGTCGAAAATGCTGAGGGAAAGACGAATTCGCTGTTCATTCGAAGCTCGAGCTGCGCGGGCGGCGGCGTTTGGCCGGGCCGCGCATCCTGCCCCGCCGCCACAGACGCGGGTAATAGAATGGTCAACAATAGTACAGATAGCAGAAGCTTTCCCCTCACGGTTCCACCGCCGCAAAGGAAACTTCTAAATCAAAGGCCAATTGTGCAGCATCCAGATGGTAGGGATCCGCCGCACAGACAGCGTCCGCCGCCTCCATCTCAAGGCACAGCGTTCCCGTTTCATCCGCCGCAAGCACCAGCTCCACAGGCTCCGGCGAGGTATCAACGAGGAGTAAACGATAAGAAGCAAGCGCCGCCTCGCCAAACACAGGGCTCACCTTCACCCTGATGGTTTTGCCACAACGGTTTTCAAGCTCAACAATCACCCGCAGGTTCCCTGCCAGGCGACATCCTCCCGGCACGGGCTGCAGCCGAATGGGTTCCATCGCTGCCCGGATACCCAGATCATCCGCAGAAAGAAGCTGCTCAAGGCTTTCGGCATCAGCTGTTTCTTCGATGTTTTCGCCCAGCTCCAGCAGGCCGGCTTCTGCGCCATTGTCGGCTGATGCCGTTGAAATCGCCGCTCCTGTACCCTGGGTCTGAGCAATTTCCTCCGCAGGCAGCGCAGCTGTTTCATCAGGCGTTGCAAGAGACGGCCATTCACCAGTTGGAGTTTCAGCATCATACTCCTTGACCGTATCATCACCAGAAAGAGCCGTCACAAGTTCAGTCAGATCATCAGAAGTCATGCCGCTCAAAGGTTCATCAGTGTCATTGCTTTCTGTAGGAACCAGTGTTTCAAGGCTGCCTTCATCACCTTTGACCCCATCTGCCGTTTCAACGTTCTCCGCGATAGGTACTTCAAATACATCCTCGGTTTCAAGGCCTGCCGCATCAGCTGGATTGTCGGCAGTCGTGCTGTTCAGGCTTTCGTCAGCATCGATGCCCTGTGCAGGAACCGGCGTTTCAGGGTTGTCATCACCCACGCTGATGCCGTCCGCCGATTCAATGCTCTCCGCTCTATGAATTTCATATGTCTCCTCGATTTCAAAGCCCGCTACATCCGCAGCTTCCGATGCCGTTTTCTCTTTTGGTTCTTTCTCTCCTGATTCTCCAACCGCGCCATTGTCTTGAGGCGGGTTATCATCCACCGGCGTCATGGGCACTTCCAATGGCGTTTCAGCATCTTCTTCAATATCCGATTCTGCGGACAATCCTTCTGCTTCCGCCGTTTCCCTCTCTGCTTCTTCTGGCAGCGCAGTCTGTGTGAAGGACACACAGGGCTCCGCAGGAAGTTCCGCCCCGGCAGGCGCAAAGAGCGCAAACAAAAGAAGCACCGACAGAATAGCAGCACCCGTTCGTTTCATCCGTGCGCTCCTCTCTGGTTCATAAATCAGATTTTACAGGGTCTATTTGACAATCAGTTTTAACTGCGTGTTGACTTCCAGCATCGTCTCCTCACCGGTCTTTTCGTCCACCGCGTAGCGCACCAGCCAGCCCGTGTACTCCCCGGGCGGCAGCATCTCGCCATCCGGCAACGTGTGCAGGCTCGCCTCTTCCAGGTACCCGCCGGGGCCGACCGGCTCACTTTCATACAGCGATACAAACTCATAGGCGCTGTCAAAGCCCGGCGTCTCTTTTTGAAGCCCCAGCGTTTCTTTGGTCTGGTGCGGGCTGCCGCTCACACGCTCGATTTCCGCCTGCGAGATCTGAATGCTGTAGACCAGATCATTCGACGCGTCTACCGGGTTAAACAGGCGCAGCGCCAGCTCTCCGCCCTCCACATCCAATTCAATCAGGTCATTCCTGATCACAAAAGGAAGGTTGATGATCGCGCTCAGCATCATGCTCTCGCGCGTCCGGGCGTCAAAGGGCACCATGACCAGCTCGGCCATGTAGCGCCCCGCGGGCAGGCTGCTGCCATCCGGCAGCGCGCCCAGCGCCATTTCCTCTACCCAGCCGCCGGGAGCAATCCCCTTGGTCTGCGACAGCACGATGTAGCTCCGCTCAGGGTCAAAGCTCTCCTTGGCGCTCAAATCCTGATACTGCCGCTCATTGTAACCCGTGATACCGGCCTGCCGCTGCAGCTCCGCCACGGAAATGCGCAGCTGATACACCACGATGGCGGTCGCGTCCGCGGGGTTCGCCAGCCGCGCCAGGCCAACGGTAAAGGGCGACTCAAACACCAGCTCAGCCGGCACATCTACCCCAACCACATTGACCCGCGGTTTCTCCCCCGGCCTGGGCTGGCCTCCGCCCATATCGACAACGACCCGCTCGGTACTGACCGAAGGGCTGACCTGCACCTCCAGTTCAAAGTCCGTCTCCAGCAGGTCTTCATTGAGTGAGACAGACGATGCCCGGCAGGAAAAAGGAGCGGCAGCAAAAAGCAATGCCGCCGCGAATAACAATACACGCTTCATAGATCCGTTACGGTGCATCCGAAATGTTAAAGCGAACGGCGACCGTCATGTTCTTGACGATTTGCGCTGCGCCCATGTCAGCAGTGAGCATGGAGTTCGCCGGATACATACCTAAATCCTGCAGATAGCTTTCGTCACGGTTCGTATAACTCAGCACAAAGGACTCTTTATCCTCTGCTCCAGACAGCAGTGTCTGGGCGACATTATCATTGTTCAGAATAATCTTGATATTTTTCCTCTGAAGCGCGGTACCGTCCGCCAGGCCTTCAAATTTAGACGCCTTCACGCTGATATCCCCATTGAAGGTGCCGCTGGAGCTTGGACGTGAATTATTTGTTACCGTAAACGCCGTGTTCACATTGCTCTGCAACGCATAATAAGCCAAGCCGTCAATCGCTCGGACTTTTCTGATAAATGTCAGCTGCGGCGTTGTCCAGGTAATTTTCACCGCGATGGTTCCTGGCTCGTTGATCTGTATGGTCGGGGTAATGTTGACAGTAGTCTCGGCAGGGGTGATATACGAAGATTCCAGAACTTCCTCCGCCCCGGCAGTCTGCATCCCAAGCCCAAAAATGACCAAAAAAACAGACAGCAAGACCAGCAACTTTTTCATAAAGC
>CAYZTQ010000110.1:0-5630 GCA_964481445.1 uncultured Christensenella sp. | reverse complement strand
TCGGCGTGGTCACCCTGCTTGAGAACCACGGCTTTTTTGTCAACGGCTGCGACCGCTGCGAAAGGCTGCTGCGCGCCGTTAACAGCGATAACTACCGCATGCTGCTGGATACCGGCAACATCGCCTGCGTGGATGAGGACCCGGCCGCCGCGGCGCTGCGCCTTTCGCCGATGGCGGAGATGATTCACCTGAAGGATTTTTACATCCGCAAGCGCGACCCAGGCGACAGCACGGATTTTGACTGCGGCGGCCACTGGTTCCGCTCCGGCGCCGGGCGCTATCTGCGCGGGGCCATCATGGGGCAGGGCGATCTGGATATGTGGGAAATCCTCTCCGCCATCAAGCGCAGCGGCTACGACGGCTGCATCGCCATCGAGTTTGAGGGGCTGGAGGAGCCGAAATACGCCTCCCGCGTGTCGCTGGACAACGCCAGAAGGATCTGGGACGCTGTCTGAGACTGATACCAAAGTCTATGCCTGCCGCCCTGGGCGGCGCAGACTTTGATACCCTGCCTGTCCACGACCGCGCCGCTTTGGCCGGGCGCTTTTTTATTTGCTCCTTTCGCGCGGGGCGCTGCTTTCCGCCGCGGAAAAAGAGGAAAGCGCACGCATACACTTGACGCCTGGATGCTGAATGGGTATACTGATTGACACAAGTCAGTGATTGGCTTTAGTCAGTCATTCGCGCGAAGCGGACGGAATGGGCGGCCGAACCGGCCTGAGGGAGGGAACATGGCGCGCATCAGCAAGCCGCCGGAAGAGCGGCGGCAGGAATTGATTCAGGCGGCTCAGGAGCTGTTTATGCAGCAGGGCTATGAAAAAACCATGGTGGGCGATATCGTGCGGCGCGTCGGCGTGGCGCAGGGCCTGTTTTACTACTATTTCCGCAGCAAGCAGGATATCTTCCTCGCGGTCATCAACCAGTATACGGAGGAGCGCATCGGTGAGCTCGCGGTGTCGCTGCGCGATACCAGCATCCCCATGCTGGACCGCGTGCGCAACCTGCTGCATGTGCTGATGGCCTTCCTGCGGGAGATGGATGTGATGTACCCCAAGAACCGCGGGGAGATGGCCAGCGAGATGTCGGCCATCACCGCCAGCCATGTCAGCGACATGATTGAGCCCATGATTACCGAGCTTTTGAGCGAGGGGGCCGCGCAGGGCCTGCTTTCCGCGCCCTATCCGGATCTGCTGGGCCGCTTTATCATCTCGGGCTTTGTCGGCGTGCAGAACATGCAGACCCCGCCCAAGGCCAATGAGATGATGGCCCTGATTGTCTTCGCCCTGCAGCAACTGCTGGGTCTGCCCAGCCAGGCGCTGGGCTCTGAAGAGGCAAACAGCGGAGGGAACAAGTGAGCGATATCATCCTTAAGGACGTCTCCAAAAACTATCAGATCGGCGAGATGGCCATCCAGGCAGTCGACCATGTGAGCTTCTCGATCGATAAGGGCGAGTTTACCGTGGTCGTGGGGCCCAGCGGAGCGGGCAAGACCACGGTGCTCAACCTGCTGGGCGGCATGGATCGCGCCAGTGGCGGCGAAATCTGGGTGGACGGCCGCAACATCGTGCCGCTCAGCGACAAGCAGCTCACCCTGTACAGGCGGCACAGCGTGGGCTTTGTGTTTCAGTTTTACAACCTGATGCCCAACCTGACCGCGCTTGAGAATGTGGAGCTGGCCAGGCAGGTGTGCAAAAACCCGCTCGACCCGCAGGAAATGCTGGAGCGCGTGGGTCTCAAGGACCGCATGGACAACTTTCCCGCCCAGCTGTCGGGCGGCGAGCAGCAGCGCGTGGCCATCGCCCGCGCGCTGTGCAAAAACCCGGCGCTGCTGCTGTGCGACGAGCCGACCGGCGCCCTTGATTCCGATACCGGGCGCATGGTGCTGACGCTGCTGCGCGACGTGGGGCGGGATATGGACAAGACGGTCGTCATCATCACCCACAACGCGGCCATCATCCCCGCCGCCCAGCGCGTCATCCGCATGCGCAACGGCGGCATCCGGGATATCAGCGTCAACGCCTCGCCCGCGGCGATGGAGGATATAGCGTGGTAAAGAAAAAGGGGGGCAGAGCCCCGCTGTTCTTAAAGCTGCTGCGCGACCTGAAGGGCGGGTGGAAGTCCTTCCTCACCATCCTGATCATCTGCTCGCTGGCCGTCATCCTCTATATGGGCCTTGACGCCACCTGGCGGGGACTTGATATCGACCTTGACCGGCAGTTTGAGCAAAGCGCCATGGCCGACCTGTGGGTGCGCGGCGAGATCAGCGACCGGTCCCTGCGGGATATCGCGGCCCTTCCCGGCGTGGCGGCGGCGCAGCGGCGCGTGACCGTTGCGCTGGAAAGCGACACGCTGGAGGAAGACCCGAAGATCAGCCTGATCGCCTCCGAGGGCGAGGCGGCCGTCTGCGTGCCGCTGCTGCGCGAGGGCAGGCTGCCCGAGCGGCGCGGCGAGTGCATGCTGGGCGAGCGCTTTGCAAAGGCGCACGGCCTCAAAACCGGCGACACCCTGACGCTCAAGGATGGCGACAGAAGGCTGGATCTTTCAATCACCGGCCTCGGGCTGATGCCGGAGTATGTGGTTTCCAGCGAGGGCGACGAGCTTTCTCCCTCCGCCAAACGCATGGGCTTTGCCTATGTCACGCGCGAGACGCTGGATTACCTGCCCTATACCGAGGCGGTGGCGCGGCTTGCGGCGGACGCGGACGCGGAGGCCGTCCGCGAGGCCCTGCAGGCGCTCTTTGCCGATACCCGGACCGTGGTGATCAGCCGCGACGATATTTTCGGCATCAAAATGGCGACCGAGGAAGCGCAGCAGATCCGCGCGATGGGGGCGATCTTTCCCCTCATCTTTTTTCTGATCGCCGCCCTGATCACCTGGACCACCATGAACCGGCTGGTCGAAAGCCAGCGGCTGCAAATCGGCTCGCTGTTCGCCATCGGCTACACCCGCGGCGAGCTGCTGCGGCACTACGCGGGCTACGGCATGCTGATCGCCGCCGGCGGCATCCTCATCGGGCTGGTGGGGGCGCGCTTCGGCCTTGCTTCCATCATCATGTACTTTCTGACGGCCAGCTACTCCATGCCGGACGCCGAGCCCTTTATCTCGCCCGCCGCGGCCGCCATCGTCGGCCTTGCCCTGATGCTGATGACGGGCGGAGCCAGCGTGCTCAGCGCGCGCAGGGAGCTGGCCGAGGCGCCGGCCTCGCTGCTGCGCCCCAAGCCGCCGGGCCGGGGCAAGCGGGTGCTGCTGGAAAACGTCAAGTGGCTCTGGCGGCGCATTCCCTTCAGCGACAAGATGGTGATGCGCAACCTCTTCAGAAGCCCGGTTCGGCTGCTGATGGGCCTTGCGGGGGCCGTCGGCTGCTCGGCGCTGATGCTGGCGGGCTTCGGCCTGCAAAACAGCATGGACTATGTGCTGCTGACCCACTACACGCGCACCATGCATTACGACGCGCGCGTCACGCTCAGCGGCGCCGCCGCGCCGGGCTATGGGCGCGTGCTGGCCCAGCGCGCCGGGGCTGCGGACTACGAGGAGGAGATGATTGCCTCGGCCGAGGCGCTGATGCCGGAGGGCTGGCGCATGAAGCAGCTGTATGTGCTGGCGGACGACCATCAGATGATCGCCCTGACCGACGAGACGGGCGCGCCCCTGACCCTGCCGAAGAAGGGCGTGGCGCTCACGCGAAAGGCGGCGGACGATTTCAAGCTGGATGTCGGCGGCACCCTGCTTGTGCGCAACCCGGGCGGCAGAACCATCGAGGCCGCCGTGGTCAGGATCGTCGACCTGCAGCTCAACCAGGGCGTGTATATGACAAGAAGCGCCTTTGAAGACCTGGGCCTGCGCCCCTACCTGCCCAGCCATGTGCTGCTGGCTGGCGGGCAGATGATCGATACGGCGCAGATCGCCGCGCTGGACGGCGTCAGGACCGTGCGCACCCTGCAGCAGGAGAGGGATTCGGGCACCGCGACGCTGGAGATCCTGAACGTCATTGTGCTGCTGATGGTGCTCTTCTCAGGGGCCCTTGAGCTGGTGGTGTTCTACAACCTCGGCCAGCTCAACTTCTCAGAGCGCATCCGCGAGCTGGCAACCCTCAGGGTGCTGGGTTTCACAAAGCGCGAGATGAAAAAGCTGGTGCTGCTTGAAAACATCGTGATGACGGTGATGGGCCTGCCCTTCGGGCTGATGCTGGGGCCGCCGCTTTTGGAAGTGCTGCTTCACTACGGCCTGCCCAACACCATTCAGTTTGTCAGTGTTATCAGTCTGGAGAGCTGGCTGCTGACGCCGGGCGTCACCCTGCTGTTTGTCCTTTTGGTCAACAACATCCTCGGTGCCAAATTCAAATCCATCAACATGGTTGAGGCGCTCAAGAGCGTCGAGTAAAGGAGAAACACTATGCGTTCCCATCAGAGGGCTCTTTCCCTGTTCGTTTGCCTGCTGCTTGCCTTCGGCGCGCTGCCCGCTGCCGCGGAAAGCGCCGCGGTCAGCAGCGGTTTTTCCGCCAAAGGCGTCATTGAGGCGCCGCGGCCCCTCAACCTGCTCGCGCCTGTGGGCGGGCAGGCGGAGGATTTCTCCTGGCAGCCGGGCGACAGGGCGCAGAAGGACGAGCTGGCCCTGAAACTGCTGCCCGCGCTTGTTTACGCGCCGGCGGACGGCATCGTGACGGCGGTGCAGGCAAAGCCGGGCGACCTTGCGGAGAATGTGGCCGCGCAGTTCGGCGCGCTGTGCTACATCAACCGCGACCATCTGTGGCAGATCGACGCCGTGATCACCTCCACCACCAAGGATGAGGAAACGCGCGATGTGCGGGTCGGCCAGACGCTGCGCGTGCAGCACGGCACCGGCGACAGCAAGGTGCGGGGCACCGCCCTCGTGATCGCCCGCAATCAGAAGAGTTTTGTGCTGGAGCTTGACAAGGGCGAGTTTGAGCTGGAAGACGACGTCAGGGTGTATCTGGGCAGCAGCAAGGATAACGCGTACGCAGACCAGATCGGCACCGGCACCGTCAGAAGGCCGGTGCAGCTGCCCGTGATGGGCGAGGGCAGGGTAGCGGCCGTATTGGCGGAAAACGGGGCGCAGGTCAGCCGCGGCCAGCCCCTGTTCATGCTGGACAGCGCCGCCGCCCGCTATACGCAGGAAAGCGCCGTTAAAAGCGAGATCACCTTCCCCGAAAACGGCGTCATCGCCGAGGTGCTGGTGCGCCCCGGCATGTATGTGCAGCAGGGTCAGCCGGTCATGAGCCTGCTGCCGGAGACGGCGCTTGAGGCGGCGCTGGAGGTGGACGAGCTGGATATATCAAGGGTGCGCGTCGGCGACAGCGTGCGCGTAACGGTCGACGCCTATCAGGGCGAGCGCACCGGCACGGTGAAGCAGATCGAGCCCCTGGGCCGCGTGGTGCTGGACACCACCAAGTTTATCGTGAAGGTGGCTTTCGATAAGACGGACGACCTGATGGTCGGCATGCATGTGCGGGCGTACTGGAATTAATACCAATTCAACTTGTTCCTGCATCGTTGCGGCGGGTCTTTTGCTCCGAGGCGGTGTCGCCGAAAGCTTGACGTAGCGCTGCTACGCCTGCGCTTTCGCTCCTAGCCTCAAACCAAAATCCCTCACCGCTTTGGATGCAGGAACAA
>CAYZTQ010000109.1:0-5768 GCA_964481445.1 uncultured Christensenella sp. | reverse complement strand
CTTTCGGCCGGACGTATGCCATCATGAAGCATGGGATATCTCTCGTTTCTTTTTTTTTCAATCGGGAACCGATTTTACTTTTGTTTCGTCAGTAGAGGTGAAAGGGGGGTGGTAAAGGGTGTTTGCACAGGATCCATGCAAAGCCCGGGAAGAGCGGATAGTCGCCATGATGAACATTTATGGACGGGAAATCAAACGGCTGTGCTATCTTTACCTCCGCGACCGCGCGCTGGCGGAAGACGCCGCGCAGGAAACCTTTCTGAAGGCCTATAAGGCCCTGCCCCGCTACAGGGAGCAGTGCAGCGAAAAAACATGGCTGGGCCGCATCGCGGTCAATACCTGCCGGGATATGCTGCGCACCTCGTGGTTCCGCCGGGTCGACAGGCGGATAACCCCGGATGCCCTGCCGGAGCAGGCGGTAGAAGACCCCGAGAGCGATGACACTGTGCTGCAGGCTGTGTTGGCGCTGCCCCGAAGATACCGCGAGGCTGTCATTCTGTACTACTACGAAGAGATGGATGTGGCAGAGATCTCTGGCGTTCTGAGCACCCCGGAGGGCACGGTGAAGTCTCGCCTCAGCCGGGCGAGAAAGCAACTTTCAAAAACGCTGGAAAGGTGGTATTTCGATGAAGAGTAGGCTGAAACCGGTTCTCGACCGCCAGCTTTCCCAGCTGGACTGGTCGCCGGAGGAAACGCAGGCCCTGCTCCGGCAGATGAGAGGAGAGATTCCTGTGAAAAAGAAACTGTCGCTGGCTCTGGCGCTGACCCTCGCGTTGGCGCTGCTGGCTGTGACGGCTCTGGCCGTTACGCTGTGGAAAAGCTATCATGAACAAATTGCCCGCAACGAGGGCAGCATCGGTTACTTCGATACCTGGACAGGACAGCAGCGGGCTGACTTTGTGCTGGCCATGCAGCGGGAGGGACTGTCTTTTGACCCCGAGCAGGTCAGACTGCTGGAAGACAGGAGCACTTCAGATGAACAGAAAAAAGAAATCGCGACCCGGCTGGTCACGGAAAATATGGTATCCGCGAGGATGTGGTGACAGCCATTTCCATACTGGAAAGCGAATATGGGCCGCTTCCGGGCTGGAGCCTCGAACGCAAGGCCGCCTATACGCAGCTGCTGAAGGAGACAGGCACGCTGGGCGCGGATGAAGAAATGTACTGGCTGCCCGGCGATCAGGATATCCCCGAAAAACAGGCTGCGGAAACGGCCCGCCGGGCGGTAGGGGATAAATTCGGCGCCAGGAAGGAGGAGCTTGACAGCCTGCGTTTGATTCTCGAACTACGCAGTTTCGCCGACGCGCCTGAGGCGCGCCAATGGTACGCCGGCTTCTACCGCGAAGGCGCGGATTTCTACAGCGAGCCGGCCGTTTACGATGTGTGGATGGACGCAAAAACAGGCGAAGTGCAAAGCTGTGAAGCCCCGGCGAATCAGGCAAAAGAAGCCGGCCCCAAAACCCCGCCGCCCGAAGCGGAAAAATTGCTGCGGGAAATGAGGAAAGCTTTGTATGAGCAGTTCCCCTACACCTGCGAAAAACTGATGGAACTGCAAAAAACCTGGCTGATTCATCTGGAAACACTGAAAAGCTACGGCCTGTTGGATGAAGGCGGCGATATGCGCGCCATCACCAACCTGACAGCGCAGGCGCTGCGTCTGCCCGAAGAAGGCGATCTGCCGCTGGAAGCGGCCCGTCAAAAGGTGCGCGAGGCCATCCTGACCCTGCCCGGCTGGTCAAAGAAGGCGCTGGATATGTATGACCTCTATGCTGAGGCCCTGTATGAATCAAAGCAGCTGGGAAAACCCGTGTATCAGTTTATTTTCTGGCGGCAGAACAGTTCCAGCCCCAAATGGATGGAAAAACCCTGGGAAGCCTATGAGCAGGAATACCTGACTCCGCTCTACGCGCTGTTTGGCGGCATTCATTCAACCCCGCTGACGCTCAGCCTGCGGCTGGACGCCAAAACAGGAGAGCTGACAGAACCCCCCGTGCAGGTGCTGCCGGACACAAAAGGACAGCCGCTTCCCTTTGACTTGTTCAAATAGACTTCTAACACCAATAAAGGAGCCGGTCATCTCCATCGGCTCCTTTTCTTTTTGCGCCTGTTACAGGCTCCGCAGCCCCTTGGGGTAATGGTTCTTCGCGGTGCCGGAGACGATCTTGACCCCGCCCAGCGGCGCGCCGCAGACCAATACGGCGGCCCAGCCCTCCGGCATATCCTCCGCCGGGAAGGTTTCACCCTTCAGATAGGCTGTGAGGCGCGGGTCGTTTAGCGGCAGGTCGATGCGGCGCTTTGCCTTCCGGCCCAGCGCGGAAAAGAGCTGGTGGGCGGGCTTCAGCCGCCCCTTCTCAATGCTGCCCAGCATCACGCCGCAGGAAAACATGGGGAAGGCGGGCGAAAAATCGGGGTCGAACAGGCAGAGCGCCTCGCCGCGCCTGAATACGGCCCCCTCATCGAGGCCGATAAATGCATCCCTCAGGAAATCCCCAACGATTTTCCGCTCGGCCGCGCTCAGCTTCTCCCGCTCCCGGCGCTGCTCCCGCGGGCGTTCCCCGCCGCCGCGCCGCCGCATCAGCGCCACAAACTGCCCTTCGCCGCCCAGCGGGCCGAAGGGGTAGAAGCGCCGCATCAGGCCGGTGTCGATGCCCTCGCAGCCGGGCGCGACAAGGCCGGGGGAGGAAAGGCGCACGATCTCCTGCCTGCAGGGCGCCAGCTCAAAATCGGGGCTGTCCCGGAGGAAACGCGCGACATTCAGCTCATTTTCCTCCACCGACCAGGTGCAGGTGGAGTAAAGCAGGTACCCGCCCCGGCGCACCGTTTCTTTGGCGTGCGCCAATATCCCCCGCTGCCGCTCCGCGCACATCGCGACGAGGGCGGGGCTCCACTCGGCGACCGCGCCCTCATCCTTGCGGAACATGCCCTCGCCCGAGCAGGGGGCGTCGACCAGCGTCAGGTCAAAATAACCGGGGCAGGTCTTTGAAAAGGCCGACACGTCCAGACAGGCGGTGATGACCTTCGGATAGCCCATGCGCTCGATGTTCTGGGTGAGGATTCGGCAGCGGCTCATCACCGGGTCGTTGGCAACCAGCAGGCCCTCCGGCGCCATCATAGCCAGCTGCGAGCTTTTGCCGCCGGGCGCGGCGCACAGGTCGAGCATGCGCCAATCCTTCCCGATCTCCACCGCAGCGGCCACGCACATGGCGCTGGGCTCCTGCACATAATACAGGCCCGCATGGTGGAAGGGATGGCGGCCAAGGCCCTCCGCCTCCGTCCGATAAGCGCCTGGAAAGATCGGCAGGCGCTCCAGGGCAAAATCGGCCGCCGATTCAAAGACTTCGGGCGATATCAGCGCGCGGTTCAGGTGAAAGCTGCGCCCCGCCGGCGCGTCAAAGCTATCCACGAACGCCTTAAAATCCTGCCCCAGCAGGGCTTTCATGCGCTCCACAAAGGCCAAAGGCAGGTTGGGCATGCATCCCGCTCCTTCATCACGAGTTTCACGGATAGTATACCATTGATAGAAAAGGAGCGCCTGTGCTGATCCACAGACGCCCCAGATATTGATTCTGTTATTTGACTTTCAGCACTTCCCTGACCAGCTTTTTGAGGTTCAGCTTGTTGCCGTAGTTGAGGCTGCCCCAGCGGTAGATCTTGATGGATAGCCACGCGAACACCGCCAGCGCCGCCAGCATCAGCGCGCCGGCCGTCAGCAGCTCCGCTGTCGGCACGGTCATCATGCCGGCGCGGATGGGCATCACCATCACCGCCGTAAAGGGGATGAGCGAGGTGATCACCGCCACGGCGCTCGCAGGGTCGTATATCACGGCGTTGCTGGCGATATAGCCGGCGATGAAGATGAACTGCACCAGCGCCGTCGCGCCCGACACATCCTCCACCTTGCTGACGGTGGAGCCCAGCGCCGCGTAGAGGAAGAGGTAGAGCAGATAGCCCGTGACCGAGAAGAAGATGTAGGTCAGGATGTAGCTGCGGCTCAGCGAGCCCTGCAGCATGGCGATGATGACGGGGGAATAATAGCCCTTGGCGAAGCTGAAGCCGGCGAAGGCGGCCAGCGCCACCAGACCGAACTGCACCACGCCGCTGATACCCGCCGCGGCCACCTTGCCGAGGATGAGGGGCGCGGGCTTGGTGGAGGTGATCAGCAACTCCATGGCCTTGGAATCCTTCTCCCTGGCGATCATCACCGAGGTGGTGCTGCCGTAGAGCAGCACCAGCATGTACACGGCGATCATCAGCGCCATGGCGATCATGATGTTGTTCTCGCTGCTGCGGCCCATCACGGTTTCCGTCACAGCGGGCGCCCAGTTTTCAATCTGCGCGAATTCTTCCGCCGTCAGGCCCTTTTCGGCCAGCATCTTTTCGCGGCGGTTCGCGCTCATGGCCTCCGACAGGTTTCTGGCCCGGCTGTCATTCATGCCCTTATCCTGATACAGGCTCTCAAAGCCGTCCTGCGAAAGCACAAAGCCCGTGGTAACAGCCTTGTTTTTGAGCGCGCTCACCAGCGCCTCGCGGCTTTCAAACACGTTAGCATCCGAAAGGCCGAGCAGGGCCGTATATTCAGCCCGCTGCGCCGCGTCCGCGAACACATAACCCACGCCGTCCGCCATGTAGCCCGTATCGTCCGCCGCTTCGGTATAGGCGGCATCCGCGGCCCCGTCCTCCCCCTTCACCATCACCGAGAGGCGGGGGAAGGCGGTCAGGATCAGGGCGGCCAGCATCAGGATGACGGTGGTCACCTGTACCGTGCGCTTGCCCAGCTGCTGCCTGAGTTCGTAACCTGTGATGATTTTAAAGTCTCTCATGCCTGCTCACCTGCCTTGGCAATGAATATGTCGTTGAGGCTGGGGGTGTACAGCCGGAAGCTGTCGATGGTCAGCTGCTCTTCTTCCACAAAGCGCAGCAGCTCGCTCTGGCTCACCCTGCCGCCTGCCGCGAGAATCAGGCCGTTCTCATGCGCCTGCGTCTCCATCTGGGGGAAGGCCTTTTTCAGCCTTTCGGCCAGTTCGCTGTCCGCCATCCCCTCGATGCGCAGCTGCAGCTTGCCCTCGCCCATCTCGCGCTTGATGGCGTCGAGGTCTCCGGTCAGCAGGATCTCGCCCCCGTGGATCAGGGTGATGTCGTCGCAGACCTCCTCCACATAGCTCATCTGGTGGGAGGAGAAGATGACCAGCCGCCCTTCTTTGACAAAGCGGGAGATCGCGTCCTTGAACACCTGCGCGTTCACCGGGTCCAGGCCGCTGAAGGGCTCGTCAAGAATCAGGATGTCCGGCTCGTTCAGAAAGCACTGGGCAATTTGAATCTTCTGCTGATTGCCCTTGGACAGGGTCTCCAGCTTCTTTTTTTTGTATTCGCCCAGACCGAAATAATCCACCCAGTCGTTCGCCGATTTTTCGGCCGCCTTCCTGTCGGCCCCGCGCAGCCGCGCAAAGTAAGTGAGCTGCTCCATCACCGTGTGCTTCTGGTACATGCCCCGCTCCTCGGGCAGATACCCCACGCGGTGCTTTTTGATATCCAGCTTCGCGCCGTCCATAAAAAATCCGCCTTCATCCTGATGAAACACGTCCATCAGGCAGCGGATGGTGGTGGATTTGCCCGCGCCGTTGCGGCCCAGAAAACCCATCGCCCGGCCGGAAGTGACCTCAAAGCTGACGCCGTGCAGCACTTCCCTGTCGCCAAAGCTCTTTTTAATGCCCCTGACTTCTAAGCGCATAATGCACCCCTTCCCGTTATTGTTTGGCTATTATAGCACA
>CAYZTQ010000108.1:0-5808 GCA_964481445.1 uncultured Christensenella sp. | reverse complement strand
CCTTGGAGCCGTTGTTGCGGTTGATGGCTTCCAGCATGCGCTGGCTTTCTTCCAACCGCTTTTTGTCGATGTCGTACAGCGCGATGGTGCTTTCCTCAAGCGCCGGGGTCATGATGCTGTCGCCCAGCACGTTCTTGGCGAACACGGTGGACCCGGCACCCATGAAAGTGATCTTTGGCATGGTATACCTCCTCATGATAATGATCTTCTATATTCCAGCGGGCTTTGCCCGTAAGTCTGGCGGAACAGTTTGACGAAATATTGCTGGCTGGCGATGCCTACGGCGGAGGCGACATCCAGCAGGCTGCCCGAGCCCTGCGCCAGAAGCTTGCGAGCCTCCCTCATGCGCAGGTCACGGATGGTTTCGTTCACCGTTTTGCCGGTATGCTGTTTGAACAGCCTGTGAAGGTAGCTGGGGTGGATGTGCAGGAGATCCGCGAGGCTTTGCGCCGTCAGGGTTTCGCAGTAGTGGGCCTGTATATGGTTCAGCGCAATGGCGACGTGCGGGTTGCAGACTTCCGGCTCCCGCGGCCTGCCGTCATCCAGCCGCCTTTGGGCCGTCAGCAGCAGGAGCGCCGAGGACAACATGGAGGAATAGACGGTATGCATCGGCATGGCTGAGCTTTCCTGCAAAATTATCTGCTTGAGCAGCGTATAGACAGCGTCCTCCTCATCATGCAGCACCAGATAGGAGGCCGGATGCTCCAGCATGTCCCGCAGCGCTTCGCTCTGCCGCTGCAGCTCATTCAGGGAGCAGGCGGAGGCGCCGGCAGGGGAGGGGACCAGATCAAACTCCATGTTCAGCATGCTGCAGGGCGCCCCCTCCTCCAGGATCAGACGGTGGGCAACGAAGGCATCCAGCCAGATGAACTGCCGCCGGGAAAGCGGTATCCGCACGTTGGGATGCAGCAGAACGGAAGCCCTGCCCTCCACCACGTACATGAACTCGCTGACCGAATGCAGGTGCATGCCGGCGTCATCGGTGGTAGCCGGCATATCCGCCCGGTCGTAATAGGCGCAGACGCAGGGCGTGTGCGGGCTCGTGCGGTAAGCGTAGGAGTAGATGGAATTCATGTTCGCGATCCCCTTAGGCCCTTTCCGGGCCGATCGTCGGGCAGGTTTCGGTATAGTATTGCCGAACGGCTTTGGAATAGTCGCAGGTGATGTTGAAAACGCCTCTGAAGCCTTGAGGGGTGACCCCGGCATAGGCTTTGAAGACACGGTTGAAATACTGCTGGCTGGACATGCCGACGGCCGCCGAGATATCCGTGACGGAAAGACTGGAGCCGATCAGCAGCAGCTTGGCCTTCTCCATGCGCAGGGAGATCAGGTATTCGTTGACGCGCTTGCCGGTCTGCTCATAAAACAGCCTGTGCAGATGCCCGGGATGGATGCCCACGGCCCGGGCGATGTCATCCGCCCGGATGGACTGCGTAAAGTGATCGTGCATATACTTGAGCGCCTTGCGCACATGGCAGTTGCCCGCGTGCAGATTAACGGCTTCCGCCTGTACGGCGTCCGCGGCGAGCAGCAGGATGTAGGCGGATACGATGTTCAGGGCGGCTTTGCGCGCCCGCTCGTCAAGCCCTGCGCAGGCGGGCGCGCAGCGGATGGCGCCCGCCAGCAGGGTGTGCGCATCCCGGAAGCGCAGCACTTGCCGCTGGGATAAGAGAAGCTCTGCGAAGGCCGGCGAGGTTTTCTTGAGGTCGCTGACGGTGAATCCGGGGGCGGCGCAGCGGCAAAGCCCGAAACGCAGCTGCAGCAGATCGCCCTCTCTGGCCGGGCCGGTGCGGAAGGGAACGCCATCCGCGATCAAAGCGGGCAGGTCCGGCGTCAGCCGCGTTTGCTCCAGGCCGGCGACAGACAGCGCCGTTTCGCCCCGCAGAGCGAACAGCAGCGTCAGCGCCGCGCCTTCCTCGCCCTGAGCGCCGCTGAGCAGACGAAGCTGGTACTTCTCCTCCTGTTCCGGAATGACAAACACGATCGACCCTCCCCTTGACCAGTTTAAGGCAGCCGTGCCTCTGAGAGCAGAAACAAGTATAGACATTTTTGAAAGCCATGTATATAATTCTCACACAAAACAGGGTGATATGGAAAAAAACGTATCAATTAAAACATGTTATGAAATTATACAGGTTGGATATGTTTGTTGTAGTTGACCCGGGCCTGGAGACGCTATAATACGGCATCAATCAAATACAAAGGAGGGTCCCCTATGAAAAAAGTCTTCTCCATCCTTTTGGCGGCCATGCTGCTGGTCTCGCTGACCGGCGCGGCGCTGGCGCAGGAAACAACCATCACCTTTGCCTTCTGGGATACGAATCAGGAACCCGGCATGTCGGCCATCGCGGCGGCCTACATGGAAAAACATCCTGAGGTCAAAATCGAGATCCAGGTCACGCCCTGGGATCAGTATTGGACCAAGCTGGAAGCGGCTGCGCAGGGCGGCGTGCTGCCGGACGTTTTCTGGATGCATTCCAACCAGTTCATGAAATACGCATCGGCCGGTATGCTGATGGATCTCAACAGCCTGAACTATGACTACAGCCCCTATCCCGCGGGCATCACGGCCCTGTACAACTATGAGGGGTCGCAGCTGGCCATTCCGAAGGATTATGACACCATCGCGCTGGCCTACAACAAAGAGATCTTTGACAATGCGGGCATCGCCTATCCCGACGACACCTGGGACTGGGAGAAGCTGCGCGAAGTGGCCATTGCCCTGACCGACACCGAAAAGGGCATCTATGGTTTTGCCGCCAACAATGACACGCAGGGCGGTTATTACAATCTGGTCTATCAGAACGGCGGCTTCATCTTCCAGGACGGCGTATCCGGCTTCGATAAACCCGAGACGCAGGAAGCCATCCAGTGGTGGATCAACCTGTCCAAGGCGGACGGTGTCTCACCCGGCTTGGAATCCTTCGTGGATATGAGCCGCGACGATCAGTTTCAGAACGGCAAGCTGGCGATGAATTTCGTGGGCAGCTGGATGATGAGCGCCTACACCAGCAATGAGCTGATCAAGGATAAGTTTGATCTGGCCGTGCTGCCCAAGGGCAAACAGAGGGCTTCCATCTATAACGGTCTCGGCTACGCAGGCGCCTACAATACCAAGAACCCCGAGATCGTCAAGGATTTCCTGGCTTTCTGCGGCTCTGAAGAAGCCAACATCATCCAGGCCAAGCACAAGGCGGCCATCCCCGCCTACGCCGGCACCGAGCACTACTTTGTTGAAAACTTTGAAAACCTGAACATCGGCTGCTACCCCGAGATGATCGCATACGGCGTGCAGTTTCCCTTCGGGCCCAATAAATCTTTGTGGGAGGGCATCGAGGTGGAAGAGATGACCATGGCGTTCTCCGGCGAAAAGACGGTGGAACAGGCCTGCAACGATCTGCACGCGCAGATCATGGAGATCGAGGCCCAGTAAGCAACAGAGCGTTGCGGCTTGCGCGGCGCTAAACGGGCGGGCTGCGCCGGACTCTTTTTCCGGCGCAGCCCATTTGAAGTATCCTGCTGATCCGGTCGTTTTAACGCGCTCAAGGCAGGGAAGGGGGCAGCATGACTTCCAACATTCCGAATACAGGAATCAAATATCGTAAGCTCAAATTCAAATCTGAATGGGCGTGGGCCTATCTGCTGATAGCGCCTACCATCATCGGCCTGTGCATCCTGAACATCTATCCGTTTTTTGATTCTATACGCACAAGCCTTTTTAAGTCACAGGGATTGGGCGCGGCCAAATATGTGGGGCTGAACAACTATATCAAACTGTTTGCCGACAAGACCACCTGGCAGGTGACGGTCAATACCCTGTACTACATGGTGCTGACGGTCCCTCTTGGCGTGCTGATCTCGCTGGTGCTGGCTACGCTGCTGAACAACCCCCTGCGCGGACGGGATACCTATCGCGGCATCTATTTTCTGCCGATGGTTGTGGCGCCGGCCGCTGTGGCCATGGTCTGGCGGTGGATATTCAACGGCGATATCGGCATTCTGAACCAGGCGCTGGCCCTGCTGGGCATCCGCGGGATCAACTGGCTGTCCAACCCGGACACGGCCTTGCCTTCCGTGGCGGCGATCGGCATCTGGAGCTCGATCGGCTATGATCTGGTGCTGCTGCTGGCGGGGCTGCAATCCATCCCCCGTACCTACTACGAGGCGTCTGAGATCGATGGGGCCAGCCGCATTCAGCAGTTTTTTCACATTACGGTTCCACAGATCTCACCCACGCTGTTTTTTGTCGTCATGATGCGCGTGATGACTTCCATCAAACAGTTTGACACGATCTATCTGCTGGTCAAGGCGGATAACCCGGCCTTTAAGAACACGGCTACCCTGATGGTCTACTTTTACAGGGAGGCTTTTGAAAAGTTCAACAAAGGCTACGCGTCGGCCATCATTGTGTGGAGCATGGCGATCATCGCCCTGGTAACGGCTTTCCAGTTTGTCGCCGAAAAACGGCTTGTCAATTACGATTGAGGAGGGGAAGCTATGAGAACACTATCTGAGAGACGAGGAAGGACCGCCGGAAGAGCGAAATCGAACTGCCTGATCCACCTGGTTCTGATCCTCGGCTCGTTTATCATGATCTTTCCCTTTGCCTGGATGATCCTGACATCCTTCAAGTCGATCGGCGAATCTGTACAGATACCGCCCACGATACTGCCTCGGGCGTGGCTCACGGAAAACTATACGGAAGTGCTGCGCACGTTACCCTTTGGTAAGCTGTATATCAACACGCTGCTGCTGATGCTGTTCCGTATCATCTGCGCCGTTGTTTTTTCCTCGGCGGCAGGCTTTGCCTTTGCCAAACTGCGCTTTCCCTTCAAAAAGGCCTTGTTCTTTATCGTGCTCACCCAGCTGATGCTGCCCGGTCAGGTGTTTATCATCCCGCAGTATGTGATGCTGGCTAACATGAAGCAGCTCAATACCATTTTTGCGCTGGTGTTTCCCGGCCTTGTCAGCGCCTTCGGCACTTTCTTCCTGAGGCAATTCTACATGAGCCTGCCTAATGACCTGAGTGAGGCGGCCCTGATCGACGGGTGTAACACGGGGCAAATTTTCCTGCGCATCATGTTTCCCCTGACAAAGACCGCGGTTATGGCCCTTGCCGTGTTTACGGCGCTGTTTGCCTATAGCGATATGATGTGGCCATTGATCGTCAACATGAATATCGACAAGATGACGCTGTCGGCGGGGATTTCTTCCCTGCAGGGGCAGCACAGCACCAAGCAGCCGGTGATGATGGCGGGTTCGACATTGGCGATGATCCCGATGCTGGTTCTGTATCTTGGCTTCCAAAAACAGTTCATCGAAGGCATTGCCCTGACCGGAACAAAAGCCTGATCTTTGAGACAGAAAAAAGCCCCGCCGTATCAGCAAATGTATCCGATACAGCGGGGCTTGCTTTCAAAGAGACAGCTTATCATCCTCAGTGTAGACGGGAATCCCCTCATGCAGCAGGCGCTGCGCCAGCGCGCCGTTGCCCTGCGTAAGCGCGCCGCTGAACGTGCCATCGTAAATCAGGCCCTTGCCGCAGGAAGGGCTTCTGGCCTTGAGGATGGCTGCCTCGCAGCCCGTCAGGCGGAAGATCCGCAGGGCTTCTTCCGCGCCCATCACAAAGGCCTCCGTGCGGTCCTCGCCGCCGCGGCTGCGCACGCGGCCGTCTGCGCCCCTTTCGCAGGGCGGGCGCGGCGTGGGCAGGCCGCCCAGCTGTTCCGGGCAGACGGGCACCAGCTCGTGCCGGCCAAGCAGCTGGCGCACGGCCTCCGATTCCTTGCCCTGCCCGTCATAGCGGCAGCG
>CAYZTQ010000107.1:0-5911 GCA_964481445.1 uncultured Christensenella sp. | reverse complement strand
TTGAAGGCGTAGTCAAACTCGCTCTGCCGCTGGATGGGCATCTTCGAAACATCCGCCCCGCCCAGCACCTCGACCGCCATCAGGCCTGTCTGGTAGCCCAGCTTATAGTAGTTGATGCCCAGCGTCGCCGTACCGCCCGCGTCCACCATGTTGGATTCGCCGCAGATGATCGGGATTTTGGCCGCGGTCATCACCTCCGCTACGATGGGCATGGCCGAGGCGACCACGTTGTCGGTCGGCACGTAGAGCACGTCGCACTGGCCGACCAGACTCTGGGCGGCCTGCTGCACGTCGTTTGAGTTGATCACCTTGACCTCCGTCCACTCAAGGCCGCGCGCCTCGATGGCCTTCTTGGCGATGCCTACCTGCAGCACCGAGTTATCCTCGCTGCCGGTATAGATCAGCCCAACCTTTTTGGCCTCTGGCACGATGCGCGCGAGCAGGTCAATCTGATCCTCAATCGGATTCATGTCCGTGGTGCCGGAGACGTTGAAGCCCGGCTCCTCGTTGCTGACCGCCAGCCTCGCCTCCACATAATCGGTGATGGCCGTGCCGAGGATCGGGATGGTCTCGGTCTTGCCGAACATGGTCTGCGCGGATTTGGTGGCGATGGCCAGAACCATGTCCACCTTCTTGGCGACAAAGCCGTCGGCGATTGTGGCCAGGGTATCGCTCGCGCCGTTGGCGTTCTGGAGGTCGATTTTGATGTTCTCGCCGTCCACGAAGCCCTGATCCTTCAAGCCGTCCACAAAACCCTGGGCGGCCGCGTCCAGCGCAGCGTGCTGCACCAGCTGCACGATGCCAATGACAGGCGCCTTCTTTTCCGCAAGGGCCGCGCCCGGCAGCAGCAGAGCCATCGCCATCACGGCGGCCAGTATGACGCTGATCTTTTTCATGAGGGATTCTCCTTCCTGTTGTTGGGTTGCTTTTCTTTTAAATAAAACCGCCCTCTGCGCATGCAGAGGGCGGATATACCCGCGGTACCACCTCAATTTACCGCCCGAAAGCGGCCTCAGGGGGCGAAAAACGCCCGGCCCTGTAACGGGAGCGCCCGGCAAAGCCTACTTACCTTTCAGCCCGCGGCTCGCGGGGTGTACTCAAAACCCTGCCCTTGCTTCCTCGCAGCGACCGGAAGCTCTCTGGAAGGGCGCCTGGTTTCTACCTGTCCCCGGTCTTCACCTGTTGCATCGTATTCTAATGTGCAATTTTCCTGCCTACAATGCGTTTTATGGTCAATTTACTGCCACAAACACTTTATTTATGCAAAATACAAGGAATAAACATTCATTTCGCGGAGCGCTCAGCTTTCCGCCCCGTCCTGCGGCGTGGTCTCGGGAGCCTTCTCCTCTTCCTTTTCCTCCGCAGCTTCCTGCGGGCCGCCGGCCAGCGCCAGGGCGCGCGCGGCAAAGGTCTGCATATCCTTTTCACCCTCCTCACGGCTGGTGCAGCGCACGATCAGGTAGAGCTTGAGCAGCGGCTCGGTGCCTGAGGGGCGGTAAACCGCCTGCCGCCCGCCCTCCAGCACGAAGCGCAGCACGTTGCTCTTGGGCAGGCCGGTTTCATCGTGCAGATAATCGGTCTTTTCAAGGGCGCGCAGGCCGGCGATCTCGCTCATCTGCCGCAGCGCGTCCATTTTTTCGCGCATCAACTCCTCGCCCTTGCGCCCCTCATAGCGCAGGGTCTCCAGGCGGCTGATAAAGACGCCGTAGCGCGCCTCCAGCTCCTGATAGGCGTCGATCAGCGTCATGCCCTGACGCTTATAGTAGCTGGCCATCTCGCAGACCATCATGGCGGCGCCCACTCCGTCCTTCTCGCGGATATAGGGGCCAATCAGATAACCGATGCTCTCTTCAAAGGCGAAGATAAAGCGATCCGCCCCGCCGTCCCGCTCCAGACGGTTGATGATGTCGCCGATGTACTTAAAGCCCGTCAGCACCTTGTAGAGCTTCACGCCGTAATCGGCCGCGATCTCATCGGCCATGGGCGTGGAAACAAGGGTGGTCGCCGCGGCCGGCTGCTCGGGCAGGTTTTCCTTGGCCCGCAGGCCCTCGCAGATAAAATGGAACATCAGCGCGCCCACCTGGTTGCCGCTGAGCAGTTTGACCCCTTGCTCCGCGCGCACGCCGACGCCCACGCGGTCGCAGTCCGGGTCGGTCGCGATGCAGATATCAGCCCCCAGCTCCTCCGTCAGCGCAAGGCTGAGGGTCATGGCCTCGGGCAGCTCGGGGTTGGGCCGAGGGGTGGTGGGAAACTCGCCGTCCGGGTTCTCTTGCTGGGGCACCACGCTGACCCTGATGTTGGGCAGGCTCGCCAGCATACGGCGCACGGGGCGGTTGCCCGTGCCGTTGAGCGGCGAATAGACCACGTGCAGCTCTTCCGGCGGCAGCTCGATGCTGCGCTCAAGAACGGCTTCATGAAAGGCGTCGTACACATCGCGGCCAATGGGGCGGATCATGCCCTTTTCGGCAAACTCCGCGTAGTCGGGCAGCCCGGTCACCAGATCCTGATGGCGGGCGATGCCCGCCGCTACCTCGCGGGCCGCGTCGTCATTGAGCTGGCAGCCGCTGCGGTCGTAGACCTTGATGCCGTTATACTCCCTCGGGTTGTGGCTGGCGGTGATCATGATGCCGCCGTCGCAGCGCAGGTAGCGCACGGCAAAGCTTAAAATCGGGGTGGGCACCAGCTCGTCGAACAGGTGCACGCGCACGCCCAGCTCGGCCATCACGGCCGCCATCAGCCGGGCGAAGGTACGCGAGCCGCGCCTGCTGTCGTAGCCGATGGCGCAGCTGGCCAGCTCGCTTTGCCGCAGCAGATGCCTGGCGATGCCGCGGGCCGCCTTGGAGACCGTGTAGAGATTCATGCGGTTGGTGCCCGCGCCGATTTTGCCACGCAGGCCGCCGGTACCGAAGCTCAGGTCTTTCCAGAAGCGGTCGGCAATTTCATCCTCCTGCCCCGCCAGTTGCGAAAGCTCCTGCCGCAGCGTCTCATCCAGCTGCGGGTAGCGCAGCCATTTCTCATAGGATTCCAAGGGGTTTGACATACCGCTCCATCTCCTCACGCTGGCCTTGTCCGGTTCATGCCGTACATTATATCACAAAGCGGCCCGCTTGCCTAAAATCAAAAGAAATGCAACAATTCTTCTTGAATGTTTCACTATCCTGTTGTATGATGCTCTGCGGTATTCCGCTTATCGCGCAGAAAGGATGGCAAGTTTTTGAACGTTTATGTACAAACGGCGCTTGACGGCCTGAGAAGCCGTTACGCCAATGAAAGCGAATTTTTGCAAGCCGCAGAAGAAATCCTGCATTCTATCGCCCTGGTTATCGACAGGCATCCGGAGTATGAAGAGGCCGGGCTGCTGGAGAGGTTCTGCGAAGCCGAACGGGCCATCCTGTTCCGCATCCCCTGGGTGGATGACAGCGGCCGCGTGCGGGTGAACCGCGGCTACCGCGTGCAGTTTTCAAGCGCACTGGGCCCTTACAAGGGCGGCCTGCGCCTGCACCCCAGCGTAAACCTGAGCATCATCAAGTTTCTGGGCATGGAGCAGGTGCTCAAAAACAGCCTGACCGGCCTGCCGCTCGGCGGCGCCAAGGGCGGCAGCGATTTTGACCCCAAGGGCAAAAGCGACGGCGAGATCATGCGTTTTTGCCAGAGCCTGATGACGGAGCTGTACCGCCACATCGGCCCGATGACCGACGTGCCCGCGGGCGATATCGGCGTGGGCGCACGCGAAATCGGGTACCTCTACGGCCAGTACAAGCGCCTGACCGGCCGCTTTGAGGGCGTGCTGACGGGCAAGGGGCTCAGCTATGGCGGCTCGCTGGGGCGCAGGCAGGCGACGGGCTACGGCCTGCTCTATCTGCTTGAAGCCATGCTTGGCAGGGCGGGCCTCAAAACGCAGGGGCTGCGCGCCATCGTTTCCGGCAGCGGCAACGTAGCCATCTACGCGGCCGAAAAGGCCATGCAGATGGGCATGACCGTGCTGGCCATGAGCGACAGCGCGGGCTATGTGGAAGACCCGCAGGGCATCGACCTCGCGCTGATGAAGCAGGTGAAGGAGGCGGAGCGCGCCCGCATCGAGGAATACGCGAAACGCCGCCCTGGCAGCCTCTACACGGCCGGGGCAGGCGGCATCTGGCGCGTCGCCTGCGATATCGCCCTGCCCTGCGCCACCCAGAACGAGATGGATGAAGAAGGCGCGAAGACGCTGATCGCTTCGGGCGTGAAGGCCGTGGCCGAGGGCGCCAACATGCCCCTGACGCCCGGCGCCGCCGCCCTGATGCAGCAAAGCGGCGTGCTCTACGCCCCCGGCAAGGCCGCCAACGCGGGCGGCGTGGCCGTGAGCGGCCTCGAAATGAGCCAGAACGCTCAGCGCCTTAACTGGAGCTTTGAAAAAGTCGACGCGAAGCTGAAAGAGATCATGCAGGGCATCTTTTCCGCCATTTCCGAAGCCGCCGAAAGCTACGGCCAGCCCGGCAACTATGTGATGGGCGCCAACATCGCGGGCTTTTTGAAAGTAGCGGAAGCCATGATGCAGGAGGGATGCGTCTGACCGTTGACAAACTGCGTTTGCGGGCGGAAGGGGAACCACCCATCAGGTTTTTCAATAGTCTGCGGCCGCTTTCGGGCGGCCGATTCGTTTTTTCTCGTTTTTCCCATGCTTCGGGTGGTATAATGGCATCGTAAATTTGCGAAGGAGGCACCCATATGACAAGCATCAATCAGGAGGCCCTCAAGCGTTACCGCGAGCAGGCCGCGGGCAACCACGCGGCGCAGCTGGCGATGAACGCCGTCACCGCCAACGGCATCGGCAAATCCGCCACCGATATCGAAGCCCTCAAAAAGAATGTGCACGAGTTTTCGGTGTCGCTCAAATCGGGCGATATCACCATGCAGAGCCAGTCCGGCCGCTGCTGGATGTTCGCCGCGCTCAACGCCATGCGCTACGGCCTGATCAGGAAATACAATTTGGAAACCTACGAGTTTTCGCAGGCCTATCCCCTGTTCTGGGACAAGCTGGAAAAATCCAACTATTTCCTTGAGAACATCCTCTCCACTTTGGAAGAGGAGACCGGCAGCCGCGTGGTCAGCTTTCTCCTGACGGCCCCGCTTGGCGACGGCGGCCAGTTTGACATGTTCGCCGGGCTGGTCGAAAAGTACGGCGTGGTGCCCAAGAGCGCGATGCCGGAAACCGCCTGCTCCACCTCCACCGCCGAGATGGACAAGTACCTCACCCTCAAGCTGCGCGAGTACGCCTGCAAGCTGCGCGGAGACTTCCGCCGCGGCGAGTCGCTGGAAAGCCTGCGCGCGCAGAAGGAGGGCATGCTCTCCACCATCTACCGCATGCTGACCATCTGCCTGGGCTTCCCGCCCGAAAAGGTGGATTTTATCGTGCGCGACAAGGATAACAACCTGATCCGCGACGAGGGGCTGACCCCCACCGAGTTCTATCAGAAATACGTGGGCTGGAACCTGTCTGATTATGTGAGCCTGATCAACGCTCCCACGCAGGATAAGCCCTACGGCAAGGCCTACACCGTGCGTTTCCTCGGCTCCGTGCATGAAGCGCGCCCCGTGCGCTACCTGAACCTGCCTGTCGAGGAGCTGAAGCAGGCCGCCATCCGCCAATTGCAGGACGGCGAGCCCGTGTGGTTCGGCTGCGACGTAGGCCAGTGGCATGTGCGCGACCTGGGCATCATGGATACCGCGAGCGTGGCCGTTGAAAAGCTCTTCGGCACCGGCTTCCCCATGAGCAAGGAGGAACGTCTGGATTACGGCGAGAGCCTGATGACCCACGCCATGGTGCTGCAGGGCGTGCACCTGGACAAGGAGGGCAGGCCGCAGCGCTGGCGCGTGGAAAACAGCTGGGGCAAGGACCGCGGCAAGGACGGCTACTACCTGATGAGCGACG
>CAYZTQ010000106.1:0-5932 GCA_964481445.1 uncultured Christensenella sp. | reverse complement strand
TCTTGTCGACGGTGACCATGTGGCGGATCAGCTCGACCACCTTGTTGGAATAACCCCACTCGTTGTCGTACCAGGCGACCAGCTTGACGAACTTGTCGGTCAGCATGATGCCGGCGCTGGCGTCGAAGATGGAGGTGCGCTCGTCATGGATGAAGTCGCTGGAAACGACGGCGTCTTCGGTGTAACCGATGATGCCCTTCCACTCGGGGCTTTCGCTGGCGGCCTTCATGGTGGCCTTGATCTCATCATAGGTGGTGGGCTTGGCCAGGTTGACGGTCAGGTCAACGACGGACACGTCCGCCGTGGGCACGCGGAAGGACATGCCGGTCAGCTTGCCCTTCAGCTCGGGGATGACCACGCCCACTGCCTTGGCAGCGCCGGTGGAGGAGGGGATGATGTTGAACGCCGCGCCGCGGCCGCCGCGCCAATCCTTCTTGGAGGGGCCGTCAACGGTCTTCTGGGTAGCGGTGGTGGCGTGCACGGTGGTCATCAGGCCGTCGGTAATGCCGTAGGTATCATGAATTACCTTGGCCAGAGGGGCCAGGCAGTTGGTGGTGCAGGAAGCGTTGGAAACAACGTTCATATCCTTGGTGTACTTCTTGTGGTTGACGCCCATGACGAACATGGGGGTCTCCTTATCCTTGGCGGGGGCGGAGATGACGACCTTCTTGGCGCCGCCCTTGAAGTGCGCGGAAGCGCCCTCGGTGGTGGTGAACACGCCGGTGGACTCAACAACATACTCGGCGCCGGACTCGCTCCACGGAATCTCCTCGGGCTTCATGAAAGCATAGGCCTTGATGGCCTTGCCGTTGACAATCAGGGTGCCGGCGGCTTCGTCATAGCTGATTTCGCCCTTGTACTGGCCGTGCACGGTGTCATAGCGCAGCATGTAAGCCATATAATCGACGCTGATGAAAGGATCGTTAATGGCCACGACTTCTACGTCATTAAAGTTTTCAAGCGTCGCGCGCAGCACAAGACGCCCGATGCGTCCAAAACCGTTAATACCAACCTTAGTCATTGGGTCTCCTCCTTAAGTATCGCTCAATTACAGGGCACACGCGCACCCTCAGCCATTATACCCCTTTGTTCCATGAGTTTCAAGCGAAAACATGAGAGAATATTCACGTTTTCAGAGTGAAATGCTCAGGGAAAGAATGATAATTTTTATGATTAGAAAAAACAAACCGACGCTGGACGCAGAAAGCCCTCCGCCATAATCCCAGAAGACGCTCAGCCGGTTTCACCGGTCTGCTCAAATCGGCTTCTCAGCGCCCACAGGCCGAGCGCGGGGTTGGGGATGTAGAAAATTTCCTCACCGTCAGGCAGCAGGTTGAAGCCGGCTTTCAGCCGGTCGGGCGGATAGCGGCACGCCGCCTCCTCATAGGGCAGGTAGTTGAAGCCTGCCTGTTCCACCTCTTCCCGGTTCAGACGGCTTGTGCAGTAGGTGATGCTGAACCTGCCCTCGCTGCTGCCGTGGATCAGGTGCGCGGCGGCAGACAGGTTCTGCGCCAGCTCTTCGGAGCCCCGGATGGCCTTGAGCACCTGCTGCCTGCCCCTATAGCCATGCGCGCGGATCAGGCGGTCCACCTGTTCATCCTCGCCGAACTTTTCGACGCCGGGCGCCAGGATGATCAATTCGCCGCCGTCGGCCATCGCCATGCGCGTGCGGTAGATGGCCTTGTTGCCAAGCCAGGTGGATTTGAACTCCTGCCCGTCCAGATAGACGACCGCTTTTTTAAGGGGCCTGTCTAGCAAATCCATGTTGATCTGCGCGGACAGGCGGACAGCCTTTTCAAAGCATGCGCGCCCCGAACCGCCAAACAGCCCGTGCAGGCGGATCTGTCCCTCCGGCGCGTCCGTGACGGTCAGCAGATAGCTGAGAGGAAGCCCACCCAGGAAACGCTGCGCCGCATGGTCGAACAGGGCGCGCACGGGGGTATGGTCGCGCCCCATCATCCTCTCCATGCCGTAGAGGGCCCCCAGCATGTGAGAGGCGTTGATCATTTTTGACCCGCCGCAGCCCACAAAGATGTTCTTCGCATGGTTTGCCATGCCGACGACCTCGTGGGGCACCACCTGCCCGATGGACAGGATCAGGTCGTATTCCGGGTCGAGCAGGTGTTTGTTGATTTCAACTGGGATGGGCTCGCTCATCAGCCCTTCCGAGAGATGGGAAACCAGGCTGCTTTCCACTTCCCCGAGCGTCACCACGTCCGTGCGCCAGTTGTGCACCAGCATGCGCTCGTAGGGGATGGGGGAATACATCTTTTCCCACTCGTCCCGGCTCATTTTGACATGGGTGCCAAGGGCTACCAGCACATCCACCCGGCAGCCGGGGCTCAGCATGCCATACAGCATGCCCGCGATCTTGCCCGCATCCGAGTGAAAACGGGTAAAATCCGGCGGCACCAGAAGAACTTTTTTCAGCCTGTCTTTTATCGGCGACAGGGCATCTTCAAGCGCGCGAAGGACAGCCCGATCGCTCAGGCCATCCTTCGTCTGCGCGTACAGCGCCAGCTCTTTGATCAGCTGGTCAGGCATTGTAAATACCGGCGGCTGTGGTGCCGCCCTCGCCCGTCCAGTTGGTGTGGAAGAATTCGCCGCGCGCCCTGTCCACGCGTTCGTAGGTGTGCGCGCCAAAGTAGTCGCGCTGCGCCTGCAGCAGGTTGGCGCCGCTTCTGGGGCTGCGCAGGCCGTCCCAATAGGCCAGCGCGCTGCTCATCGCGGGCAGGGCCACGCCCTGCATGGCGGCCAGAGCCACCACTTCGCGCCAGCCTTCCTGCGCCTGGTTGACCGCCTTGGTGAAATAGGGCGCGTACAGCAGGTTTTCGAGCGCGGGGTTCTCGTCGAACGCTTCCTTGATTTTGGAAAGGAAAACGCTGCGGATGATGCAGCCGCCCCGCCACATCAGGGCGATGCCGCCGAAGTTCAGGTTCCAGCCATAGGTTTTGGCGGCACTCGCCATCAAAAGATACCCCTGTGTGTAGGAAATGATTTTGGAGGCGTACAGCGCTTTGCGGATGCTGTCGATAAAGGCCTTCCTGTCGCCCTTGAATTCGGGGGCGCTCTTGCCAAGCAGATCGCCCGCCTTCACGCGGCCATCCTTATCGCTGGAAAGCGAGCGGGCAAAAACTGCCTCCGCGATCATGGTCAGCGGGATGCCCTCATCCAGCGCGGCGATCGCCGTCCATTTGCCGGTGCCCTTCTGCCCGGCTGTGTCAAGGATCTTGTCCACCAGCGGGCTGCCGTCCACATCCCTGGCGGCCAGAATATCGGCGGTGATCTCGATCAGGTAGCTGTCAAGCTCGCCTCTGTTCCAAGTGGAGAAGACCTCTGCCATCTCTTCCGGCTGCATTTTCAGCACATCGCGCATCAGCAGGTAGCTTTCGGCAATCAGCTGCATATCGCCGTACTCGATGCCGTTGTGTACCATTTTGACAAAGTGCCCCGCGCCGCCTTCGCCTACCCAGTCGCAGCAGGGCTGGCCGTCCACATGCGCGCTGATGGATTGAAAAATATCCTTCACATAAGGCCAGGCCGCGGGGGAGCCGCCGGGCATCATGCTGGGGCCCTTCAGCGCGCCTTCCTCGCCGCCGGATACGCCGGTGCCGATGTAGCGAAGCCCCTTTGATTCCACATACTGGGTGCGCCTGATGGTATCGGGGAAATGGCTGTTGCCGCCGTCGATGATGATGTCGCCTTCCTCAAGCAGAGGCAGCAGCTGATCGATCAGATCGTCCACAGGCTTTCCGGCCTTGACCATCAGCATCACCTTGCGCGGCTTGGAAAGCGCATCCACAAGTTCCTGCAGGCTGTACGCGCCGATGATGTTTTTGCCCTTCGCGCGGCCTTCTGTAAAGTTCTTTACTTTTTCTGTAGTCCTGTTATATACGGCGACGGTAAAACCCTTGCTTTCCATGTTCATCACAAGGTTTTCGCCCATGACGGCAAGGCCGACCAGGCCGATATCCGCTTTCTTCATGCTTTCCTCCTCTATGTCAGCGCTTCACGCGCGCGTTTCCATTCCAGATGCTCCACACCTGCTCTTCATCAGCAGGGGAGGCGTAGTCTTCCACCATGGTGGCGGCAAGCGCCCCGGTCGCCCAGCCGAACTGCACGCATTTTTCCCCATCCCAGCCTTTCAGCAGCGCGTGAAGCAGGCCGGACACGAAGCCGTCGCCGCCTCCAATCCTGTCCAGGATATCGATTTCGCGGGCAGGGGCAGTAAACCATTCGCCGTCCTTGTACAGCAGCGCGCCCCAAAGGTGCCGGTTCGCGTTTACCACCTGGCGCAGCGTGGTCGCGAAGACCCGCGCGTTCGGATAGGCCTTTCGGGCTTCACCAATCATGGCCTTGAACTCGTCGGTTTTGGCCACATCCTGACCTCCCGCTTCGGGGCCCTTGAGTCCCAGCGCCAGCTGATAGTCTTCTTCGTTGCCGATCAGCACATCCGCTGCCGAGGCGATGCGGTGAAAGGCTGCGCGCAGCTCTTTTTCACGTCCCTTCCAGAAGGAAGCGCGGTAGTTCAGGTCAAAGCTGATCAGGCAGCCGTTTGCCCGCGCTTTTTCCGCAAGCGCCAGGCAAAACTCCGCCGTCTTGGGAGACAGCGCGGCGAAAAGTCCCGAGAAATGAATCATCCGCGCGCCTTCCGTTTGAAAGATGCGGTCGAGGTCAAAATATTCCGGCCCAAGCTCGCGGCCCACTTCGCCCGCGCGGTCATTGTGCACCCGCGGCCCGCGGGGGCCGAAGCCTGCGTCGGCGATGTTGAACTGGTGGCGGACGCCCCAGGGGCCGTCCGGCGCAATCTCGGGCCCTTCAAAGGAGATGAAGCGGCGGCCCAGCTCGCGCCTGATAAAATCAGAAATCGGGCTGCCCTTGACGAAGGCCGTCAGCACCTTGGTTTTCAGCCCCAGCGAGGCGGAAACGTTCAGCACATTGCTTTCCGCGCTGGTGGCCTGCATGATGAAACGGTTATCCAGCCCCACGGGCTGGCGCGATTCGGGCGTGATCCGCACGCCCATGCTGGTAGCGGTAATCAAATCATACATCTTGTTCTATCTCCTTATACCCCTGAATAAGCAGTATACCCGCCATCCACAGGGATTACTACGCCGTTTACAAAACCCGCCGCTTCGGATGATACCAAAAACAGCAGCGCGCCCAGCAGCTCCTCCGGGTCGCCGAAGCGTCCCATCGGGGTCGCCGCCATGATCTTGCCCGTGCGCGCGGTCGGCTGCCCATCCTGCGTGTAGAGCAGGGAGCGGTTTTGTTCGGTGACAAAGAAGCCCGGGGCGATCGCGTTGACGCGCGGCCCGCTTTTGGCAAAATAGGTCGCCAGCCATTGGGTCAGGTTGCTGACGCCTGATTTGGCGCCGCTGTAGGCCATCCCCTTGGTGAGCGGCAGATAGGCCCCCATGGAGGAGATGTTGACCACGCAGCAATCCTTCCTTCCGACCATATCCTGTGCGAACACCTGCGTCGGCAGCAGGGTGCCCAGATAATTCAGGTCGAATACCTCTCGGATGCCTTCTTCTGAAAGGTGAAAAAAATCCTTTTCCACCCGCGCTCCCGCGTCGTACTGCTCATCGTCCGTTGTGGCCGTGGGACGGTTGCCGCCCGCCGCGTTGATCAGGATGTCCACGGGGCCGAAACGGGACTTGATGTCTTCCCTTGCCTTTTCAAGCGCGGCCTTGTCCAGCACATCGCAGGCGAGCGCCAGCGCTTCGCTGCCTTCCTTCTGGATTTGTTCCGCTACCCGCTGGCCCCTTTCAAGGCTGCGGTTCATGATGGCTACCTTGGCGCCGCAGGCTGCCAGAGCCTGTGAAAAGCTCGCCCCCAGCACGCCGCCGCCGCCCGTGACCAGAGCGACTTTGCCTGTCAAATCAATATGAAAAGGAAGCTTCACGCCTGCCCTCCTCCTTGAGCGCTG
>CAYZTQ010000105.1:0-5935 GCA_964481445.1 uncultured Christensenella sp. | reverse complement strand
CTTGGAGGGACCCATGGCCTTAGACGGACTGACGCTCGGCTTTATCGCCCGCGAACTTGATAAAACGCTGACCGGCGGGCGGGTGGACAAGGTGCAGCAGCCGGAGAAGGACATGGTGGTGCTTCTGATCCGCGCGGGCGGGCACAACCACCGCCTGCTCATCAACGCCAACCCCACCGGCACCCGCCTGCACCTGACCGATAAAAACTACGAAAGCCCCCTCGTGGCGCCTGTCTTTACCATGCTGATGCGCAAGCACCTGCTCTCGGGCCGGGTGACGGGCATCCGGCAGATGTTCGGCGACAGGCTGCTGCGCATCGACGTGCTCTCCAATGACGAGATGGGGGTCGCGCACGAAAAGCAGCTGTATTTTGAGGCCATGGGCCGCCACAGCAACCTGAGCCTGGTGCAGGATGGCATCATCATCGACTGCCTGCGCCATGTGACCGACGATATGAGCCGCGTGCGGCGTATGCTGCCCGGCCTGCCCTTCGAGCTGCCCCCGGCGCAGGATAAGCTGCCGCCCGAAGCGGCCGAGGAAAAGGAGCTGCTGCGCCGTCTTCTTTTAGAGGGCGGGCGGCTTGACAAGGCCGTCAGCGCCTGCGTCAGCGGCATCGGCGCGGGCAGCGCGCGCGAGCTCTGCCTGCGCCTTACGGGGCAGGAGCAGCCGCAGATGGCGGACATCAGTATGGAGCCCTTCGCACGCCAGCTGGCCGCCTTTTTGCGCGGGCTGCCCGATATCGCGGAGCCACAGCTCTATACTGATGAGCACGGCCTTGAGAAGGACGCCCTGCCCTTCCCTTTCCTCTCGCTTTCAAGAGATAGGCAGCAGCCTGCCGCCAGCCTCTCCGCGGCGCTGGATACCCTGTATTACGAGCGCGACCTGCATGACCGCCTAATGCAGCGCACGGCGGCCTTCCGCCGCTCGCTGAAAACGGCGGAGGAAAGGGCGCTTAAAAAGCTGGCCGCACAGGAAGAGGAGCTGGCCTCCGCCGCCCGCATGGAGGAATACCGCGTGTCGGGCGAGTTGCTGACGGCCTTCGGCTCGCAGGTGCCCAAGGGGGCGAGGGAGGCTCAGCTGCCCAATTATTATGACAACGGCACGCTGAAGGTGGAGCTGGATCCTGCCCTCAGCGCCGCGCAGAACGCGCAGAAATACTTTAAGCGCTACCGCAAGGCGGCGGTCGCCAGACGGGTCGCGGCGGAGCAGAAGGAGCATACGCTCAAAGAGATCGCCCTCATCGAGGACGCCATGTGGGCGGTAGAGCAGGCCCAGACGCAGGAGGATATCGCCGAAATCAAGGAGCCGCTGCGCCGCGCGGGCATCATCCGCAGGGAGGCGCAGGCGCACAAAAAGCAGCGCGACCGGCAGGGCGAGCCGCTGCGCTTCGTGTCGCCCGACGGCTTTGAGATCGTCGTCGGCAAAAACAGCCTGCAGAACGAGCGCCTGCTCAAGTGGGCGGCCGGCAACGACCTGTGGCTGCACGCCAAGGATATGCCCGGCTCGCACGTCATCCTGAGGACGGAGGGCAGGGAAGCCACCGAAACAGCGCGCCTGGCCGCGGCCAGGCTGGCCGCCTTTTATTCCAAAGGCAGGGGGCGGCAGGTGCCCGTCAACTACACCCTGCGCAAATATGTGAGAAAGCCGGGCGGCACGCCGGAGGGCTTTGTCACCTTCAGCGAGGAGAAGCTACTGATCGTCTCCTGCGAGGAGCATGAGGCCAGAGCCCTTGAAAAAAACCATGATTGAACGCTATACCGATATCAACGCGCGCACAATAGACGATTGGGTGGCAGGCGGCTGGGAATGGGGAAAGCCCATCAGCCACGAAGACTACCTGCGGGCAAAGCGGGGCGACTGGCAGATGCTGCTCTCGCCCACGAGGCCCGTGCCGAAGGAATGGTACCCCGAGCTTTCGGGCTGCAGGGTGCTGGGCCTTGCCTCGGGCGGCGCGCAGCAGATGCCCGTTTTCGCGGCGCTTGGGGCCGAGTGCACGGTGCTGGATTATTCCAGCGCGCAGCTCAAAAGCGAGGAAGAAACAGCGAAAAGAGAGGGCTACGCTATCCGCGTCGTCCGCCACGATATGACGCAGCCCCTGCCCTTTGAAGAGGGGGCCTTCGACCTTATTTTCCACCCCGTCAGCAATTGCTATATCGAAAAGGTGGAGCCCGTCTGGCGCGAATGCTTCCGCGTGCTGCGTCCCGGCGGCATCCTGATGGCGGGGCTGGATATCGGCCCCAACTTCATGTTCGATGAGACGGAGACCACGCTTTGCCACCGCCTGCCCTACAACCCGCTCAGAGACCCGGAGCTGATGGAGCGGGCGCTTAAAAGAAATGAGGGCGTGCAGTTTTCGCACACCATCGAGGAACAGGTGGGCGGCCAGCTGAAGGTGGGCTTTTGCCTGACCCATCTGTATGAGGATACCAACGGCTCCGGTCGCCTGCACGAGTACGGCGTGCCCAGCTTCGCGGTGACACGGGCTGTGAAGCCGGGAACAAAAGTCTAAGCCTGATATTGGAAAACGGTCGCCTGATAGCGGCCGTTTTTTGCTGAGCATCATCGACTGGTCAGATATTGAGCATCTCCGTCGCCACTCTTTCCACAAACTGCCGGTCGTGCTCCACAAAGATCAGCGTGGCGTCGGTTTCGGCCAGCATATCCTCGATCTGCTCGCGGCTTTCAAGGTCTATGTAATTGAGGGGCTCGTCCCACAGGTAGAGGTGCGCGGGCCTGGCCATCGAGGCGGCCAGCAGCAGCTTTTTCTGCTGCCCCATCGAAAAGCCCGAGGCGTCGCGGGTGAAGGCCTCGCGGGGGAAGCCGAACTTGCGCAGCAGGGTCAGAAAATAATCGGCGGCAAGGCCTTCCCTCTCCGCGATTTCAAAGGGCGTGCCCTGTATCTGCCAGGCTTCCTGCGGCAGAGTGCTGATAATCAGGCCGCCGGGGCGGGAGAGATTGCCGCCCGTCGGCTGCAGCCTGCCCTCGATCAGCTTGAGCAGGGTGGATTTGCCCGCTCCGTTGCGCCCCGTGATGGCGATGCGCTGCCCCTGCGTCACCCGAAGATTCAGCCCGTCGACCAGAAGCGGGCCGTTTGGGTAGTGGAAGGAAAGCCCCAGCGC
Source organism: uncultured Christensenella sp. (assembly GCA_964481445.1). GTDB lineage: Bacteria > Bacillota > Clostridia > Christensenellales > Aristaeellaceae > UBA1038. Next base: position 2,815 of record CAYZTQ010000105.1, on the reverse strand, counting down.
GCTCAGCAACACCCGGGCCGGATGGGGCAGAGGATGCAGGCTCAGGCTGCCCTGATACTCGATGTCCTTCAGCAGCTTTTCCTTTTCTTCCACGCTGCGCTGCAGGCGGTTCTCGATCGCCAGCGAGCGCTTCATCATCTTGGCCGATTTGTGGCCGATATAGCCGCGGTCGGAGGGATGGCTGCCGAACTTGCTGGCCTCCACCTTGTCGCTCCAGAGCGCTTTTTCACGGGCCGATTCGTTCAGCCTGCGGATATCCTTCTTGAGGCGCTCGTTCTGCGCCAGCTCAAACTCATCCTGCGCCTTTTTATTGGCGCGGTAGCTGGAATAATTGCCTTTTTCGATGCGGATGCTGTTTTTCTGCAGGGCCATGATGTGGTCGACCGAGCGGTCCAGAAAGCTGCGGTCGTGGCTGACCAGCAGAAAGCCGGATTTTCCGGCCAGGTATTCCGCCGCGATGTCGCGCCCGCGCATATCCAGATGATTGGTCGGCTCATCGATCAGAAGAAAGCGGTTTTTGCGCAGAAACAGGGCGCAGAGCAAAAGACGCGTGCGCTCGCCGGGCGAGAAGCTGAGAAAAGGGCGCTCCAGCAGCTCGGGGGAGATGCCCATCTTGTCGGCCTCGCGGTCGATCAGGCTGTCGATCAGGTAGCCGTCCTGCGCGCCGTACAGCTGCTCGATTTCGCCCCAGCGCTTCAGGCTTTCCTCATCGCCCCGGGCAAGGAGAGCCGCCATTTCCTGTTCCCAGGCTTCAAAGGGCGCGATGGCCTCGCGCAGGCAATGGCGGGCCGTGCCCTGCGTCTGCGCCTGAAAGGGAAAGCAGTCGAAGCGGGCCGTCGTCTCGATGCGGCCCTGTCCCTTCAGCTCGCCCGAAAGCAGGCGCAGCAGCGTGGTCTTGCCCCGCCCGTTGCGCCCCACCAGACCCAGCCGCCAGGAGGTATCCATGCTGAAAGAAAGATCGCTGAAAACGGGCGTATAGCTGCCCGGATAGGTAAAGGAAAGATGTTCTATGATGATGCCCGGCATAAGCCCCTCCGTATATCGCACCCGAAAGAAGCCCCTGAGGGCGAGCTTTCGGTAAAATGACGATTACCTGAGGGTGTTTCTCATCGGCGCATCTCCTTGTTTTGATGCTGTCAGCATAGAAGAAAAGGAGAGGGATGTCAAGGGAATGGTGTGGTATAATGGCAGGGTGAGCGGCCCCGGGACAGCAGGGGAAAGATAAGGAACGGTCTTATGAAAACAATCAACATCATCGGCGAAAATTACCTGGGCCGCTGGAAAAAGGCAAGGGTGGCCTGCCGGGGGATTGTGCTGCGGGGAAACGAGATTCTCCTGTCCTATGAAACGCTGGATGATCAATGGATGCTGCCCGGCGGCGGGCTTGAGGAGGGGGAGGAAGAAAGGATCTGCTGCGCGCGGGAAATCGCGGAGGAGACGGGCGTACTGGCAGAGCCTTCCGCCTGCGCGCTGGAAATCAATGAATATTATCGAGACCGGAAATGGGTGAACCGCTATTTTCTTTGTCGGGCCGTCGGTTCCGCGCAGCCCCGGCTGACCGAGCGGGAGCGGGCGGCCGGCATGGAGCCAAGGTGGCTGCCCCTTGAGGAAGTCAAATCCATTTTTGCGCAGTATCCTCGCTATACGGGTCTGGATGAGATGCGTCGGGGCCTGTACCTGAGGGAATATACCGCGCTCAATGAGCTGGTAAAGCGAGGGGACCATGAACCGGTTGGAAGCCTTTGAAAAAATGCTGTCTGAGCTGCAGACGCAGGCAGCATGGGAACAGACGAAAATGGAAGAGCTGAAGGCCGCGGGCAAGGAAAAATCTGCCACCTACCGGCAGCTTTTCGCCAACCGCATGCTGTACCAGATGATGCTTGATCGATACAGGGCCTACGGGCTTTTTCCTTAAAGGGCGGCGCAGGTTGTCAAAGCATTTCAAAAATGCTCCGGCTCATCCTTTGCCCTGTTTCCCTTGCTGTTGATTATCATGCCAAGAACCAGCAGGCGAATCATGCCTCCTGATGGCAAACATGGATTTAATTCTCCGTCTTGACAAGCCGCTCCGCGCCCTTATCATACAGGCAGGAGGGAGATGTATGAAGCTTCAGTATTTCGGGACGGCCGCTGCGGAGGGCTGGCCGGGGCTGTTCTGCCACTGTGAATTCTGCCGCGAGGCCAGGCGGCTTGGGGGCAAAAACATCCGCACGCGCTCGCAGGCGCTGCTGGACGGACGGATCCTGTTTGATTTTCCGCCCGACACCTATCTGCACATGCTGCGGGATGGGCTGGATCTGCCCGGCATTCAAAGCGTGCTGGTGACGCACACGCATCAGGATCATTTCTACCCGGAGGATCTGCTTTTCCGCTCGCCGGGCTTTGCCCACGGGGTGGAGGACACGCTGACCTTTTACGGCAACGACGCGATGGCGGGCAGGCTGCAAACCTTTCTTGCGGCTTGCCACAGAGACGGCCAGCTGACCGGCGGCGAGGTCGCCTGCCGCGAAATCGCGCCCTATGAGCCGGTGGAGATCGAAGGCTACCTGGTATCCGCGATGCTGGCCAACCACGACAGGAGCGAGCGCTGCTATATCTATCTGATCGAGCGGGAAGGGCAGACGCTGCTCTACGGCAACGATACCGGCATTTTCCCCGAAAAGACCTGGGCGTATCTTGCGGACAGGAAGCTCAGCCTCGTCAGCCTCGACTGCACCACGGGGTACAGGAAGGAAGGGCGCAACCACATGGGCGTGCCCGACGTCATCGAGGTGAAGGAAAGGCTTGTGAAGATGGGCTGCGCGGATGAATCCAC
>CAYZTQ010000104.1:0-6149 GCA_964481445.1 uncultured Christensenella sp. | reverse complement strand
CTCGTTGCAGAGGATGCGCTGCTCCCACTTGGGGGCGTCCAGCAGGTCGCCTGTATAGAAGAAGGTATAGTAATCAACGCCCTTGAAATCGCACAGCGCCTGCAGGCCGCTGCACTCCATGTCCACGGCGATGCAGCCCTCTTTGCGGCGCTTTTCGGCGTTCAGGCGCGTTTCGCGAAACAGCGCGTCAGTCGTCCAGCAGCGGCCGGATACATGAGGCAGGCCAAGCTCTTCCAAAATAGCGGCCACCTTCGGGGCGCTCCTCACGGTGATATAGTCCTGCGGCGGGGCGTAGTGGTAGCTGAGGCCCTCGTCGCGGTAGGCCTCGGTCGGCACGATCAGCCGCCCTTCGGTGAGGGAGCTGTCAAGCGCGCCGCAGCTGCCGAACAACACAAGGTGCTTGGCGCCCGTCAGCAGCAGGATTTCTTCCACCGCGGTGCCACAGCCGGCCGCGGTGATGGGGCTCATGCAAAAGGCGATGGTCTTCCCCTGATAGACAAGGGTATAGATGGGCCGGTCGCCGTTCAGCGCCCGGACGGTCGCCGCATCGCTGCAGTCAAACCGGCTCAGCGCGTGGTCGATGACCGTTTTTGAAAAGGTGATGACGCAAACATCCGCAAGCGGCTTTTTCGGCGGCTCATACAGATCCTGCGGGCCAAAAACCGGGGCGGACCGGGGGTCGAAGCTGGATGTGATCATGTTTCTCTCCTTCATCAGGGGATCTGGTACACAGGGGTCTTAAACAGCCTGCGAAGCAGCGCGAGGGCCGAGAGGACCAGCAGCGCGCAAAGACCGAAGCCTGCAGGCAGTATAAGCCCTTCGGGTATAAAACGGAAGCAGGCATACATCAGCGCCAGCAGAATCAGTGCCGCCAGCAGGCCGAGGCCGGTCTGCGCCGAGTTTTTGATGATCTGCTGCTCGTTTTCCCAGTCGTAGCGCGCGAAGCGCCGATCCAGCGACAGGCCGATGGCGGTGCAGGCGGCGCACAGGCTGAGCGGCAGCAGCAGGCAGAGCAGGAACAGGGCGGCCGAAAGCCTTAAATGCAGCGCGAGCAGCGCCGCAGTCAGCAGGATGGGCGGCAGGCAGAACAGCAGACTGAACAGCGCCTTCGCGCCCAGCAGCACGCCGGTGGAAACAGGGGCCGTGCACATCAGCCAGGCGCTTTTGCCCTCCATCGAGATGCTCACCGTGGCGGGCAGGGCAATGGCGCTGAAGGCGCAGGCCGCCAGCGGCAGGTAGCGCGAAACAGCCTCCCGCACGGCAGACAGCGACAGGGCCGCCCCGAGCAGGCCGGGGTTGACCGCGGGCAGGAACAGCAGGGCCATCGGCGTCATCCAGAGGCCCACGCCGGTATTGATCAGGTAGAGAGGAGAGGCCGCCATGCGTCGGGCTTCCTTCAGCGTCAGTGCAAGCAGCGGGCTTTTCGCGCGGAGGGCCCGGGCTTTGGCGCGGCGCAGGTGCACCTTCCCCAGCAGGGCCTGCAGCGGCGCGTAGAACTTGATCAGCGCCAGGCTGACCAGCGCGAGGGGGAGGAGGGAAAAGGCGGCGAAGGCAAGCAGGCTCCCCGCGTCTCCCGCAATCAGGCCCGGGGCCAGCCGCGCGGGCGGATAGAAGCCGGACAGGCTGCTTTCTATCCCGCCGCCGATCATCCCCAGCAGGGCAGCGCCGTCCATTTTTTGCATGGGCAGGCTGTAAAGCCGCAGCATCAGGTAGGAAATCAGCGGCACGGTGATCAGGGCGGAAAGCAGGCTGCGGTTTTTGAGCCGGTGCAGCAGCAGGGCCGGCGCCACGGCGAGCAGCAGTCCGGCCGACATCGCCGGCAGGGGCGCGAGCAGCAGCATCGTCAGCCACAGCAGAGCCTTTTCAAGTGAAAAACCAAAGGAAAGCAGATAGAACACGCAGGCGGGCAGAAAGGCAGCCGTGCTCACAGAAAGGGCGGATACATAAACGCCGATCAGACGGGAGAAAATGATGGAGGAATTCTTGAGAGGCAGCGCCGCCAGCCTTTCATAGCCCTGCGGCGAAAAGAACAGCCCCTGCGCGCGGATGACGCTCACCGTCAGGCTGAGCATCGCGCCCAGCAGCACGGACAGGGCGGGCAGCAGGCGCGCGAGCCCGCCCTCATACAGCCCCCACATCAATAGGGAAGCGTAGGCAAGCCCCATCAGCGCGAGAACAATATAAAGAAAGAGCATCAGCACAAGGCGGCGCTTCTGCTTTTTATCCTGTGTGAAGCGTATCTCATTGATACGAAACAGGTTCATGCGCTCAAGGCGAAGCAACAGGCGAAGATCAGCCATCCTGCATCGCCTCCAGAAAACGGCTTTCCAGGCTTTGCCCATCCCGCACCTCATCGGTGGGGCCGGAGGCGATCAGGCGGCCCTGCCTGATGATGGCCACCTTGCTGCACAGCTTCTCCGCCACTTCCAGCACATGGGTGGAAAACAGCACCGCGCTGCCCTCCCGGCAGAACTCCTGAATCATGCGGCGCACGCGCACCACGGCCTCCGGGTCAAGCCCCACAAAGGGCTCATCCATCAGAAACAGCAGGGGCCTGTGGATGAAGCCGCCGATCATGGCCAGCTTCTGCTTCATGCCGTGCGAATAGCTGGAGATCAGATCCTGCGCGCGGCTAGTCAGGTCGAGCGCCTCCAGATAATAGGCGATCCGCTCCCTGCGCACCTCGGGCGGCAGCTCAAACAGGTCGGCGATGAAGTTCAGGTACTGGGCGCCGGTCAGAAACTCGTACAGATCCGGATTGTCGGGGATGTAGGCGATTTTCTTCTTGCAGGCCAGCGGGTCTTCGCGTACCGATACGCCGTCGATGCGGATCTCGCCCTCCTGAAAGCGCAATATGCCCGCGATTGCCCGCAGCGTGGTGGTTTTGCCCGCTCCGTTCTTGCCGATAAAGCCGCAGATATCTCCGGCCTCCAGCCGCAGGTTCAGGCTGTCCACGGCCCTTGTCTTGCCCGAGTAGCTTTTGCTGAACCCTTCTATCTCAAGAATGCTCATCATTTCATCCCCTTTTCGGGAGGAATGATATCATTTTGATATCAGATAGTCAACAGCCGAACATCATCGCGCCGGGTAGAAACAGCGCCGCTTATTCTTCTTCTTCGCTTTCCGCGCCCATGCCCGGCAGGGCGATGATCTCCTTGCCCGCGATGCCCTGCAGGTCGCCGCTCATGCCGTAGAGACTGGCCGTGACCTTCTGCAGAATCTTCTCCTGCGCCGCCCAGCGCCGCTGGGCCTGTTTCTTCTCGGTATCCAGCTGCCTGGTTATCTCGTCGTAGGATTCGATGATGTAGCGGATGCGGCTGGCAAACTCGCCGCCTGTCAGATAGTTGTACACCATTTCGGTCTTGACGTCCCTGCCCTCGTTGTTGCGGTTGGCGACAAACACTTTGACCAGCACCTCGCGCAGCAGGGCGGCCAGCATACCCGCGTAGCGCGGCTTCACCAGCCAGACATTGTCCGCCAGCTGCTCGTAATCCGGCCCGCTGCCGTCGGTGGGGCTGAACACAAGGACGCCGATCTGCGCCTTCTCCTCGGCCAGTTCGTCCTTCAGTTTGCCGAGCCAGGCCTGCTGATAGGTCTTGGCGTTTTTGCACTCCCACAGGATCAGGCCGCAGTTCTGGTAGAGCCGCTCGTTGACCACCTGGCGGATATCGCTGCCGCGCTCTCCCTTTTTGACCTCGGTGATTCTGTCCAGCGGGAAGGCGGCGCGCAGGTTCTCCTCAATATCCAGCTCCAGTATTTCGCCCTGCAGCTGCTGCGAGCCCTGCTCGGCCACCTGCTTGGCGCTGGTCAGCTGCTCGCGCAGCCGGTTGATCGTTTCCTCCTGCTCGCGGATTTTCGTATTGAAGTCGTCAGAGGCCTTCTGTACGGCTTCCTTGCGGATCAGGGCCTCCTTTTCCATCAGCTCGCGGCGGGCGGCGAGCTGCGCCTCCTCCCTCGCCCGGTTGGCAAGGCTCAGCTCGTCCAGCAGCTTGGTCATCTGCTCGCGCATCTTCTTCATGTTCTCGTCCGCGCTCTGGGCCTGCTTTTTCAGCCGCTCGGTTTCAAGCTCCGTCTGCTGCCTTGCCTGCTCCGCCTCAAACAGCGCGGTCTGCTTCGCCTTTTCAAGCGCCAGCTTCATGGCCTGCCGCTCGCGGTCCAAAAGCAGCCGGGCATCCTCTCCCGCCGCCTCGCGCGCGCTCTGCACCGCGCGGCGCAGCTTGATTTCCGCCGCCTCCTCCAGCTCGCGCTTCAGCGTTTCGCTCTGCTCGTCCTTGGCGCGCAGCAGCTCATCCTCGATCTGGTGCTGGATGGCCTGGCTGATTTCAAAGGGCCGCCTGCAGTGCGGGCAGACAATGGTGGTCGCGTTCATGGGTTTTCTCCTTGTATCATATAGTCACGGTGTTTCAAGCCTGGGACATCGTGCGAAACCCCTGGCAGAACCACAAGCCATGTGGATGATCGGCGAATCAGGCAGAGGGCGCAGTGTCTTTCAGCGCGCCCTAGGCAAGAAGTGCCTGGCCTCTGGCGGCTTACCAGGACGCCGCGGACTGCTTATCCGACGATTCCGCCAGCGTATGTTCTTTTATTATATCCATATTTCACCGCTTTGACAGCACTGGGGTAAACCGAAACATGGACGCGCGGGAGGGATGATCTCCCTCACCCGCCCGCGGGAACTGCCGAAGGTGTTCCCCCGCTGTTCAGCTGTGAAAGTTTGAAGCGAAAACTTCTGAAAAATTTGCGCTTTTGTGTTGACACCTATTCATGCCTGTGCTAATATTTCTACTTGTCAGCAGGAATGGATTCCTCCGGATTCCCTTCGTCGCTGTACCGACGGTGATGCGCCTGTAGCTCAGTCGGACAGAGCAACGGCCTTCTAAGCCGTGGGTCAGGGGTTCGAATCCCTTCAGGCGCGCCAACCTGTGGTGGGTATAGTTCAGTGGTTAGAGCGCCAGATTGTGGATCTGGATGTCGTCGGTTCAAATCCGACTACCCACCCCACTTCGGTCATGCGCGCCGGGTGTTGGGGTGTAGCCAAGCGGTAAGGCACGGGACTTTGACTCCCGCATTCGTAGGTTCGATCCCTGCCACCCCAGCCATCCTGACCCATTAGCTCAGTTGGCAGAGCACTTGACTTTTAATCAAGGTGTCCCGCGTTCGAGTCGCGGATGGGTCACCACCTTTTCGAAGGTCAATGGCTTGCGGGCGTGGCGGAATGGCAGACGCGCTAGACTTAGGATCTAGTGCCTTACGGCGTAAGAGTTCAAGTCTCTTCGTCCGCACCAAGCATTATGCGGTAGTAGCTCAGTTGGTAGAGCGCAACCTTGCCAAGGTTGAGGTCGCGAGTCCGAGCCTCGTCTACCGCTCCACTTTCCATCCTGGTATGGCTGCGCGGGTGTAGCTCAATGGCAGAGCTCCAGCCTTCCAAGCTGGTCACGTGGGTTCGATTCCCATCACCCGCTCCACTATGCGCCATTAGCTCAGTTGGTAGAGCACCTGACTCTTAATCAGGGTGTCCCGGGTTCGAGTCCCTGATGGCGCACCAGCAAAAATCCCTTGAAATTCAATGATTTCAAGGGATTTTGCATTTTTTTGAACTTACGTTCGCTTGAGCTCAGATTCATCAAAAAACTCATATTCTGCCCAAAGTGACAGTCAGATTGACAGTCAGATTGACAGTCAGATATCGATGCTGTTTTCGTAGGCGGCGCTTGAGTTTGGTTCTTAAAAGATAAAAAACATCGTCGTATAGGTCTCGACCTTTGGCGCGATTGCCAGAACGGCATGTAGTTTTCCCGCGAACAGTGGTGGCAGGTATTATGATGCAATCTACAGCCGGGCTCAAGCAGTGACTACTGTTTGCATGCGAATTCAAACTGTGGCATGATGTGAGTGCGGTGCAAGGGGGCACTTTCATTTCGGCATCAAACAAAGCCAAGCCGAGTATCCACACCAAACGCCATAATGAGAGCCCTGCGAATTTTGTTCGAAGCGGGTGCAGAGTGGAAACTTTTAGAAAAGAATGATCGCCTGTAAGGATATTGCAAGAATGCATTATCAGGAAAAGAATGGCAGTGGTTGTTAAGGCCCCGTTTCAGAATAAGCTCCACTCAAGTGGAAATTAGGTTGAGAGGTAAACCGGTCGAAGG
>CAYZTQ010000103.1:0-6268 GCA_964481445.1 uncultured Christensenella sp. | reverse complement strand
GAAACGAAGGCAAAAACCATGGATTTCCCCACGTATCAAACAGCGTCCGAACAGCCGCTTCAGTTGATAAACCCTGCCCTGTGCTGTATACTGAAAACCGTCAAAAATCGCCGAGGAGGTCAAGGTATGAGCCAGCAGCAGGGCACTCCGCACGCGCGCGCGGCCAGCGAAAGCCTGCGGCGCGCCGGATGGTATATTCTGACGACACTGGGGCAGCTGATGTTAAGATGTCTTGCCTTTTCTCCCCTGATATACGCTCTGTCCGCCGGAAAGTTTTTGGGACTGGAAAAGCAGTACACGCTGGGGGCAGCGCTGCTTTGTAGCCTGCTTTTGTGGCTCTTGCTGGTGCTGCCCGAACGTTACAGGCTGGGCGGGGTGCTGAGCGGATGGTTCGGCGGGGAAGTCAATCACGGCAGTTATCCGCAGCGCCTGAAACTGGGGCTGCTGCGCTTCCTCAGGGTGTCGCCGCTGGTGCTGCCCATTCTCCTTGTTCTGTATGCCGTCTATCATGTGTTCACTTTCCTGGGCTTCCCTGATTTCTTCAAGATGCTGGAAACGCCGGGTAAGCTGGCGGTCAGCCTGCTTTCAAACGAGAGCGGGGATTTGTCGCTGATGATCGGTATCGGCATCTGGGCGCTGGGGATGGCAGTGCTGGTCTGGCTGGCTGTCTGGGGCTGGCGCAGGCATCTGTCTCCCTCTTTTTATCTGCCCGCCGGCGAGAGGGCGGCACGCAAAGGCACAGCGCTGAGACAGGCCTATCGCGTCAATGCTCTGATAGCACTTCCGCCCTTCCTTGTCGTGCTGGCGCTGCTGGGCATTTCGTTGGCGCCGAAAATGAGCGGCAGCATAATGTTCGACGTGCTGACCATCGTGACGGCGATCACGCAGTTTGACTTTCCGCAAAGCTCCCTTTTGTACTGCGGTCTGGTGCTGCTGATTGGCTATCTGCCCTTTGTGCTCTACCGCAAGGCCGCTATCGCCGCGGGCTTTCATGGCGGCAGATGATCAGGCTGGACAGGCTGCTGTCTTCCCTCGGCCTTGGCAGCAGGGCAGAGGTGAAGCAGCTGATCCGCACGGGCAGGGTATCGGTAAACGGGCAGGCAGCAGTCTCCGGCGATGACAAGGTGGATAAGGGGTCGTCAGTCTGCCTTGACGGGAAAGCGCTGGATACCCGCCTTGACCGCCACCTGATGATGAACAAGCCCGCCGGTGTGTTGACAGCGGCGCGCGACGCAAGGCAGCGGACGGTGATGGATCTGCTGGAGCCCGCCTACCGCAGCCTCGGCTGCATGCCGGTGGGAAGGCTTGACAAGGACACGGAGGGCCTGCTGCTGTTCACAACCGACGGTCAGGCCGCGCACAGGCTGCTTTCTCCCGCAAAGCAGGTAGAAAAGCGCTATCTGGCGCGGGTGGAGGGCAGGCTGGATGACAGCGCGGTGCGGCGCTTCCGGGAAGGGATGGATCTGTCAGATTTTCGCGCGCTGCCGGCAGAGCTGATCATTCTGGAAGCGGATGAGTCAGAGAGCCTGGCCGAGGCCATCGTGCATGAGGGCAAGTTTCATCAGGTGAAGCGCATGTTCTCCGCCTGCGGGCACGAGGTGCTTTGGCTCAAAAGGCTGAAATTCGGCCCGCTGGAGCTGGACGAGGCCCTTTCCCCCGGCCAGTACCGGGAGCTCAGGGAGGAGGAATGGCAGATGCTGATAGAGGCGGCGGGATATGGCGGCTGACGCGCAGCAGTATTTTGACAGAAGCCCTTCAAGCGAAAGCCGCGAGCAGTCCTTCTCCCTTGAATGGCGGGGACGCAGCTATCGCTTTATCACCGACAACGGCGTCTTTTCAAAGGGAGAGCTGGACGCCGGTACCGCCGTCCTCTTGACAGCGCTGCCCGAAAGCTTTGACGGACGCTTTCTTGACCTCGGCTGCGGCTGGGGCCCGGTAGGGATACTCTCGGGAAGCCGCTGGACAAACGCCTGCATCACCATGGCCGATGTGAACCCCCGCGCCCTGGCGCTTGCCGGGCGCAACGCCGCGGCAAACGGCGTACAGGCTGAAACGGTGCTGAGCGACGGCTTTGAAGCGCTGGATGGCCCCTTTGACCTGATTGCCCTCAACCCGCCGATCCGCGCGGGCAAGGAAACGGTGTACCGGCTGTTCCGCGAGTGTGCGGAGCATCTTGAGCCCGAAGGCTCGCTGTATATCGTGATGCGCAAGCAGCAGGGCGCACCCAGCGCGCAAAAGTACCTTCGCACGCTGTTTGAACAGGTCGAAACGGTGGAGCGCAGGGCCGGCTATCATGTATTTGAATGCAAAGGGAGTAACTGCAATGCAATTTGACGCCAAGTTTTTCGACACCGGGCTGAACCGGCTGGGCACCTCTTCCGTAAAATGGGGCGAGCCGGGCGTGTACGAAGAGGGGATGATCCCGCTGTGGGTGGCGGATATGGATTTTGCCTGCTGCCCCGAGGTGACGGAGGCGCTTAAAGAGCGCGCCGCCCATCCCAGCTACGGCTATACCTTTATCAGCGAGCAAGACAGGCAGGCTTTCTGCGCCTGGTGGAAAACCCGTCACGGTGTGGATATCAAGCCCGCGCAGGTCGGTTTTCTGCCCAGCGTGGTGTCGGGCCTGCGGGTCTGCGTGGCCGAGTTCACCAAGCCCGGCGAGGGCGTCATCATTCAGCCGCCCGTCTATGGCCCCTTCTTCGCTTCTGTAGAGGACGCGGGGCGCAGGGTGCTGGAAGCGCCGCTGAAGCGCGGCAGTGACGGACGCTTTGCCATGGACCTTGCGGCGGTCGAAGCCCATTTGAAGGCCGGCGCGCGGATGATGATCCTGTGCAACCCGCATAACCCGGTCGGCCGCGCATGGACACGGGAAGAGCTGAATGCCCTGACCGAGCTGCTGGGGCGCTACGAATGCACGCTGGTTTCCGACGAAATCCATGCCGAGTTTGTGTATCGGCCTGCCGTGTTCACCCCCATGCTGAGCCTGGGATACGAACGTCTGGTGGTGCTCTCCTCCGCCTCAAAGACCTTTAACCTGGCGGGACTGCAGCAGGCCAACCTGATCTGCCGCAGCGAGCAAAGGCTGAAATCGCTCTGCGAGCGCCTGCATCGCTGGGGCGTGGAGAGCGGCAACCTGATGGCGCTTTCCGCCACCAGAGCCGCGTACGAAAACGGCGCGCCCTGGCTGGACGGCCTGCTTGCCTACCTGAACGCCAACCGCCTTTTCCTGACGGAGAGATTGGCAAGCCTGCTGCCCGAAGCGAAGGTGACCCCCTCGGAGGCGACCTATCTCGCCTGGGTGGATATCAGCGCCTACGGCCAAAGCAACAGCGAGGTCTGGGCGAAGTGCCGAGAAGCGCTTGTGCTGCCGACAAACGGTACGGCCTTTGGCAAGACGGCGGGCGAAGGCTTTATGCGGCTCAACTTCGGCTGCCCCCGAAGCCAGCTGGCGGAAGGCCTTGAGCGCTTCGCAAGAGCGGTCAAAGGCTGACCCAACCCGAGATTGACGATAGATGGAAAGGATAAATACTGGCAATGAAAGAACTTGATATTATTCTTGATTCACTGCAGGACAAGATGATCTCTACCGTGCAGGAATGGGTGCGCGTGCCCAGCATCGCGAGCCCCGACGCGCAGCCCGGCGCTCCCTTTGGCCCCCAAGTGCGCAAGATGCTCGACAAGGCCATGGCGGATGCCGAAAAGTTAGGCTTTAAGACCGAGATTTTTGACGGTTTCATCGGCCACGCCGATCTTGGCGAGGGCGAGGATGAAGAGGCCCTGGCCATTCTGGCCCATCTGGATGTTGTGCCGGTCGGCGACGGCTGGAAGTTTGAGCATTTCGGCGCCGAAATCAAGGACGGCAAAATCTACGGCCGCGGCACCAGCGACGACAAGGGCCCGGCGGTCGCGGCGATGTACGCCATGAAGGCCGTGGCGCAGGCAGGCATTCCCCTCAAGCGCAAGGTGCGCCTGATCCTCGGCTGCGATGAAGAAAGCAACTGGAAGGACATCGAGCACTACAAAAAGGTGGCGCATATGCCCCGCATGGGCTTCAGCCCCGACGCCAGCTACCCGGTCATCAACATCGAAAAGGGCATGTGCGGCCTGGCGCTGACGGCCGAGCCCGCCAAGGAGGGGCTGGAGATCCTCTCCTTTAGCGTCGGCGAGCGCACCAACGTGATCCCCGGCCAGGCTGTGGCCACGGTGCGCGGCGGCATCGAACTGGCAGAGAAAGCCGGCCAGATTTCCCGGCAGTACGGCTGGCCGCTTTCCGCTGAGGCGAAGGACGGCATCGTGACTCTGACCGCGACCGGCATCAACGGACATGCCGCCATGCCGGAGCACGCGCGCAACGCCATCGGCCAGATGCTGATCGCGCTGCGCGATCTGGGCGCGCAGGGCCCCATCAAAACCCTGGCCGACGCCATCGGCACCGAGTTCTACGGCGAAAGCCTCGGCGTCAAGGTGGAAGACAAGATGTCCGGCCCCCTGACCTGCAACATGGGCATCATCCGCGTGGACGCGGAAAAGGTCTTCGCGAGGCTGGATATCCGCTTCCCCCTGCTGGCCAACCCCGAGATGATCACCCATGTGATTCGCCAGCACCTGCCCGGCTTCACGGTGGAATCCGCCAAGGCCAAGACGCCGCACTATGTGCCCGAAAACAGCGAGCTGGTGCAGGAGCTGCTGAACGCCTACCATGAAGTGAGCGGCCTTGAAAAGAAGGCCCTGTCCACCGGCGGCGGCACCTACGCAAGGTCGCTGCGCGAGGGCGTGGCCTTCGGCGCTTCCTTCCCCGGGGATGAGGATGTGGCGCACCAGGCGGACGAGTATGTCAGCATCGAGAGCCTAACGAAGAGCATGAAGATCATTGCCTACGCCATCGTCAAGCTGGCGGGCGCAGAAGCCTGAGGAGGTTGCCATGTCTGAAATCAAGGAACAGCTGATCACCTGCATCAACTGCCCGGTGGGCTGCAGAATGACCGTGCGCATGCAGGATGGCGAGGTGCTGTCCGTCACTGATAACCAGTGCAAGCGCGGCGATATCTACGCGCGGCAGGAATCGGTGCTGCCGATGCGCATGGTGACGGCTGTCGCGCTGGTGGAGGGCAGCCAGACCCCTATCAGCCTCAAAACAGCGACGCCCGTGCCCAAGGAAAAAATCAGCGAAGTGATGGAGGCCATCCATTCCCTGAAGCTGCACCTGCCGATCAAAATCGGCGATGTCTTGATGAGCGATGTGGCCGGTACGGGCGTCGATCTGATAGCGACCCGTATGCTGCCCTGAGAAAGCGAGGCCAGTATGCCCCTTCCCCCTATTCTGATGTACCCCAGCTTTCGCCACGGCAAGCTGACCCCCTGGGGCGGCGCGCGCCTGCGCGAGCTGTACGGCAAGGATACGCCCGACGTTAAAACCGGTGAAAGCCTGGAGGTCAGCGTGATCCCGGGCCTCAACAGCAGGGACGGCGAAGGCACCCAATTAAGCAGGCTGATCGAGCGTTACGGCAAAGCCCTGACCGGTACCGAGGTCAAGGGTGACTTTCCTCTGCTGCTCAAGCTGATCGACGCAAGAGAAGCCCTGAGCGTGCAGGTGCACCCGAACGACGCCTACGCCATGAAAAACGAGAACAAGCTGGGCAAGACCGAGGCCTGGATCATTCTGGACGCCAAGCCCGGCGCGCAGCTGATCTACGGCATCAAAGAGGGCGTGGACGCCGCCGCTCTGGCCGCCGCGGCCGAGAAGGGCCGCGAGCTTGAAGGCCTGCTGCGCCATATCGACGTGAGCCGCGGCGATGTGCTCTACATCCCCGCCGGCACGGTGCACGCCATCGGCGAGGGCATTGTGCTGTACGAAATTCAGCAATCCAGCGACGTTACCTACCGCTTTTATGACTGGGAGCGGCGCGACGAACACGGCAACAAGCGCCTGCTGCATACCAGACAGGCCCTTGACGTCACCACCCTTGGCGCGCCGCCCGAAAAAGCGGTGCCCGTGGAGCTGCCGCTCGAAGGCGCGGGCAAATTGGAGCAGCTGCTGATGACACCCTATTTTACCGTGCTTCGCTACACAAACTGCGAAAACGCGCTGCTGGCAGCCGACCGCAGGCGCTTTGGCATGCTGACCGCCCTTTCCCCCGCCCGCCTGTACTACGCCGACCGCAGCATGGATCTGTCCGCCGGGCAGACGGTGGTGCTGCCCGCCAGCGGGGAAGACCTGCGGCTGTGGGGCGAAGAGTTCCTCTTCAGCTGCCCGACGGTGAAATAAGAG
>CAYZTQ010000102.1:0-6299 GCA_964481445.1 uncultured Christensenella sp. | reverse complement strand
CTGCCGATACAGGTGCTGAACGGGCAGCCCGGGTATATCAATCTGCTGGACGCGCTGAACTCCTGGCAGCTGGTCAGCGAATTGAAAAAAGCCACAGGTCTTCCGACCGCCGCCTCGTTTAAGCATGTCAGCCCGGCGGGAGCGGCCGTGGGACTTTCCCTGAGCAAGGCGCTGCAGAAGGCCTATTTTGTCGATGATATCGACGGCCTCAATGCTTCTCCCCTGGCCTGCGCCTATGCCAGAGCCCGCGGCGCGGACCGCCTGAGCAGCTTTGGCGACTGGATCGCCCTGAGCGATACGGTGGACGAAACCACAGCGAAGGTCATCAGCCGCGAAGTTTCCGACGGCGTGATCGCCCCCGCCTACAGCGAAGCCGCGTTTCAGATTCTCAGAGGGAAGCGCAAAGGCGGATATACCATTTTGCAGATGGACGCCGGTTATATTCCGGATGAGACGGAGCGGCGGCAGGTATTCGGTTTGATCATGGAGCAGCGGCGCAACGACGCCCTGATCGATGAAAGCTGGCTTTCGAGCATCCCTACGCAGTGTAAAAGCCTGCCGGAAGACGCCCGGCGGGATCTGCTGGTTTCTTTGATCACATTGAAATATACGCAGTCAAACTCTGTCTGCTTTGCGCGGGATGGCCAGGTCATCGGCGTAGGCGCGGGTCAGCAAAGCCGTGTGCACTGCACGCGTCTGGCCGCAGACAAAGCCGACCTGTGGCAGCTTCGGCAGCATGAAGCAGTGCTTTCTCTGCCCTTCCTTGATACCCTCAGCCGCCCAGAACGCGACAACGCGGTCGAGCTGGTGCTCTCAAACCGCGCTGAGGAAGAGCTTGCAAACGGCGGCTGGCAGCGCCTGTTTACCGCCCCTCCGCGCATACTTTCCGCCGAAGAAAAACGCGCCTACTTAAACAGCCTCTCAGGTGTTTCCCTTGGCTCCGACGCTTTCTTTCCCTTTGACGACAGCATTCTGCGCGCCGCGAAGTCCGGCGTTTCCTATGTGGCGCAGCCGGGCGGTTCCGTCCGCGACCAGCAGGTGGTCGATACCTGCGACAAGCTGGGCATTGTGATGGCCATGACCGGCCTGCGTCTGTTCCACCACTGAGAGGAGAAGCCATGCGCATACTGGTAATCGGTTCCGGCGGACGGGAGCACGCGCTGATAAAGGCTCTGGCAAAAGACAGCCGCGCCGAAATTATCTACGCCCTGCCCGGCAACCCCGGCATGACGGAAGCTGTCTGCCTGCCGGGCGACCCGATGAATCACGCAGAGGTGATGAACGCCGCGTGCAGCCATCACATTGACTTTTGCATCGTTACGCCGGACGATCCGCTGGCAAGCGGTCTGGTAGACACGCTGGAAGAGGCCGGGATCGCATGCTTTGGCCCGACGCAGCAGGCGGCGCGCATCGAATCCAGCAAAGTGTTCTCAAAAGAGCTAATGAAGAAATACGGTATTCCCACAGCCGCCTGGCAGGTTGTATCAGGCTTTGATGAAGGCATGAAAGCGCTTGCCGGGCAGCGCTATCCCGTCGTGATCAAGGCGGACGGCCTTGCCAAAGGCAAGGGAGTGTTTATTGCCGAAAATCATGCAAAGGCCGAGGAAGCGCTGCGGGCCGTTTTCTGCGACAGAGTATTCGGCGCCTCTGGCAGCCAGGCTGTGATCGAAGAATATCTGGAGGGCCCCGAGGTCTCCGTGCTGACGC
Organism: uncultured Christensenella sp.; assembly: GCA_964481445.1. Lineage (GTDB taxonomy): Bacteria > Bacillota > Clostridia > Christensenellales > Aristaeellaceae > UBA1038. The sequence goes on along the minus strand of CAYZTQ010000102.1, from coordinate 4,592 downwards.
TGACCGATAGCGAGCGCCTGCTGGAGCTGCCCTCCAGCATGGATCACAAGCGGGCATTCGACGGCGACCGCGGCCCCAATACCGGCGGCATGGGCGCTGTCGCGCCAAATCCCTTCTATACAGCTGAGATCGCAAAGCGCTGCCGGCAGGAAATTTTTCTCCCCACGTTGCGCGCCATGGTCAGGGAAGGCTGCCCCTTCCGGGGCTGCCTTTACTTTGGGCTTATCCTGACCGAGGATGGCCCTAAGGTGTTGGAATACAACGCGCGCTTCGGCGACCCGGAGACGCAGGCCGTGCTGCAGCTATTTGCAAGCAGCCCGCTGGACGCCTTTTTGCACTGCCGCAGCGGTGATCTGAAGGAAAGCGACCTTTCTTTTCTGCCCGGCAGCGCCGCGTGCGTGGTCGTCGCCAGCGAAGGCTATCCCGGCGTATTTGAAAAAGGCTTCCCCATCACCGACGAGGGCGGCTACATCTGCTACGCCGGCGTCGCCATGAAGGAAGGCCGTCTGGTAACCAGCGGCGGTCGGGTAGCGGCGGGCTGCGGCCGGGGCGAAACGCTGGAGGCAGCGCTGGACGCCGCCTACCGCACAGCCCGCGGCATACATTTTGAAAACAGATTTATGCGCGGCGACATCGGGTATCGCGCGCTCAAGCACTAAGGGGAGGCCTACATGGTACGCAGAATCTATGTTGTCAGAAAACCGGGTCAGCGCGGTGAAGCGGAGGAGCTGAAAAAAGAGCTTCGCGAATCGCTCGGTCTTGACGGGCTTGATGATCTGGTCATCTATAACCGCTACGATGTGGAGGGGCTGGATGAAGAGACCTTCCGTCTGGCGGTATCGCTGATTTTCTCGCAGCCGCAGATTGACGACGCGCTGGATGAGCTGCCGCAGGAAGCCCTCAAACACTGCTTCGCGCTGGAATATCTGCCCGGGCAGTATGACCAGCGGGCGGACTCCGCCGCCCAGTGCATCCAGCTGCTCACCCAGCAGCAGCGTCCCCTCGTGCGCACCGCAAGGGTCTATTCATTAAGGGGAAATCTGACCGCGAAGGATGTGGAAACAGCGAAAGCCTATGTGCTCAATCCCGTGGAAAGCCAGGTTGCATCGCTTGATCTGCCTGCCACGCTGGATATTGCCCAGCCCCAGCCCTCCCCCGTTCCCGTGCTGCACGGTTTTCGCAGGCTGGACGCACAGGGCATTGAGAGCCTGCGTTCTGTCCATCAGCTGGCAATGGAAGAAGACGATATCCGCTTCTGCATGGACTTTTTTGCCAAGCAGGATCGCGACCCCACGCTCGCCGAACTGAAGGTGATCGATACCTACTGGTCCGACCACTGCCGCCACACCACCTTCCTGACCGAGCTGAAAAACGTCAGTTTTGACGACCCCGCCGTTCAGGAAACCTGGGAGATGTACCGGAAGCTGCATGACAGCCTGCGCCCCGGAACGCCCTATACCCTGATGGATGTGGCCACGCTGGCCGCCAGGGCGCTCAAAACCGCGGGCAAGCTGCCCGAATTGGTGGACAGTGAAGAAAACAACGCCTGCACCATCCGCATCAAAGCGAAGACAGTCAGAGGGCCGGAAGACTGGCTGCTGCTTTTCAAAAACGAAACCCATAACCACCCCACCGAGATAGAGCCCTTCGGCGGAGCGGCTACTTGCATCGGCGGCGCGATACGCGACCCGCTGTCGGCGCGCGCCTACGTGTATGCCGCAATGCGCGTGACGGGTTCTGGCGACCCAACCGTTCCTATTCAGGACACCCTGCCCAGCAAGCTGCCGCAGCGCAGCATCACCCGCGGCGCGGCGCAGGGCTATTCCAGCTATGGCAATCAGATCGGCCTCGCGACCGGATTGGTGAAAGAATTCTATCACCCGGGCTTTACCGCCAAGCGCATGGAGATCGGCGCAGTACTCGGCGCAGCACCCGAGAGCCATGTGCGCCGTGAGCGGCCTGCCGCGGGCGATGTAGTCATTCTGCTGGGCGGCCGCACCGGGCGGGACGGCATCGGCGGCGCGACAGGCAGTTCTCAGGCCCATACGGAAGCCTCGGTCACGGAATGCGCGGCGCAGGTGCAAAAGGGCAACGCGCCGGAGGAGCGCAAGCTGCAGCGCCTGTTTTTGAACCCTCAGGCAACCCGACTGATTAAGCGCTGCAACGATTTCGGGGCCGGCGGCGTATCCGTCGCCATCGGTGAGCTGGCCCCGGGCCTTGATATTGATCTTGACAGGGTTCCTCTCAAATACGCCGGTCTTGGCGGCACGGAGATCGCCATCAGCGAATCGCAGGAGCGCATGGCCGTTGTGACCGCAAAAGAAGACGCGGAGGCGCTCATCACTCTTGCGGACGCCGAGAATCTGGAAGCGACCATTGTGGCCGCTGTGACCGATGACGATACGCTGACCATGCGCTGGCGAGACGAAACCATCGTCTCCATCCCCCGCGCATTTCTCGATACCAACGGCGCCGCAAAGCAGACTGACGCGCACGTTGTCAGGCAGCAGGCGCCTCTTTTGCCTGAGGTGAGCGATTTCAGCGAACAGCTTTTGCATTTTGCCAAAAGCCTCAACGGCAGCAGCCAGCGCGGCCTTTGCGAGCGCTTTGACAGCACCATCGGCGCGGGCACCCTGCTGATGCCCTTTGGCGGCATTCATCAACTGACACCGCCCATGGCCATGGCGCACCGCCTGCCGGTACCGGGCGGCACGGAAACCTGTTCGTTGATGGCCTTCGGCTACGATCCCTATGTATCTCAGGTTTCCCCCTACCGCGGCGGGTATATGGCGGTGGTGGAGGCGCTGGCCGCGCTCGCGGCCGCGGGCGGCGACCCAAGCCGCGCTTACCTGACGCATCAGGAGTACTTCCCCAGACCCGGTCAGGACGCGGCCCGCTGGGGGTTGCCGCTGGCTGCCCTGCTCGGCGCGTTGCGCGCTCAGATGGAACTGTCCGTCGCCGCCATTGGCGGCAAGGATTCCATGAGCGGTTCCTTCCGCGATCTGGATGTCCCGCCCACGCTGGTTTCCTTCGCGGTCAACTCAGGCAGCGAAAAGGATGTGTTGTCGCCGGAATTGAAAGGAGCGGGCCACCGTCTCATCTGGCTGCGGCCCGAAACCGGGACTGATGGGCTGCCTACAGCCCAATCCCTCAAAGAGGTTTTCAGCACCGCAAAATCCCTTCAGCAAAAGGGACAGGTCTATGCCGCGTCCACGCCTCGAATGGGCGGCGCGGCCTATGCGCTGATGCTGATGACGCTGGGCAACGGCTTCGGCGCGGAAATTTCGGATGATATCCCGCTGAAGGAGCTGTTTGGCAGCGCGGACGGCTCCCTGATCCTGGAGGTTCCTGCAGATACTTCGCTCGGCATAACGCTGGGCAAGACCATCGAAAAGCCCACGCTTCGCTACGGCAAGAGCGAGCTGTCCGCGGACGCCTTCCTTCATCCCTACAACGCGGTGCTGGAATCCGTTTTCCCGACCCGGGCTGAGGCAGAGCATGTCAGTGTGCCCACCATCAGCAAAGCGTTCTCTCCGCGCAAGGGGCCGGGCATCGCGAAGCCCCGCGTGCTGATTCCCGCCTTTCCCGGCACGAACTGCGAGCTGGATACGGCAAGAGCCTTTGAGCGCGCAGGGGCAGTGCCGGAGGTGGTGCTGATCCGCAATCTGACGCCTCAGCATGTGCGCGATTCGGTAGATGCGGTGGCCGCAGCCATGCGCAAGGCGCAGATTGTATTGATCCCCGGCGGTTTCTCCGGCGGCGACGAGCCAGACGGATCCGCAAAGCTGATTACCTCTTTCCTCCGTTCCGCCCCCGTGCGCGACGCGCTGGAGGATTTGCTTGAGCATCGTGACGGCCTGCTGGGCGGTATCTGCAACGGCTTCCAGGCGCTGATCAAGCTGGGGCTTGTCCCCTTCGGCCGCATTCAGGAGCCCGATGAGAACAGCCCCACGCTGGCGCACAACCTGATTGGGCGCCATCAGTCGCGCCTGGTACGGGTGCGCATTGCGTCCACCCTCTCCCCCTGGTTCAGCGAAAGCAAACTGGACGAGGTTCAAACGCTGCCTGTCTCGCATGGAGAGGGCCGACTTCTTTGCAACGAAGCCCTGCTAAAGCAGCTTGCGGAAAACGGGCAGATCGCTACCCAGTATGTGGATGAAGCGGGCAATCCCAGCATGGATATCCTCTACAACCCCAACAGCTCCGTCTATGCGGTAGAAAGCCTGACTTCGCCGGATGGCCGCGTCATGGGCCGCATGGGCCACGCGGAGCGCGCGCTGAAAGGACTGTACCGCAACGTGCCGCGCAATGAAGAAGACCCGATGTTTATTTCCGCAGTTCGATACTTTAAATAAGAATATATATAAGCAAAAGCAGAGCGGATGGCCTGCTCTGCTTTTGCTAATCCCATTAATGAAAAATACCCCTCGAAAGCCAAAGCTTTCAAAGAGTATTTGGCAGGGGCAGAAGGACTCGAACCCTCAACAAAGGTTTTGGAGACCCACGTGTTACCATTACACCATGCCCCTATAGGCAACATAGGTATTATATGCAGGCGCGCAGCCCGTGTCAAGCATTGCTTCTGCCTGGTT
>CAYZTQ010000101.1:0-6384 GCA_964481445.1 uncultured Christensenella sp. | reverse complement strand
GCCTGGGGCGACTGCGCGGCTGTGCAGTATTCCGGGGCGGGCGGGCGCGACCCCCTGTTCCTCGCTGAAAACTTCATTCCGATCATAGAAAAGGACGTCGCGGCGCATCTGGTCGGGCGCGAGCTCGACAGCTTCCGCGACCTGGCATACGAAATCGACCACATGCAGGTGGACGGCAAGCGCCTGCATACCGCCATCCGCTACGGTGTTTCGCAGGCGATCCTGGATGCCGTGGCCAAGGCGAAGAAGCTGAATATGTGCGACGTGGTGGCGGATGAATACGGCCTTGAGGTGACGGAGGAGCCGATCCAGATCTTCACCCAGTCGGGCGATGACCGCTACAACAACGCCGACAAGATGATCATGAAGGCGGCCGATGTGCTGCCCCACGGGCTGTTTAACAACGTGGAGGAGAAACTGGGCAAACAGGGCGAAAAGCTGCGCGAGTACATCATCTGGCTGCGCGAACGCATCACCCAGAAAGCTCCCTACGAGGGCTACGCGCCCGTGCTGCACATCGATGTCTACGGCACCATCGGCATGGTCTTCGGGCACGACAATTACCGCGCCATGGCGGACTATTTAAAGACGCTGGCTGAGGCCGCGAAGCCCCTGCACCTGCGCATCGAAGGCCCGATGGATTCGGGCAGCCGTGAAGCGCAGATGCGCGACCTGGCCGGGCTGACCGCGCTGCTGGATAAGGAAAAAATCGACGTTGAGCTGGTTGCCGACGAATGGTGCAATACGCTGGAAGACGTCATCTATTTTGCCGACCATAAGGCCGGCCACATGATCCAGATCAAGACGCCCGACCTTGGCAGCGTGCACAACACCATTGAGGCTGTGCTCTACTGCGAGAAGAAGGGCGTAGGCGCCTATCAGGGCGGTACCTGCAACGAGACCAACCGTTCGGCGGAGGTCTGCGTGCAGTGCGCCATGGCGACCAAACCCGCGCAGATTCTGGCCAAGCCCGGTATGGGTGTGGACGAGGGCCTGATGATCTGCGGCAACGAAATGCGGCGCGTTCTGGCCCTGCGCAGGGCCGGCATCGGCGTCAAACGCTGATATGCTGACGCACAGGCCTGAGCCCGGCCCGTTGTACAGCGTTTATTTTGCGCCCCGCGGCTATGTGCGCATGACCAGCATGGGCATGCAGATCGCCCAGCGGCATCTGCATGTCTATGACCGGCTCATCGGCATCATCGGAGACGCGGGCTCGGGCAAAAGCCTGCTTGTCAGCGGCATGTTCCCGGGGCTTGAGCTCACCAACGATGACGGAGGCGTCAACGTGCGCCCCCTGCCGCTGCTGGATGTGGTGGAGGAGGGCTTTTATCAGCCCCACACCTACCACGTGGATGTGCGCTTCGAGCAGGCCTTTACCCAGCTGCATGTGCTGGCGGACGCTGTGCTGCACGCGCTGTCGCTGGGCCGCCGCGTGGTGGTGGAGCATTTTGAGCTGCTGTATCCGCTGCTCAATGTCAACGCGCAGTTGCTGATCGGCATCGGCGACGAGATCATCGTCTGCCGCCCCACCCTCTTTGGGCCGGAGCCCGAGGATATTGCCGCGATTGTGCACAAATCCGTCAAGTACCACCGCATGGCGCATACGGCGGAGGATCTGGTGGAGCGCGCGCTTGCCCTGCAGGGCATCATGGAAAAAGAGTACGAGCATGATGACGTGCGCCACGGGTTTATGCTCAGGTTCCGGCAGAAGCCGGCGCTGGATATCGAAAAGCTGGCACGCGATGTGGAAAAGGAAATCGCGCAGGATCTGCCCATCAGCTTTGTGGATAACGAGCATATCCGGGTGGGCGAAAGCCTGCACCGCTGCACCGGGCCGCGCATGCATGTGTCCTCCACCGGCAAGGTGGAAAATTTCCGCCTGCTGCCCCAGTTGCACGAGGATGTGCTGACCGATACCTGCCTGCTGGTCGGGCTGGTGGGGGAGAAGCGGGGCCAGGGTATCCGCGATCTTAACCGGATCGACCAGTTATAAGCAAAAAACCATGTGAAAAGGCGGCGCGAAAACGCCGTCTTTTTATATATGATAGAAAACGAAAGGCTGTCAGACCAGCGCGTGGCGCTCCCACTTGCCGCTGCGGTAGCGCAGGATAAAGAGCAGGGCGCGCACCGCCCAGTCCACATACATGGCGTACCAGACGCCGTCGACGCCAAAGCCCAGCATCTGCGTAAACAGGAAGGTCAGGCCGACGCGGAAAACCAACATGCTGAAGATGGCGACGGTCATGGTATATTTGTTGTCGCCTGCCGCGCGCAGGCTGTTGGGCAGGCTGAAGGAGCTGGGCTCAAAAATGAAAGTGAGCGCGAAATACACGCGCAGCAGCCGGATGGCCACCTCGGAAGATTCGGGGGAGAGGCGCAGCAGGCCGACCAGCGGCACGGTCAGCGCGAAGAGCAGGATGGCCATGGCCGTGTGCACCAGGTAGGTCATTTTGAGCAGGCGCATGGCGTTGTAGCGCGCCTCCTTCATCAGCTTCGCGCCGACGCATTGTCCGACCACCGTGATGGTGGCCAGGTTGAGCGCGTTGGTGGGTACGCTGACAAAGCCGCAGATGGTGCTCGCGGCGGCGTGGGCGGCAATCAATGTGCCTGAAAAGCGCGCCACCATCACGCCGACGATCAGCTTGCCCAGAAGAAACATGCTGTTCTCCGCCCCGGCCGGCCAGGCCACGCGGATCATCCGTTTGTCCAGCTTCAGGAGGACGCGGGGCGAGAAGGGGCGCCTGTAATGAATCAGCGAATCCGGGTGCAGCAGCACATGCGTGGTCATGGCGGCGCCGATCACGCGCGACAGAATGGTGGCAAGGCCGATGCCCCAGACGCCCATGCGCAGGGCGGAAATGAACAAAAAGTTCATCAGCACCTTGGAAGCGTACATGGTAAAGCTGGCGATCATCGAGGCGCGGCTGTTGCTCTGCGCGTAGAGCTGGTTGCAGCCGCAGTTGTACAGCGCGTAGAAGGGGAAGGAGACGGCGCTCAGCGCGAAATACACGCGGGCGTAGCCCATGATACCGCCGCTGACCTTCGGGTAAATGGCGCGCAGCAGCGGGCCGTTGAACGCAAGCACACCCAGCATGATGCTCAGCGAAACGGTGATGGCCAGCATAGCGGCCTGCGTGGCGACGTTCAGGGCGTTTTCCCTGTCCTTGTGGCCGATGCACTGGGCGGCGAGGATGGCGCCGCCCGCGCCGATGGCCAGAAAGGCCTGCGTAATCAGGTTGTTGATCATATCGACCAAAGAGATGGCCGAATAAGCGTCCGGGTCGATGGCGGCCAGCATCATGGCGTCCACCATGCTGACGAAAATCAGCGCCGCCTGCTCCACCACCAGGGGAACAACCAGCTTTTTCAACCGTTTGTTCGGAAACATCTGATATTCCGGGCGATCCTGCAAACCCAGCACGCTGCCGCCTCCCTTCCATGCACGCTCAGTCGTTCGTCATCTCGCGAAATGCGGGCCTTCAGCCGCAGGCGAAGCCCGCCGCGGGCAAAGCCTATGTTCTTTCAAACAGGCAAATGTTCTCGATATCGGGCGTGCGGCAGAACATGTCGACGCTCTGGCAGGCACGCACGCTGTACCCCTTCCCCGCAAGCAGGGCGGCGTCCCTCGCCTGCGTGGCCGGGTTGCAGCTGATGTAGACGATTCGCTCGGGCCCGGCCTGAGCAATCGCGTCCAGCACCTGGGGCGCCGCGCCCTTGCGGGGCGGGTCGAGCACGATGATGCGGGGCCACTCACCGTCCCTGACGAGCTTTGGCATCAGGTCTTCCGCCGCGCCCTGCATGAAATGCGCGTTGCCGATGCCGTTGCGCCGGGCGTTTTCTCTGGCGTCTTCGACCGCTTGCGGCACGATCTCAATGCCGATGACCTCGCGGCAGGATTTGGCGAACAGCGAGCTGATGGTGCCCGCGCCGCAGTATAAATCAAACGCCAGATCGTCCGGCCCCGCGCCCGAAAGCTCCAGCGCCTTCAGGTACAGGCGCTCCGCCTGCGTGGGGTTGACCTGAAAAAAAGATAGCGGGCTCAAAAGAAAATCAAAGCCGCACAGGCGGTCGCGCAGGCGCTCCTCGCCAAAGAGCGCGCGGTAGCTGCTGCCGAGGATGGTGTTGCTCCTGCTGGTGTTGGGGGAAAGACACAGCGATACAAAGCCCTCCAGCCCCACCCGAAGCGCCTGAATCAACTCTTTTTCATGCGGCAGCGAGTGGCCGTTCGCAATCAGCGTGACCATGCTTTGGCCTTCGCGGTTGACCCTGGTCATGATGTGGCGGATCAGGCCGCTGTGGCTCGTTTCGTCATAGGGGGAAACGCTGTAGGCTTTCATCCAGCCCGTCACGATCTGCGCCGCCTTGTCGCTTTGTGGCATGGAGATCAGGCAGCTTTCCGCCGCGATGACGCGGTGGCTGCGCTGCCCGTAAAAACCGGCGACCGGCGCGCCATCCTGCAGTACAACAGGCTGCGAGGTCTTGTTGCGGTAGTGCCAGGGGCTTTCCATGCCGAGCACGGGCGGCACCTCGATGCTGAGGCCGCCGATGCGGAGGAACACATCCTCCACCCGGCGGCGCTTCATTTCAAGCTCCGCCGCGTAGCTCATGTGCTGGCAGGAGCAGCCGCCGCAGGCAGGGTACCAGGGGCAGGGGGGCGTCTCGCGCTGAGGCGAGGGGGAGAGCACTTCTAAAAGCTTTGCGAAAGCGTGGGTCTTCTGCACCTTGACGACAAGCGCCTTCACGGTCTCGCCAGGCAGGGCGCCCGGCACAAAAACAACCTGACCCTGATGCCTTGAAACACCCTCGGCTTCGCTGCCAAGGGAATCCACGCTCAGGGTCAGCACTTCATTTTTCTGCACAGCTCCGCTCCTTCTCCTACTTGCTGGAATCAGTAATCATACCCCTCATGCTGACGGCAGAGTACGTATTTGGAGATGGCGCTGCGGTGCGCCGTGCCCGCCGCCTGCGACAGAATCTCCGCGATATAGGGGGGCAGAAGCCGGTTAAACTTCACTTCCAGTATCATCTGGTCGGGGTTTTTGAAAGGGGGATAGACCGGCAGGTGCGGGTTGAAAATATCGGTGCCCGCCAAGCCGGAGCGCAGCTGCTTGTCAAAGGTGATGCGGACTTCTTCCGCCGGGTGCACATAAGCCTCGCGCACGTAGTCGACCACCACCGCCGGGTGCAGCAGGTTGATGCGCATCTCGCGGAATACATCCCGCATCAGGCCGGAGGCGGAATGCTCAAGCCCCGCCGGATCGCCCGCGATCAGCTGCTCGCACAGCTCGCGGCTGATCGGCACGGAGCGCTTGGAGATATAGCTGTCAATCTTGGTTTTGCACTCCATGCGGATGAAGCGGTCGGAAAAATTGTAAAAACGGATGCGATACTTGTTGCGGTCGGCCGAACCGGAGATCTTCTCGTGCAGCGCGGCATCGTTGACCGTATCAAAATAGAGCGAGCGGATGTGGTATTCGTTCTGCTCGTCCGCGTGCTCGTCGTGCCAGAGCACCTGCTCAAGCAGACGGGACAGTATCTGATACTGCCCCTGCGAGATAAAGTATTTCAGTTCGTGGCGCGCGCTGATGGCCATGTGTCAGACGGCGGATTCGTTCTGGCAGGAAACCAGCGTGGCGTCGTGCACGCCGGAAATATCCAGCATATGGCTCACGATGTCGGTGCGCTGGTGCAGCCTGAGGTCGACCGTCATCTCGGCGCCGGAGCGCGTGATGGTCTTGGAGCGTACGCGGTAGGCGCGCACGCCGCGGTGCAGCTCGGCGTCGATCTCCTGCTCGGCGGCGGGGTCATAGTGCAGCACCAGGAGGAAGTTTTCGCTCGCTCTGGCGCGGGCAAAGGACAGGCCGATCATGATGACGGAGATGCCGATGACCACAATCATGGCGATGATATACGACTTGGTGCCGATGATAATGCCCATGGTGATCGCCCAGAACATGTAGGCGGTATCAAGGGGCTCTTTCACCGCGGTGCGGAAGCGCACGATGGACAGGGCGCCCACCATGCCCATGGAAAGCGCCACGTTGGAGCCGATGGCCAGCACCACGGGGCCGGTGACCAGCGTCAGCAGAATCAGCGTGGTGCCGAAACTGGGGTTATAGATCACGCCCTTGAAGGTGCGGCGGTATACGGTGATAATAATCAGGCTGGCAATCAATGAAAACAGCAGAACCTGCACCACGTCCTGCCAGGAAAAGCTGGCAAACTGGCTGCTCCACCAGTTGCTGGCGATGCTCTGCTTGTTCAGCGTGACCTGCTCTGTTAAAAGGGCTAAAGACAACATGCTCTCCTCCTCAAGTGGGCTCACATTCCCTGACATTATACAGCAATCAGGTTCAAAGTCCAACTGCCCGCCCTGGCGGG
>CAYZTQ010000100.1:0-6531 GCA_964481445.1 uncultured Christensenella sp. | reverse complement strand
CAAGCGGTTGGTTGCCGCTTGGTTCTTCTTTTTAATCAAAACAAAGCCGGTCTCCTTCTCCGTTTGACCGGCTTTGTCAAGAGTCTGAAAGAGCCTTGCGGCTCTTTTTTATTATCTCTTCTTGTTGGGTTATTCGGCCGGCACCTCAAAGGTGGGGATCACGCCGCCCTTGAAGTCTTCGTAGTTGAGGATGAAATCCTTCACCTTCTGGGTGTAGAGCACCTTGCGCAGGGCCTGCACAAAGTCGGCCTCGGCATCCTCAGCGCGCACCACCACATAGTTGGTGTAGGTCACGCCCGCTTCACCGTCGGAAGGCTCCAGGAACAGCGCGTCCCTGGCGGGGCTCAGGCCGGCGCCGATGGCGTAGTTGCCGTTGATGACCGCATAGGCCACGTCGCCCAGGGCCTGGGGAATCAGATCGGCGTTCAGCTCTTTGATATCCAGCTTCTTCTCGTTCTCCACGATATCCAGCACGGTCAGCGTGCTGTCGGAATTGGCGCCCTCGGGCAGCTTGATCAGACCGGCGTCCTGCAGAAGCAGCAGCGCGCGGGTCTCGTTGGAGGGATCGTTGGTGATGGCGATGGTGTCGCCTTCCGCGATCTCATCCAGGTTCTTCTTGGTGCCGGCATAGAGGCCGTAGGGCTCATAGTGCACGGGAATGACGGCCGCCAGCTTTTCAGCATCCGGCACGGCGTCGTTGTAAGCCTTCAGGTAGGGCAGGTGCTGGAAATAGTTGGCATCCAGCTCTTTGGCGGCGGTGGCAGGGTTGGGGATGGGGTACTCGGTAAAGGTGCGGATCTCCAGATCATAGCCGAGCGCCTTCAGGTCTTCCACGACCTGCTCAAGGATGATGACGTGCGGGCTGGGGGTGGCGCCGATGACAATCTTCTTGTTTTCGGCAAGCGCCAGAGAAGCGGAGAGAGACAGAACCAGGACGAGTGCCAGAGCAAAAAACTTTTTCATGGGATACTCCTTTCTAAATACGCTGTTCAGCGTTTGCGGTGGTCAATTTTTCTGGTGGCCCTGTTGCCAGCGATGGTGATGATCTGCACCAGCGCGACCAGCGCGATGGATGCAGCGTACATCACATCCAGCTTGCGGACGTTGAGGCCTTTGGTAATGGCGATGGAGCCGAGCCCGCCGCCGCCCGCCGCCGAAGCCATGGCCGAATAGCCGAGGATGGTGACGGTGACGATGGCCGCCCCGTTGAGCAGGGAAGGCAGGGCTTCCGGCAGAAGCACCTTGTAAATGATCTGCCAGGTGGTTGAGCCCATGGACTGCGCCGCTTCAACAACGCCGCGGTCCACTTCATTGAGGCTGCCCTCCACCATGCGGGCGACAAAGGGAAAGGCGCTGACAAACAGAGGGAAGATCAGGCTTCTTGTCCCGATGCCCGAGCCCATGACGATGCGCGTCAGGGGAATCAGCATGGCCAGCAGGATGATGAAGGGGATGGAGCGGAGGAAGTTGATGACAACATCCAGCGCCGCGTTCAGCCGGGGCCGGGGCAGGATATGCTCCTTGCCCGTGACGACGGAGAGAATGCCCAGCGGCATACCAACGAGATAGGCCAAAATGGTAGAGGGGATGGTCATGTACAGCGTATCCCACAGGCCGCCCAGCAAAAGGCTTGTCCATTGTGCCTGACTCATTTGATATTCACCTCCTTGAACGCGATGTTTTCCTGTTTGAGGAAGCCCGCGAGCTTCTGCCGCGTCTCCTCTTCCTCCGGCATGCGGATGAGCATCTGACCATAGGTTTTGCCGCCGATCTGCTTCATATCCGCTGAGAGAATGTTGACCATGATGCCCAGCTCTTTCACCGCGGTGGCGATGATGGGGCGGTCGACCGAGGAACCGTCGAACACCAGGCGGATGGCCGGGCCCTGAGGCTCCTCCTCCGGCGCCTGCGGCGCGTTGCCAAACAGCCTGCGCCCGGCTTCGGACTTGGTGTGCATGAAGACCTCGTCCACGGTGCCTTCCTCGGCGATCCTGCCGCCATCCAGAATGGTGACCCGGTCGCAGATCTGGCGGATGACAGCCATTTCATGCGTGATGAGGATGATGGTGATGCCAAGGCGTCTGTTGATGTCCTTCAGCAGGCTCAGGATGGCCTGCGTGGTCATCGGGTCCAGCGCGCTGGTGGCTTCGTCGCTCAGCAGCACTTCCGGCTCGCTGGCAAGGGCCCTCGCGATGGCCACCCTTTGGCGCTGCCCGCCGGACAGCTGAGCCGGGTAAGCCTTCGCCCTGTCCTGAAGCCCTACGATCTCAAGCAGCTCCATCACCCGCTTGTCGGCCTGCTTTCTAGGCACGCCCGCGATTTCGAGCGGATAGCGCACGTTCTCGCCGATGGTGCGCTGCATCAGCAGATTGAACTGCTGAAAGATCATGCTGACCTTGCGTCGGAGCCTGAGAAGCTCGGGCTTGCCCATCCTGAGCACATCCTGCCCGCGGTAGAGAACCTGACCGCCTGTCGGCACATCCAGCCGGTTGATGCAGCGGATCAGGGTGGATTTCCCCGCACCGCTCATGCCGATGATGCCATAGATTTCGCCCTTGTTCACATCCAGGCTGACTTGGTCGAGCGCTACGACCTCGCCCTCCGGCGTGCTGTATACCTTGGACAGTTCCCTTATCTGAAGCAGCGGCTGTTCTATCACTTTACTCCCTCACATCTGTGCATAAAAAAGCCCGCTTCGCACTTAAGGGAAGCGGGCTTGCGGTCAAATGCCAATGATCAAGCGGCGCAACGCAATAAGCGCGGTGTAAAGCTGCGCATCATCATCGACATACCCATGGCCTTCGAATACATGACGGCGAGCCTCCCTTCCTGCGCTTTCGCTTGATGGATGCATTGTAGTATGCAAAACCGCGCCTGTCAAGCCCTACAATTTGGCCAAATATGAATCATACAACGCAAATACAATCATATTCTCAGGGCTGTTCCCTGTCCTCTTCCCAAAGGAACAGGGCTTCTTCCGCATGTTCCCAGCGCGCGTAGCCTTCCTCCAGCCTCTGGCGGACGAGACGGACGGCCTGCGCGTTTTCTCTGGCGGCTTCCGGGTTTGCGTACACTTCAGGCAGGGCGGCGGCGGCCTCCAGACGCTTCAGCTCTTCTTCCTCGCGGCTCACTTCCTCCTCCGCCTCAGACACAGCACGCCGCAGCGCCTCCCCCTGCTCCTGCTTTTCTCTCAGCTGGCGGCGCCGCTTGATGATCTCGGTGCGGGTGAGCCCGGCCTCCTCCTCCGTCTCGCCGCTTGACAGCCTCGCGAGTTCGGCGAGGTAGGCATCGTAGTTGCCCTCGAAACTCTCAAGGCCGCTTTCCGTCATCACCAGCACGCGGGTCGCGAAGCGGTTGATAAAATAGCGGTCGTGCGACACGGCCAGAATGGTGCCTTCAAAGCCCTCCAGCGCGGCCTCCAGCGCTTCCCTCGAATCGCTGTCCAGATGGTTGGTCGGCTCATCCAGAATGAGGATGTTCTTCCTTCGCAGCATCAGCTTGGTCAGCGCGACCCGGGCCTTCTCGCCGCCGGACAGCGCCCCGACGGGTTTAAAAACCTCTTCGCCCGTGAACAGAAACTGACCCAGCGCGCCGCGCACCTCATGCTGCAAAAGCCTTGGAAAATCATCCCAGACTTCGCGCAGCACGGTCTTTTCATCGTGCAGCGACTGCTGCTTCTGGTCGTAGTAGCCGACATCGGCATTGGAGCCGAAGCGCCAGCGGCCGCTGTCCGCCTGCTGATGCCCCATCAGAATTTCCAGCAGGGTGGATTTGCCCACCCCGTTGGGCCCAATCAGCGCGACACGCTCGCCGGAGCGAATCAGGGCGCTGGCATCCTGAAACAGTCTGCGCTCACCAAAAGACTTGCTGAGCCCATCCAGCAGCAGGGCTTCTTCTCCCACCCTCGCGCCGGAAGTGAAGCTGAAGCGGATTTGTCTTTCTTCCACGGGCCGGTCGACCAGCTCCATACGCTCCAGCGCTTTTTCGCGGCTTTCGGCCGCGCGGATGGATTTTTCGCGGTTGAAGCTGCGGTATCTTGCGATGATGGCCTGCTGGCGGGCAATCTCCTTTTGCTGCTGCTCCCAGGCCCGCATGCGGGTGAGGAAGCGCTCCTCCCGCTGCTCCATGTAGCGGGTGTAGTTGCCCTTGTACTGCTCTGAAACGCCGAAGAGGATCTCCGTCATGGACGTGCAGACGCTGTCGAGGAAATAACGGTCGTGCGAAACGACCAGCACCGCGCCCGCATACTCTTTCAGATAACCCTCCAGCCATTCCAGCGCCTCAAGGTCCAGATGGTTGGTCGGCTCATCCAGCAGCAGCAGATCGGGCTTTTGCAGCAGCAGCCTGCCCAGCGAAAGCCGGGTCAGCTCGCCGCCCGAGAGCAGCCGCGCCTCCTGCAGCTGACGCTCCCCGCTGAAGCCAAGCCCCTGCAACACGCCCTGCACCCGGGAACGGATGGCGTAGCCTTCCTCCCGCTCAAAGCGCTCCTGCAGTTTGGAATATTCATGCCCGAGGCGGATCAGCTCTTCCGGGCCGGCAAGCGCCATCTCGCGCTCGATTTCCCGCAGCCTTTCCTCCACCCTGAGCAGCGGCGCGAACACGAACATCATCTCGTCCAGCACTGTGCTTCCCGGGGCCGGTTCGTAGCGCTGCTCAAGGTAACCCACGATCATGCCCTTTTGCAGGGCGATGCTGCCCTCGTCGTCATCAAGCCGGCCGCTTAAAATACGCAGCAGGGTCGTCTTGCCGCTTCCGTTCACGCCAACAAGACCCATGCGCTCGCCCTGAGCGAGGGTCAGGTTCACATCCTCCAGCACCTTTTCCGTACCAAAGGCCTTGGCAAGCCCGGTCACAGTCAATACGATCAAGCCGACTCCTTAAAAAAGGCTGACGCCACGCGCCAGCCCTTTGCTGAACATACAGCAGATGACGGGCGCGCGGCCTCTACAGCCCCACGCCCGCGCACCGCGCAGAAAACAAACGCAAACTCAGATCAGAAAAATCATCACCAGTGCGAGCAGCACGAAAGCAGTCGCGGAAACTTTGGTGATGGTGGCCAGACGGCCCTGCAGGGTCTTGCCCTTGTTGCGGCCCAGAAAGCTCTCCGCCCCACTGCCGCCCATAATCGCGCCCATGCCGCCCTCATCGCCCTTTTGCATCAGCACGGATACAATCATCACAACAGAAGCCAGCACAAGCAGAATGTTGAAAATCACCTGAACAGTGGTCATGGAACAACCCCCTCAATAAAATGGACAAATCGTATTTTAACATGGAACGACAGGATATTCAAGCAGTCACACGCGAACCTTATAGGAAGCAGACAGCGCAGCAGGCAACAGATAGAACAGGATATCCCCGCTCTCTCATCCCGGCTTAGCGTCAGATGTCCATCCTGTAGTTTCTGTACACCCTGTACTTTTTGCCGCCAGCGATCAGGCTGTTGTTGACCGAGGCCAAATGGGTCTCGTCGACCGTGGAGCCTTCCATCTTTTTGATGCGCAGCTTTTTCGCCCCCTGCCAGGCCAGATAGAGCATGGCGGCGTTGACCGCCTTGTTCTGAAACTCGGGCACCACATACTGCATGGGGCAGCGGGCGGTATCAATGCGCCTGCGCTCAGCCTCGCTGAGCAGACGGGAAAGAAAATCCGTCCTTCCCCGGCGCGCCTTGAGTACCCTGTTGTAATCCGGGATGGCGATCAGCACCCCGATGGGGCGGCTGCCCGCGTAGGCCATGACCGCCAGCTCGGGCCGGTAAACGCGCTTAATGCGCTTAAGCAGCGCCAGCATATCATCCCCCGTCGGCAGATACTGGCCGGGCTCCTCAGGCGTGGCTTCCGCGATTACGGTCGCGATATCCTGCGCGACGTGCGGCATGCTCTGCTTATCCAAATCGATGGTGCGCACGCGGAAGCCGAAGCGCTGCTGCACGCGCTCGTACAGCGGGCCGAAGCGCTCCGCGCTTTGCATGTCCCGCTCATCCAGCAGATAGGCCAGATAGTCGCGCTCTTTTTTGAAGCCGTATTCCTCAAGCAGTGTCACATAATAGGCTGGGTTATAGGGGTTGAATAGAACCGGCGGCCCGTCAAAGCCCTCCGCCAGCAGGCCGCGGGTCAGGTCGGTATAATATGGCGCGACCGGGCCGTACACAGCGGTAATGCCGTGCTCCTTCAAAAAGGCTGCCGCGGCATCCAGCACCGCTTTGGCATAGTCAATATTGTCATAGCTTTCAAACAGACCGAAGTAGCCTTCGCGCAGACCGGTCTGCACATTGCGGCGCAGGTCGATGCCGGCCATCACGCGGGCGACGGGCCTGTCATCATCATAGGCAAGGAAAAAACGCTGGATACCCTGGGCAAACAGCTCGTTCTCCTTGCCGGTCAGCTGTTTCACCAGCTCGCTGCGGGGCGCGGCCACATAGTTGGCGTCGCCGCGGTAGATGGCGTCCGGCAGTCGGATAAACGGGCCGATGCTGCCCGGGGTAGGCTTAACAATCTCCACATGTATCATTTTTGTGCCTCCCTGATGGCT
>CAYZTQ010000099.1:0-6876 GCA_964481445.1 uncultured Christensenella sp. | reverse complement strand
CGAAGAAGCAATACAGCAGACAGCCTAAAAACTGTTGACTTTTTATAGGAGGGAAGAATATGAAACAGGCAACACAGGATTTGAGAAACGAGCATGAGGCCATCTTATTTGTGCTGAAGATCATGCGGAAAATGGCGGAATCCGACGTCTATGAGGACGCCGCCATGCTGCGCTGGTACGGCGAGATCGTCGATTTTCTGAGGATATTTGGCGATCGCTGCCACCACGGGAAGGAAGAGCTGTTTCTCTTCCCCGAACTTGAGAAAAAGGGCGTGCAGCGGGAAAACGGCCCGGTCGGCGTGATGCTGAGCGAGCATACGCAGGCGCGCGGGTTGATTGCGGGCATGGCTGAGGCAGTCGAGCAAAAAGACAGAAAGGCCTTTGAAGAAAATGCCCTCTCTTACGCGGAGCTGATGGAAGCGCATATCGACAAGGAAAACAACATCCTCTTCGGCTTCGCCGACCGGCTTTTCAGCGGCGCCGAGCAGGTCGGCCTCTTTGAAAGCTTTGAGCGGCACGAGGAGCAGGTCGTCGGCAGCGGCGTGCACGAGCAGCTGCACGCGAAAATCCACGCTTGGGCGGAAGCCTTCGATGTGACGCACTGAAGCGCATCGGTTTCTCAAGAAATATCGGGAGAGTCTCTCTGAGAGGCTCTCTTATTTCTGTTGTTCCCATGTGCCGGACGGAGCAAAGTCAGCCATCCGCGACAAACAAATTTGCTGTTTTTGTCAGCGGCGTGGAAAAGTGTGTATGATATTAGGGAAGCGGAGGCTAACCGCCTCCACGGTTTCATGAAACACCGGCGCGGCCCCCTTGTGAAAAGCCACGGGGCGGCGGCGCGGACACATAGGGAAAGCAGGGAATATCATGAAAAAAGCAAAAAGAATGAGCCGTCTGCTGGCCGCCTGCCTGGCGGTCGCGCTGGCTGCCGGCGGCCTGTACGCCGCCATCTCAAACGCGGAAAGCATGCCGCAGGGCACGGAAGCCGCGGGGAAGGAAATCTACCTCGCGGGCGGCTGCTTCTGGGGCACGCAGAAATTTTTCGACCAGTTTGACGGCGTCACGATGACCGAGGTCGGCTACGCCAACGGCCCCGAGGGCGAGGTGACCTATCAGGATGTCATCCGCGACAGCGGGCACGCCGAGACGGTGAAGGTGGTCTACGATGAGGGCAGGATCACCCTGACCAGGCTGCTCAATTACTACTTCATGGTCATCGACCCTGTCTCCGTCAACAGGCAGGGCAACGACGTGGGCATCCAGTACCGCACGGGCATCTACTATACGGACGAGGCCCAGCTGCCAGAAATCAACGCTGTGTACGCCGAGCAGGAGAAAAAGGCCGGTCAGAAGCTGGCCGTGGAGGTGGAGAAGCTCACCACCTTCGTGCGCGCGGAAGAATACCACCAGAAATACCTCGACAAGAACCCCAACGGCTACTGCCATATCCCCGCCAGCTTCTTCACCCTGCAGGAAGAGGAGAAGCAGGCCCTGCGCGAGCGCATCGGCGACATGGCCTATGAGGTCACGCAGAACGCCGCGACCGAGCGGGCCTTCACCGGCGAATACGACAAGTTCTTTGAAAAGGGCCTGTATGTGGATGTCGTCAGCGGCGAGGTGCTGTTCTCCTCCGAGGATAAGTACGACTCCGGCTGCGGCTGGCCGGCCTTCACCAAGCCCGCGACCGAAAGCGCGCTCAAGGAGTTTACCGACCTTTCCCACGGCATGACCCGCGTGGAGGTGAAGAGCAGCGAAGCCGGCTCGCACCTGGGCCATGTGTTTGAGGACGGCCCGAAGGATCAGGGCGGCCTGCGCTACTGCATCAACTCGGCCGCGCTGCGCTTCATCCCCTACGACCAGCTGGAAGCGGAGGGCTACGGCGAGTACCTGAGCCTCTTTGACAAGTAAGCGTCTGAAATAGCACAGAAAAACAGCAGCCCCCGCAGCGGACGCGCAGACGTTCCGCTTCGGGGGCTTTTATATCATGCGGCGGCAGAGCGGACGGGGTGCCCCGGCGGCGAAAACAGCGTATAATCAGATAAAGGCTTTCAGCGCGTCCGGGCGTATTGGGCGCACGGCTTCTTATGGACGCGGGCCGGAGGGCCTCACAGCAGGAATGGAGCGGGCAGATGAACGACAGGTGGTTGGACTACGCCCTGCGCATACAGAGCATCGCGCAGGCGGGGCTTGCCTATGGAAAAGACAAGTACGATATCGAGCGCTTTGAGGCGCTGCGGCAGATCGCCGCCGATATGGCGGCGGAGAGAACCGGCCTCGGCCCAGAAACAATCAAGGAAATCTTCTGCAATGAGACCGGCTATCAGACCCCGAAGATCGACACCCGCGCCGCCGTGTTTTTGGAGGGGAAAATCCTGCTGGTGCACGAAAGCAGTGGGGCCTGGGCCCTGCCCGGCGGCTGGTGCGACGTGGATCAGTCCATCGCCTCCAACGCCGAGAAAGAGGTGCTGGAAGAAGCCGGCCTGACCGTCCGGGCGCGGCGGATCATCGCCCTGCAGGATTGGCGCAGGCACAACGTCACCAACCACCTGCACGGCATCATCAAGGTCTTTGTGCTGTGCGGCTATGAAAAGGGCAGCTTTCAAAAGAACATCGAGACAACGGAAACCGGGTTCTTCGACCTTGGCGGCCTGCCCGAGCCCCTGGCCGTTGAAAAAACAACAAAAGAACAGATCGAGATGTGCTTCGATTTTCTCAAAAACCCTGACGCGCCCGCGCTGTTTGACTGAGAGGGGCGGCAAGAGGCCGCGCCCGCCGCGCGGCACATTGCCCTGTTTCCCTTTCCATTTCCGGCAGCAAACAAAAAGGAGGCCCGCATGCATTATCTTTCCATCGTTTTCAGCTCTCTGGTGGTCTATCTTTTCATCGTGGTGGCCATCCGTCTGGCCGGAAAAACCGAGATCGCCCAGCTGAGCGTGGCCGATCTGGTGTTTGTGATGCTGCTGAGCAACGCCGTGCAAAACGCCATGGTCGGCCCGGATACCTCGCTGACGGGCGGGCTGGCGGCGGCCGCCACGCTGTTTTTAGTCAACGCGGCCTTTAAGGAGGGCCTGTACCGGCTGCCCTGGTTCGGCCGGGTGATGCAGGGCGAATCCATGATGCTTATCTATCAGGGCAAGGTGAACGCGCGCAATATGCGCCGGGCCCGCCTGACGCAGAGCGAGCTGATGGAAGCCCTGCGCGAGCACGGAGTCGCCGAGATTTCAGACGTCAACCTCGCGGTGCTGGAGGTGGACGGCAACATCAGCGTGCTGTCGGGTGATTTTCAGAAAAGAACCACGAAGACCATGCGCCGGGGAAAGCTGCCCAAAAAGCAGACCAAGACGGAGTAGACTCCGCCAATCATGGGAAAAGCAGGCACATTCCCTGAAAAACGGCGGGAAAAGTGTGTTCACTTATTCAAAACCTGAAACATTCCCGTGGCTAAACCGGCAGGCAGGTGATAGAATGGGCTTAGGCAATCGAAAGTCCGGGGAGGGCAGACATGAACATCCTGATCATTGACGCGCACGGAGGCGGCATCGGCAAGCAGCTGGTGGCCTCCATCAAGGAAAAGCTGCCGCAGGCGATTCTGACGGCGGTCGGCACCAACACGGTGGCCACCTCCGCCATGCTGAAGGCGGGGGCGGATTACGCGGCCACCGGTGAAAACGCGGTCATCGTCGGCTGCCGCAAAGCCGAAGTGATTGTCGGCCCCATCGGCATTGTGATTGCGGACGCGATGCACGGCGAAATCACGCCCGCGATGGCGCTGGCGGTCGGCCAGAGCGCGGCCCGGCGCATCCTGATCCCCGTCAATCTGTGCGACAACATCATCGTCGGCGCGGGCGACCTTTCCGTCAGCCGTCTGATCGAGGGCGTGCTGGACGAGCTTCAGAAGCTGAGCACGCGAATCTGAGGCGCGGCTTGACTTTCCCTCCCCCTGCTGCCATAATTCTATTTGATATAGTAAGAAGCTATAAAAGGGCGCAGAAGCGCCGCCAGTTCAAAACGATTGAAAATAGCGGATGTATACGCAGAAGGTATACGCTTTCTCTGAAGAGAAGGGCCGTGCCTTTTCTTTTTTGGCACGAATGATTAGGAGGAGGCTGTATTATGGCTTGTTTACTGGTCCCGGCCGCGGAGGCGGTCATCACCACGGTCATCGAGAAGGCCGTGAAATCAAAGGAAGAGAAGGCCCTGAAGGAAGGCCGCGAGGTGAAGGGCGGCATCCGTTTTTCTGAAAAGCTGGGCTGGCTCAACAAGATGCTGTGGGGCGGCAGCGCGCTGCTGGCCTTTGAACATGTGTGGCACGGCGAAATCATCCCTGTCTTCCCCTTCCTGACGGCGGTGCGCGACGGCAATACGGCTGAGATGCTGGTGGAGATGGGCAGCGCCGGCGTGATGATGGCCGTGCTGGTGACGGCCGTCTGGGCCGGCATGGCGGCTCTTTCCTCCGTGATGGAAAAAAAGGCGGAGCGGGAACTCGAAGCCGCCGGAAAGGGCGCGCGGGCATGACCCTGCTGACAGCCGTTTTCGCAGCGGTGATTGCCACCGTCATCTGGTACAGGGGCGCCCCGCAGAGCCGGATGAAAGTGGGTATACTCTGCCTGATGTACTGGGGCGCCTCGCTGATGTGGCTGGTGGACGCGGTTTTTGAGTATGCGGAGCTTGGCGCCGCCTACTTTACGCCCGCCCCGGCCGATATGCTGAACGATTTATACCTCGGCCTTTCCGTCGTGGCGCTCGGCCTTGTGATCTGGCTGGCGATCCTGCTTTATAAAGACCCCAAGGGCCTTGTGCGGACGGCGCTGACCAGAAAATAAAACCGGCAGAAGGGCGGTCCTGTGAAGTACACAGGGCCGCTTCTGTCCGTCAAAGAGGCAAGCTCTTTGACGGGAGGGGCACCGGCTATCCGCCTTTTCGCTGCGCTCTCCGGGCGGCGGATAGCAAGGAAAAGCAGGAGGGCTGCGGCCCTCCTGCACCACCCATGTGTTTTGCCAATGATTGAGGGCTGTTTTGCCCGAAAGGATATATCATGACCCTGCCCGAATTTTTTGCCGATCATCCCAAAGCCGCCATCGCCTTTTCCGGCGGGGTGGACTCGGCCTACCTGCTCTACGCCGCCTCAAAATACGCCAAAGAGCTGCGGGCCTACTATGTCAAATCCGCCTTTCAGCCGCAGTTCGAGCTGGAGGACGCGCTGCGCCTGGCCGGGCAGCTGCAGGTGGAGATGCAGGTGATCCCGCTGGACATCCTCTCGCAGGAGGAGGTCATAGCCAACCCCAAAAACCGCTGCTACTACTGCAAAAAGCGCATCTTTACCGCCATCGCGCGGCAGGCGGAGGCGGACGGCTTTTCGCTGCTGCTGGACGGCACCAACGCTTCGGACGAGGAGGGCGACCGCCCGGGCATGCAGGCGCTCAAAGAGCTGTCGGTGTTGTCGCCCCTGCGTCTCTGCGGCCTGAAAAAAGTGGAGATCCGCCTGCTTTCCAAGGAGGCGGGGTTGTTTACCTGGGATAAGCCCAGCTACGCCTGCCTGGCCACCCGCATCCCGACGGGCCAGAGGATCGACGCGCGGCTGCTTGCCCGCACGGAGGAGGCGGAAAATTTTCTTTCTTCCCTCGGTTTCCGCGGTTTCCGCGTCCGCACGGTGGGAGAAACTGCTAAAATACAGCTGAGGGAGGCCCAGTTCCCGCTGCTTGTGGAAAACAGGGCCCGTATTCTGGAAAAACTGTCCGGGCAGTACAAGGGCGTCTGTCTGGATCTGGAGGCGCGCGATGAACAGTGAGATCAAGCGGATTTTGGAGGGCGTGAAGGCGGGCAGCGTGTCGGTGGACGAGGCGCTGCTCAAGATCAAGACCAAGCCCTTTGAGGATATCGGCTTTGCCAAGGTGGACCTGCACAGAAAGGCCCGCCAGGGCGCGGCGGAGGTGATCTACGGCGCGGGCAAGACGGCGCCGCAGATGCTGGGCATCATCAAGACCATGCGGGAAAACGGGCAGAACAATATCCTGATTACCCGCCTTTCAAAGGAAGCGGCGGAGGAGATCGAAAAGGCCGTGCCGCTCAGCTACCACGCCGAAGCGAGGATCGGCCTGATCGGCGAGAAGCCGAAGGCGGACGGCATCGGCAGGGTGGTCATCGCGACCGGCGGCACCAGCGATATCCCCGTGGCGGAAGAGGCCGCGCTGACCGCGGAGGCGCTGGGCAGCGAGGTGCTGCGCCTGTACGACGTGGGCGTGGCGGGCGTGCACCGGCTGCTTGCGAATATGGAATACATCATGAATGCCTCGGTCATCATCGCCATCGCGGGTATGGAGGGGGCGCTCGCCAGCGTGATCGGCGGCCTGGCGGACTGCCCCGTGATCGCCGTGCCCACCAGCGTGGGCTACGGCGCCTCCTTCCACGGGCTGTCGGCGCTGCTGTCGATGCTCAACAGCTGCGCCAGCGGCGTTTCGGTGGTCAACATCGACAACGGCTTCGGCGCGGGCTACCTGGCGAACATGATCAACCACATGGAGGCGAAAGCGTGAAAACCCTGTATCTGGATTGTTCGATGGGCGCGGCGGGCGACATGCTGACCGCGGCCCTTTACGAGCTGCTGAGCGAAGAGCAGCAGCGGGCCTTTTTGGAAAAGATGAACGGCCTGGGCCTTGAGAAGGTGGTGATGGCCGCCGAGCCCTCCATCAAATGCGGCATCGTGGGCACGCACATCAGCGTGCGTATCGATGGGGAGGAAGAGGGCGAGCCGGGGAACGGTGCGCATGAACATGAACATGAGCACCACCATCATGCCCATGACGACCATCATCACCATGACGATCATCACCATCATCACGGCGAGGATGAGGGGCATGGGCACCATCACGGCCATGA
>CAYZTQ010000098.1:5331-6948 GCA_964481445.1 uncultured Christensenella sp. | reverse complement strand
GAACTTTCTTAAAAGAAAGTTCCGAACCTCAAAGAATTTTAATAATCAGCACAGAGAAAAGAACTTTGAGTGGGCAGCTCGTCCAATGAAAGTTCTTGGGGGTGCGGGGGAGTTCTTTCAAGAACGCCCCCGCATTTCCGTTCATTCTGTTTCCTTCGTTTCCTCCGTCCCTTCGTCCCCCTGCGGCAGCAGGTCTTCCGCGGTGCTGGGCTCGTCTATGGGGCGCGCCTTCTGCTGATCCTCACGCTCGCCGATCACGATGGGCTGGGCCAGGCCGAAGGCGCCGCAGGGCATCATGAAGACCACGCCGCTGCCCTCCCCATCCAGCTCCAGCCGCTCGGTCAGGTCGGCGGCGATCTGCCCGCTGACGCGGGTATCGGTCAGCCAGAAGACAATCTCCTTCTCTTTCTGTATCTCCATATTGAAGACCCTGAGGTTATGGCCACTGGCGCCCTTGCCGTGCAGTATGGTGCCGCCGCCCGCGCCAGCTTCGCGCGCGATCTTGACCGCCTGCTCCGCAAGGCCCCTGTTCACGATGGCGACCACGCAGTCGTACATCTCGATTTCACCCCCATGGTGTTCGGTCGGAGCGCTTTGGGGCAGCTCCCTGTTCGCGCCGCGCGCCGCCTGCTTGCGGCGGAAGACCGCGCCCACGATCATTAGCGACAGGACGGGCGCCATGGCCACCATGGCGATCACGCCGAAGCCGTCCACCAGCACGTTGGCGGTGGGCACGATATCGGCGGCGCCCCGGGCGAAGGCCAGCACAAAGGTGGCGGTCATGGGCCCGGAGGCGACGCCCCCTGCGTCATAGGCGATGCCCACAAACAGAGGGTCGGAGCGGAAGGAGAGGATGACGGCCAGGAGGAAGCCCGGCAGCAGAAAATGCCAGAGCTTGAGCGCTGGGATCATGATGCGCAGCATGGACAGCATCACCGCCAGCGCCACGCCGAGGCTGAGCGTCAGCTTGATGATGCGCCCGGGGATGCGCCCGTCCGTGGTCTCCTCTATCTGCTCCTCCAGCACCATCACGGCAGGCTCGACCAGCACCACGATCATGCCGAAGAGAAAGCCGACCGCGGGCAGCAGCAGGCTGTGTTTTTCCGCCATGCTGCGGCCGATCAGCTGCCCCATATCGAGAAAGCCCGCGTACACGCCGGTCAGAAACAGCGTGAGCCCCAGCAGCGAATACAGCAGGCCCTTCACGATGCGCGACAGCTCCCGCCTGCTCACTTTGAAATGGATGGCCTGCAGGATGAAGAAGAAGGCGACGAGGGGCAAGAGGGCCATCAGGGAGCCCCACAGCTCGCCCCGCAGATGATGCAGGATAGGCCCAAGCACCCCGCCCTGCTGCACCAGGAAGGGCTCCGCCTCGCCCTGTATGCTTCTCTGCCCGGTCAGGATGCTCATCGCCATCAGGGCGTACATGGGCCCCGCGCTCATGATGCCGACCATGCCGAAGGCATCCTCCTCGCTGCTTCTGCCGCCCTTGATGCGGGAAAGGCCCGCCGACAGCGCCAGCATAAAGGGGGTGGTGAGGGCGCCGGTGGTCGCCCCGGAAGAATCGAAGGAGATGGCCAGAAACTCTTCCGACACAAAGAGCGACAGCGCGAAGAT
>CAYZTQ010000098.1:0-5231 GCA_964481445.1 uncultured Christensenella sp. | reverse complement strand
ACGCCCAGCAGGAAGACGGCAAGGCCGACCAGCAGCAGCGCAGAGCCGATCAGAAACCGCCAGATGACATCGGCCTCCGGCCGCACGACGGTAAAGGCCAGCAGCAGCACCAGCGCCATCACCGGCAGCAGGCTGCGCGCGACCTCCGCGAATTTGCGCTTTAACAGGCTCATGGCGCGCCCGCCTTCCCCCTGCTGTCCTCATACAGGCCGAGGGTGCGGGTGACAGGCAGGGCGAATATGATGCCCGCGCCCTTCCTTTCAAGGCGCATGCCGGTAAAGATGCGCTCGCGCACCCGCGGGGCGATCTCCCGCCGCACCAGCGTCATCACCATGTCCTTGCGCGGCTCGATGGCGATGGGGTAGACAAAGTGCTGGGGCACGCCCGCGCCGTGCGCGTGCACAATGGTGCCGCCCTGCGCCCCCGCCTCGCGCGCCAGGCGCATGCACGCTTCGCCGAGGCCCTTTTCCACAATGGTGACCAGGCAGATATGCGGCGCGTCCAGCGCCCGTCCGCTCGCCTCTTCCGCCGCCTCCCCGGCCCGGTACTGCCGGTAGGGCACGGAGAAGGCGATGCCGCTGTAGCGCCTGTGCAGGTGAAACTCCGCTTTGAGCATTTCGTAGAAGCTGTCCTGCGCCTCGTCCGGCACCGCAATCAGCAGCACCTCCTTCTGCGTCTGGTTGATGCCGAGCAGCTCCTGCCAGCGCGAGGGCAGCGTGCCCTCCCCGAAAAACACGGTGCCGCGCTCGGCGCCGATCCTCTGGGCGCAGCGCAGCAGCCGGTCCGCCTTGCCCCTGTTGACGATGATGTAATTGACCGAGCCTGTGGCCATTGGCCCTCCCTTCCCGCGCGAGGCGCGGTGTTTTGTTTGTCTATGATGCTATTATGCCATCATCAGCTCCGAAAAGAAAATATCCGGGCATGTCATGATTGTCTCAACCGGAATCCAACAATGAAAGCTGGTCTGATTCACAAGAGCCGCTGTTTGATTGCCGAATGCGGACGAAAGTCCAGATTCGTGCTATTATCTATGCTGTAAGGTTAGAGCCCGCCGCAAAGCGGCAACTACCGGTGGAAAGGAGAGATCGGTATGTTTATCCTCAGGCAATACGATACGCCGCTTATATCGTTTGATATCAGCGATGATGCGCTGGAAGGACAGATGGCCCATATTGTTGCCGCAAACAATGACCGTTCGTATCTGTTTCCCCTCGGTATGAATCTTTCAGACGCGGGGCTGACGAAGTGGCTTCGCGGGCGCATTGTCCCCAAAAATCGTGAGTACGTTGACGCGCTTCTTTCAAGGAGCGGGCTGTCTCATCGTGACACCAGAGGGATTCTGCGCGTCTCCCGGGGGCTTTCCCTCAATGACAGTTATTGGGTGACCGAAGACAATTTTGACGGAAAGTTCTCTGACTACAACCTCTATCAGCATGATTTCCTGAAGGTTCTCTCCCTGATTGCCTATACAGGCTATGGCAGTTCTCAGCAAAGAGGGTTCTCTTCTTCTCCGGAGTTTACGACCGCGGGAATGCTTCGCAAGGGATGGCGGCGGCTTCAGGGAAAAACCCTGTTATTCAAAGGGGGCACCAGCGGCGCCGCCAACACAGGGTTTGAACCGTATTCAGAGTTCTACGCCTCACAGGTCGCGGAGAGGATGCAGATACATCATGTCCCTTACGGACTGGCAAAGTGGAAAGGCAACATCTGCTCTACCTGTGAGCTTTTCACCGATATTGACCATTCCTACGTGCCCATGTACAGGCTCGTCCCAAACGCCACGCTGAGAAGCGTGGCATCCTATCTTCAGTCTTTAGGCACCGACATATATCAGGGATATGTCGATATGCTCGTTTTTGACGCGCTGATTTGCAATGAGGACAGGCATTTCGGCAATTTCGGCCTGATGATTGATAACAAAGCCAATGTGCCCTATGCTTTCGGCCCCGTGTTTGACCACGGTCTGTCCCTGTTCAATTACGGCATGCCGGATGACTTTGATCATCTGGAAGACTACGCGAAAACAAGGTCTTCCGCAAGCGGCGCGCCGTTTGAAAATATCATAAGAGAGTTGATCACCCCAAGGCAACGCGAAAAACTGCGGAAAATGATTGGCTTCCGCTTTAAGCGCCATAAGAACTACAATCTTCCTGCCTATCGGCTGAAGGCTATTGAGAATTATCTGCAAAAGCGCGCTGCAATATTGCTCTCAATTCCATCAAGCGACCCGCTTTCCCAGCGATAAAACGCATACAACAGCGCGCCTCTGGAGCGGGAGGAACGGCGGCCGCTAGAATATAGCTGGCTCGCTTATCTCGTCTGCCCCTCGCCCTCGATCAGGTACTTGGTGCTGGTCAGGGCCCTGATGTCGACCGGGCCGCGGCAGTGCAGCTTCTGGGTGGCGATGCCGATTTCGGCGCCGAAGCCGAACTCGCCCCCGTCGGTAAAGCGGGTGGAGGCGTTGTGATAGACCGCGGCGGCGTCCACCTCGCTCAGGAAGCGGCGGGCGGCGGCCTCATCCCCTGTGATGATGGCCTCGGAATGCTGGGTGCCGTAGCGGGCGATGTGCTCGAGCGCCTCGTCCAGATCCTTCACCACGCGCACGGCCAGGATGAGGTCGTTGTATTCTTTGCCCCAGTCGCTCTCGTCCGCGGGCTTCATGGCAGGCACCAGACGGCAGGCTTCCTCATCGCCGCGCAGCTCCACGCCCTTTTCGATCAGCGCCGCGGATATCGCGGGCAGCGCTGATGCCGCGATATCCGCATGCACCAGCAGGCACTCCGCCGCGTTGCACACGCTGGGGCGGCTCGTCTTGGCGTTCAGGGTGACGGCCTTCGCCATGTCAAGGTCGGCCGCTTTGTCGATATAGATGTGGCACACGCCCTCGCCCGTCTGCAGCACCGGCACGGCGGCGTTTTCCAGCGCTGCGCGGATGAGGCCGCGCCCGCCGCGGGGAATCAGCAGGTCCACATAACCCCGCAGGCGCATCAGCGCCGCCGCGCTTTCGCGGCTCGTATCGCTGACCAGCTGCACACAGTCTTCGGGCAGGCCGGCTTCAAGGCAGGCCTTTCTCGCCAGATTCGCCAGCGCCGTATTGCTGCGGATGGCCTCTCTGCCGCCGCGCAGGATGACGGCGTTGCCGCTTTTCAGGCACATGGCCGCGGCGTCCAGCGTCACGTTGGGGCGCGCCTCGTAGATGACGGCGATGACGCCCAGCGGCACCGAAACACGGCGGATATGAAGCCCGTTGGGCCGCGTATCCTCAAGCGATACCCTGCCCAGCGGGTCGGGCAGGGCGGCGATCTCTTCCATCGCCTGCGAGATGCCGGAAAGCCGCTTTTCGTTGAGCAGCAGGCGGTCGCGCATGGCGGCGGAAAGCTCTGTGGCGGCGGCGAGGTCTTCCGCGTTTGCCCTAAGGATCTCCTCCGGCTCCTCGCGCAGCAGCCGCGCCATCAAAAGCAGCGCTTTGTTTCTCGTATCGTGCGCCGACTGCGCAAGCAGCTGTTCCGCCGCCCTGGCCCTTTGGCCCAGCCCTTCAAGCATGGCTGCCTCCTTCAAACACGGTGCCGATGTCCGCGCCCTCCAGCGCCAGGTACAGGTTGTCGGGCGGGGTGCCGTTGATGATGACGGTGCTGATGCCGCCCTGCCCCGCGATCTCGGCGGCGCGCAGCTTGGTCTCCATGCCGCCTACGCCCAGGCCGCTGCCCGCGCCCGCGCAGGCCGCGCGGATTTCGGGCGTGATCTCGCGCACGCGCGGCACGCGCTTCGCCTGCGGGTTTCTGCGCGGGTCGGCGTCGTAGAGCGCGTCGATATCGCTTAAAATAAACAGGGTATCGGCGTTTACCAGCCGCGCCACAATGGCGGACAGGCTGTCGTTGTCGCCGTAGACAATCTCTTCGACCGCCACGGCGTCGTTCTCGTTGATGACGGGCAGCACGCCCATCTCAAACAGGCGGTCGAAGCAGGCAATCAGGTTGACGTGGCGTTTGGGCTCCTCCACATCCTCCCTCGTGATCAGCAGCTGGCCCACCTTGTAGCCGTACTCGGCAAACATCTTGTCGTACATAAACATCAGCTCGCACTGGCCCACGGTGGCCGCGGCCTGCTTGCCGGGGGTATCCTTGGGGCGCTCCCTGAGGCCCAGCTTGCCCACGCCGATGCCGATGGCGCCGGAGGTGACCAGCACCACCTGCGTGCCGCCGTTCATGATATCGCTCAGCACGCGCACCAGCCGCTCCATCTCCCGCAGGTTGGTGCGTCCGTTCGCGTGCGTCAGGGTGGAGGTGCCCACCTTGACCACGATGCGCTTCTTTTTCTCTGTCATATTCCCTCCCCGCGCGGCTGCGCGCCCTGCGCCTCCCGCGCCAGCAGATAGTTTTCAAAGCTGTCGGCGGCGCGCAGCACCGTTTCCAGGCAGCCCGTCTCCGCCGTTTTATATTTGGGCTTCAATTCGGCGCACAGGCTGCTGCCCAGATCGCGCCGGAACTGCTCCACCCAGCCTGCGCACAATTCGGAAAAGCCGGGCGTCTGATGCGCCCTGCCCTTTACCAGCAGCGCGCCCAGCCCCGCGACGGCGCCCGTCATGGCCCCGCAGGCATCCCCGCAGCCCATGCCGCCGCCAAAGCCCGCAGCCAGACGCAGCGCGTCTTCCGAAAGCCGCAGCGCCCGGTCCTCGTTGATCGCGCGCAGCAGCGCCTCCGCGCAGTTATAGCCCTGCCTGTAATAACCGCCCGCCAGAGCGCGCAGCGGCGCCTTGCCCGCCCTGCGCCGCGCAAACCAGCCGCGGGCAATCACAATATCGCGCTGCATCATCTGCCGCAGCGCTTCCCTGCTGTCAAACTTCATCTCGGGGCGGATATACTGCAGGTACTCGATGCGGATGCGCCTGCCGTACAGGTTTTCGCTGCGATTCAGCAGATAGACCTCGATGGTCGGGTCGCCCTCGGGCAGTGTGGGATGAAAGCCCTGGCTCAGCACCCCTTCCTCGCGGCGCCCTCCCTCGTCCGGGAAGACCACCTCCGCGACATAGATGCCGTTTTCAGGCCTTTTGCCCTCCTCCGGCAGCGGCAGGTTGGCCGTGGGCACGCCCATGGTGCGCCCCAGCTTTTTCCCCTGACCGACGATCCCCTCCACCACAGCAATCGGCTGCATATCCATCCCCCAGACTGTGTTCTGCACATGTCAGACTATAAGGCCCGACGCCTCGAAGTGTCAAGAAAAAGCAGGGAAGC
>CAYZTQ010000097.1:1743-6999 GCA_964481445.1 uncultured Christensenella sp. | reverse complement strand
AAAGGCGGATGGCCGGTTCCCCTCCCGTTGACAAACTTGGTTTGTCAACGGCTTGGCCGCGCCCTTTCGGCGCGGTTTTCGTGTATAATGGAAGGAGAAACAGCAGGCGGAAATACCGAGGCCATAGCAAAATCTCAAGCGAAGCGTCCGTCTGCGCGATCCTGGCGGTTTTTGCATACAAAGGAGGGGCTGATATGATCGAGCGACTGCGGCAGCTGATTGCCGAAAGCGATAACATTGTGTTCTTCGGCGGGGCGGGCGTCTCTACCGAAAGCGGCATCCCCGACTTCAGAAGCGTGGACGGCCTGTACAACCAGAAATATGACTACCCGCCCGAAACCATCCTGTCGAGCGATTTCTTTTTCCTTCACACGAAAGAGTTTTACCGCTTTTACAGGGAGAAGATGCTGCTGGCCGGGGCAAAGCCCAACAAGGCGCATCTGACGCTGGCAAAGCTCGAGCAGGCCGGCAAGCTGAAGGCCGTTATCACCCAGAACATCGACAACCTGCACCAGGCGGCGGGCAGCCGGACGGTGCTGGAGCTGCACGGCAGCGTGCACCGCAACCACTGCCTGAGCTGCGGAAAATTCTACGGCTTTGACGATATCCTCGCCTCAAGCGGGGTGCCGCGCTGCAGCTGCGGCGGGCTGATCAAGCCCGATGTGGTGCTCTACGGCGAGCAGCTGCCGATGGACGTGTTCCGGGAGGCCATTGACTACATCAGCCGCGCGGACCTGCTGATCGTCGGCGGCACCTCGCTGAGCGTTTACCCCGCGGCCGGACTGGTGAACGATTACAGAGGCAGCAGGCTGGTGCTGATCAACAAGACGGCCACGGCGCAGGACAGCCGGGCGGCTCTGTGCATCCGCGAGCCGATCGGGGAGACGCTGGCCAGGGCCTATCCCTGAGGCGATGCCTCAACCATGAAAAAGAGCGTCACGCCGCTCTTTTCTTGGTAGTCTATCCGCTGTTTTTCAGCCGCCAAGGCCGGTCAGCAGCAGCACCAGCGGAATCGTGACAAGGCACAGCAGCGTGCCGACGGAAATGCCGGTCGCCGCGAAAAGCGCGTCCTTTTTCTCGCGTTCCGCGTACATCAGCGAGACGACGGCGCCCGGCATGGCGCAGGCGATTGTCAGCACGCCCAGGGCGATGCCCTCAAAGCCCAGCAGCCGGAAGGCGGCAAAAGCCACGACAGGAGAAATCAGCAGCCTGACCGCAAGAGAGACCCACAGCTTGTTGTCTCTGAGGGCGGAGGGTTTAAAATCAAGCAACCTGGCCCCGGCCACCAGCATGCTCAGCGGCGTGGTCAGCGCGCCCAGCTGTGTCACAACAGCGGAAAACGGCATGGGCAGCTTGATGTTCAGCATCAGCATGACAATGCCAAGCACGGCGAGCACCAGACCGATGTTTTTAAAGAAGAAAGAAGGCTTCGGCGGCTTGCCGGTCATCAGCATCTCCAGAAAAAGATAGGCGCAGACATTGAACGCCGCCACCACAGCGCCCAGATAAAGCGCGCCCACATTGCCGTACACCGCCTGCACGATGGGCAGGCCCATGTAGCCCACGTTGGGCATGGCGCTCAGG
Source organism: uncultured Christensenella sp. (assembly GCA_964481445.1). Lineage (GTDB taxonomy): Bacteria > Bacillota > Clostridia > Christensenellales > Aristaeellaceae > UBA1038. The sequence goes on along the minus strand of CAYZTQ010000097.1, from coordinate 5,415 downwards.
CTCGCGAACACGGGGGCCTGCTCGGCCGGCAGCTTCTTCTTCACGGCGTGATAGACCGCCAGCAGCTCGGCGCTGAACCAGATGAAGGAGACGATTACGATGCGCAGAAAGTCGCCGCGGTAGTCCGCCCCCACATCCTTCTGCACCATCATGAGAAGCAGCGCCGGCATGGCCGCCTTGAGCACGATGCCGCTGATCCCGCGGATCACGTCCGGCCCCATGATGCCGATTTTCCGCAGCAAAAGGCCGATACCCATGATGATCAGCATCATCAGAATCTGGTTGACGACCGCGATGATATCCATACGCCCTCCCAAGTCCGCAAATCCTCACCACTATACTCAATGACGCGCGCAATGTAAATCGTTTCAGCGGCTTCTTTATTGTTTTTGCAGCGGCGGGGCCTTGTTGACAAAGCCGACCCCGCTCCGTACACTGAAATTCTAAAGCCGCAGGATCTGTCGAAGGAGGCGGGGGCGATTGCATACGCTGCGCGAGGCGGGAAAGAAGATGCTGCTGTGGGGCGCGCTGGCGCTGATGATCTGGGCGGGGTATGAGCTCTCCGTGCGCTGGGACACCCTGACCAAGACCACCAACACCGTGCGCCTGATGGCGCTGGATTTGAAGGCGTCCCTGATGGACGTACTGTTCAGGTACGAGTATATCGAGGCGCTGAAGACGCCGCTGTTTTTGCTGGGCTGCGTCATCGTGGGGCTGCTGGCCCTGCTGCTCAGCGCAAGGCCGCTCAGCGCTTACCTGATCCTGCCTCTGTGCGCTCTGCTGCTCTGGCAGCAGGTGGAGGCAAGAGCCCTGTTTTCTGCCAGCGTCTGGCAGATGCTCAAGTTTCTGCCGCTGCTGCTTGTAACGCTCGGCAGCCTGCTCAACCTTGCCTTCTATTACTACCTGAAAAAGCGCCGCCGCTCGATCAGGCGGCAGGCGCCCCCGCCCGGAACCAGGCATTTCCAATAGGCTGACGATTTTGAGAACCGCCTGATACTTTCAGGCGGATTTTTGCGTTTTCGGGTGTATAATCAGGGATGCTAACGAGTACAAATGCGGGAGATGATAAAAGTGAATCAGCGCAAAGCCGCGTCCGGCGCCCTGATGTTTCTGACCCTGATGGGCATTGTCAGCCTGTTTTCCGATATGACGCACGAGGGGGCGCGCAGCGTGCTGGGCGATTACCTGAACCTCGTGGGCGCCTCCGGCGCGACCATCGGCTTTGTGGCCGGCGTCGGCGAGCTGTGCGGCTACTCGCTGCGGCTGCTCTCCGGCTTTCTGGCCGACAAAACAAAGAAGTACTGGACGCTGACCATCCTGGGCTACGGCATTCAGGTGCTGGCCATCCCCGGCCTCGCGCTCGTGCCGCAAAACGGCTGGGTGATCGCCTGCGGGCTGATCATCCTTGAGCGAATCGGCAAGGCCGTCAAAAAGCCTGCCAAGAACACGCTGGTCAGCTTCGCCGCCAGCGAGATCGGCACCGGCAAGGGCTTTGCCTATCAGGAGTTTCTGGATCAGCTGGGCGCCTTTCTGGGCCCCGTCATTCTGTTTGCCATCGGCTTTTCCCGCCCGGAGGGCAGCCGGTTTGAAACCTACAGGCTCAGCTTCGCCTTCCTCGGCATCCCGGCGCTGATTACCATCAGCCTGATTGTTTTTGCCAAAATCAGATATCCACACCCGGAGATGTTTGAAAAGGCGAAGGATGAGAAAACCTCCCTTCGCCTCGAGCGCTCTTTCCTGTTTTACATGATCGCCATCTGCCTGTTCGCCTTCGGCTTTGCCGATTTCGCGCTCATCACGCTGCACGCGGCAAAGGCGCAGGCCTTCCCCGCCTCCACCCTCAGCCTGCTCTACGCGGGTGCGATGGCCGTGGATGCTTTCGCGGCGCTGTTTTTCGGCTGGCTCTACGACAAGGCCGGCCTGAAGGCGCTGATGATTTCAACGCTATGCAGCGCCTTCTTCTCCTGCTTTGCCTTTTTGACAAACAACCCATGGATGATCGGGATCGGCATCGTGCTGTGGGGCATCGGCATGGGCGCGCAGGAAAGCATCATGAAGGCCGCGGTCACCGGCATCATCCCCAAAAGCATGCGCAGCACGGGCTTCGGCATCTTCGAGACGGGCTTTGGTGTCGCCTGGTTCCTCGGCAGCTGGCTGCTGGGCTGGCTCTATGATACCAGCGTATTGGGGCTGGTGATCGTCTCCGTGCTGGCGCAGATCCTCGCCATCTTCTTCTATTCCGTCTGCGTCAAAAGGAAGCGGCAGGAGGAAGCGATTAAAGAGGCGTAGGGCTTCCGATCAGCATGTCTCCGCCGCGGGCAGAAGCTGCGGCAGCTGCCTTTTGATGGCGCGCAGCGCGGCCTCGGCCATCATCCTCTGCCCCTGCTCGTTGAGGTGGATGCCGTCCAGGCTGTAGATATCCTGATCGACCAGATTTTCAAGAAAATACTCGCGCAGCGACAGGCAGGCGCAGCCGATTTCGGCCGCGGCGCGCAGGGCGATGTCCGAATACAGTTCCTGCCAGCGGTAGATGCGTGAAGCCGCCCCGCCCAGGAACCTCAGGATGTTGTCGCGCGACAGGCCGCGGCTGACCCAGTCGAAATAGCGCTGCGCGTGAAGAGGCGGCAGCGTGCTGATGACCGGCAGGCCGCCGCGGCTTCTGACCAGCTCCGCCATCGCGCGCAGGGCTTTCTCAAACTGCTCCGGCAGCGTTTTCGGCAGATGCTCCGCCTGCGGGTTTTCCGACACCGCGGCCCAATCCATATCGCAGTCGTTGCCGCCGTACTCAATCAATACCAGCGCGCCGTCAAGCGGCGTCTCCTCCTTTTCCAGCTCGCTGAGCCCCTCGGGCGCGGTGCGCCCCATCGCGCAGCGGTTTATGATGGGCAGCTTCAGCGCCTGCCCCAGAAGCCGTACCGCGTTATCGCGCACAATGGCGTAGCGGCTGCGCGCCTCATCAAAGAAAACGCCCTTGAGCACCGAATCTCCCCAGATTTGGATGGAGTGAACGTCCATGCCTTTCACCGCCTTACATAGTTTATAAAACTATGTTAACCATTTTTATTTATTATGTCAAGCGTATGTGCGCAGGTTGTCGACAGTATAGGGAAGCATGTGCTACACTGATTGCAGCAACAGCAAGGGAGAAAACGGATGGATATCGAAACGCTGAAGGGTGATATTGAGGCCTGGCAGCCTGTCAAATGGGACAGCATGCCGGATATCGAACTGTATATGGATCAGGTGGTCACCTATCTGGAACGGCAGCTGGCCCTGTTTCAGGGGGAGAACGAGGGCGGCATCGTCACCCGTTCCATCATCAACAACTATGTGAAGGATGGCCTTGTGCCCCGCCCCGTCAACAAGCGCTACGCGCGCGAGCAGCTTTCCGCGCTGATGATGGCCTGCGTACTCAAGCGGGTGCTGCCCATGCAGCAGGTGCGGCAGCTGCTGAGCGCGGGCAGTCAGGAGGGCTACGCCGCCTTTTCCGGCAGCCTCAAGCAGGCGCTGGACAGGGAGGCGGAGCAGCTGCAGGAAAAAGATGACGGCAACCTGAAGGAGCTGGCGCTTCATTATGCTCTGCGCGCCGCCGCGAGCTGCCTGATGGCCGACCGGCTGCTCGCCATGGCCGGGCAGGAAGAAGCGGCAAAGAAAGAAGAAAAGAAAGACAGA
>CAYZTQ010000097.1:0-1643 GCA_964481445.1 uncultured Christensenella sp. | reverse complement strand
ACCTGCCTGTAATCGGGATGATCGGCATGGCCGTTGGCGTAGCCGCTCTGGGCGTCCGCAACGCCGGGCACAAGGGACATCAGGTGCTCCATGCCCCAGAAACAGCCGCCCGCAAAATAGATCGTCTTCATGTGTTTCCCCCTCGCTTCACAGAGACGAATCGCCCCTGCTTACAGATTATACCACGGGCGGCGGCTGTGTTATAATGCCCTCATCCGAAAGGAGGCCGCGATGCCGCTTTATTTCACCGCCCTGATCGCGGGTCTGACCGCGCTGCTGGACCAGATCAGCAAGCATTTTTTGAAGGACGCCTCCTCCGTTCTGCTTCCCGGGCTGATTCATCTGCGCGGGGTCAGAAACACAGGCGCGGCCTTCAGCCTGTTTTCGCAGCTGCCCTGGCTGATACCGCTGCTGAGCGCCGCGCTGACCGCGGGGCTTGTCTGGTATATGCTGAGAAAGCGTCCGAAGGGACTGATGGGCGTCGGGCTGGCCCTGCTGCTGGGCGGCGCCGCCGGCAACCTGATCGACAGGCTGCGGCTTGGCTATGTGGTCGATTTTATCGAGCTGAGCTTTATCCCCTTCCCCATCTTCAACCTTGCGGATGTCGCGGTGGTCGCGGGCTGCGGCCTTTGGGCCCTTTCGATTCTGTTTTCGAGGGAGGCCGCGCATGCCTGAGATTCTTTATGAGGGCCGGGAAGAAAGGCTGGACAGGCTGCTTGCCTCGGATACCCTGACCCGCTCGCGCGCGGCGGCCCTGATCCGGGAGGGGCAGTGCAGCGTGAACGGCAAAGTGGTGATGCATCCTGCCTTCAAGCCAAAGAATGGAGACCGGGTGGTATTATCAGTGCCTGAAACGGCGGAAAGCGCCGCGCAGGCGGAGGATATCCCCATTTCCGTGCTTTTTGAGGATGACGCCCTCGCCGTGGTGGTAAAACCCTGCGGCATGGTGGTTCACCCCGCCGCGGGCAACGAATCGGGCACGCTGGTCAACGCGTTGCTTTACCGCCTGGACAGCCTGTCCGGCATCGGCGGCGAAAAGCGTCCGGGCATCGTGCACAGACTGGATAAGGATACCAGCGGCCTCTTGATCGTCGCCAAGAACGATCAGGCCCACGCCGCGCTGTCGCGCCAGCTTGCCGAACGCAAAATAGAAAAGCACTATCTGGCGGTGGTCGCCGGGCAGTTGAAGGAAAAGGAGGGCAGCGTCGACCTTGCCATCGGCCGCAGCCTGAAGGACAGAAAGAAGATGGCCCCCCGCCCGGACGGGCGCAGCGCCCTGACCTGCTGGAAGGTGCTGGAGCAGCGCAGCGACCGCGCGCTGCTGGATGTGCGCATCGTCACCGGGCGCACGCACCAGATCCGCGTGCACATGGCCGCCATCGGCCACCCGGTGCTGGGCGACCCGCTTTATGCCCCGCGCGGCATTCCCAAAGCCCCGCGCCTGATGCTGCACGCCTGGCGGCTTTCCTTCACCCACCCCGTAACGGGCGAGCGCCTCAGTTTTGAGGCCCCGCCGGAAGCGGTGTTCGGCCTAATCCGTTGACAAACCAAGTTTGTCAACGGGAGAGAAACCGGCCATCCGCCTTTTCGCTGCGCTCTCCGGGCGGTGGAAGGGGCGAAACTGAACGCCGCCTGTGGCGGAG
>CAYZTQ010000096.1:0-7013 GCA_964481445.1 uncultured Christensenella sp. | reverse complement strand
TGAATTGTCAGCAAGTTGAATAAATATCAGTGAGATACCGTATAAAGCGCGTAGAAATAGCCCTTCTTCTCCATCAGCTCGTCAAAGCCGCCCTGCTCGGCCACGGCCCCGTCCCTGAGCGCGATGATGCCGTCGCAGCGCCTGAGCAGCCCCGCGTCCAGCGTATGGGTCACGATCAGGCGGGTGGTGCCTTCAAGACCCAGCAGGTCGCTGACGACCTGATGCGCCGTCTCAGCGTCCAGCGAGGCGGTGGCCTCGTCCGCGATCAGGATGGAAGCCTTTTTGAGCAATCCCCGGGCGATGGACACCCTCTGCCGCTCGCCGCCCGAAAGGGCCTTGCCACTCTCGCCGCACAGCTCGTCTTCCCCTCGGCGGGCAAGCAGCCCCTCAAGGCGCGCCCGGCGGATTGCCTCCTCCACCTCCGCGTCCGGAAAATCGCGGAACAGGGTGATGTTGTCACGAATGGAGGCGTTGAACACAAACACATTCTGCTGTATGACCGAGAGCGCGCCAAACAGAGACTCCGCGCTGATTTCTCTCAGCTCTTTGCCGTCCAGCAGGATGCGGCCGCTGTAGCCCTGCCCGGCCGCGCCGGTCAAGAGATTCAGCAGGGTGGATTTGCCGCTGCCGCTGCCGCCCACGATGGCATAGGCCCGCCCCGCCGCAAAAGACAGGCTGATGTGGCTGAGCGCGCAGCGCTCCCCCTCATAGCTGAAGGAAACATCCTCAAACCCGATGCCCTGTTCAAGCCGCGCAAGGCGCTCGCCGCCCGCGCTTCCGCTCTCCTTCTCAAGGGCGGCGGCCAGCTTGTCCACCAGCCCCGCGGCGGCCCTTCTGGAGGCGAGCAGGCCCGGCAGCTCCGCGACCGGCTGGATCATGAAGTTCATCAGGTTGACAAACACGATGATCATGCCGGGCGTCAGCCCAAAGCCCGAAAGCGACAGCCAGGTGCTTGTCACAAACACGCCCATCTGGGCGATGATGCCCGCGGCCGAGCCGATCATACCGACCAGAATCTTGATGCGGCGCTTTGTAAACTTTTCCCCCTCCAGCTGCCGGTTGATGGTGCAGAACAGTTGAAAAATCTCCTTTTCCGCCTGAAAGCTCTTGACCACCGAAAAGCCGCCGAGGCAGTCCGTCAGCGCGGCGGTAAACTCCCTGTTGCGGTCGGACACGCGCTTTTCGGCATCGGCAAGGCGGCTGCCCGTCAGAAGCGAGGCGATCAGCGGCAGCACAGTAAACCCGGCGGCAATCGCCGTCATCAGCGGCGAATAGTACAGCATCAGCCCCAGCGCGCCCAAAAAGGTCAGCAGCTTCCCCGCCATGTCCAGCTGCCGCGACAGATAGTCCGCCTCGATGACGCCCGCGTCGTTGGTCAGCGCCGACAGATAGGCGGCGGTATCCTCCTGCCGGAAGCTGGCGATGCTCTTTTCGGTCAGCCTTCGGAAGGCAAGCTCCTTATACTGGCGCAGCGCGCGCTCGATAAAACGCGGCAGCGACACATAGTCGATCAGCGAGGCCGCGAGGCACAGCAGAATGAAACCCCCGCTGATACAGGCCAGCGTATCCAGCGCGTAGGCGCCGGCATGGCCGGAGGCCGTGTCAATCAGCTGCTGAAGGATCCACGAAAGGATCAGGTTGAGCGAGGAGGATACCACCACGCCAACAGCCGCCAGCGCGAGGTTTGCCCGGTTGCCGCGGTAAAAGCCGGCTTTCAGCTGCGCGCTGAGCGTTTCATTCCGCATGGCGACAAGCCTCCTCCCAAAGCCCGGCAAGGGCCTCATCCTCAAACTGAGCGACGGCCTTTTCCAGCCCCTCCAGCGCGGTGCCCCCGATGTCGTCATGGGCCGCCGCTTCAAGCCCGCCGCTGACAAAGCGCAGCGACTGCACCCGGTAATCGGGCGAACGGTCGAAGGTGACGGCAAGCGCGCAGGCGCTGTGGAGCGACCGCGCCGCTTCTTCCCTGCTGCCCGTCTTCAGCTGCGCGAAGGCGAGGCAGGCGTAGAGCAGGCAGACCGTTTTATCAAAAAAGCTGCTCTTTTCCCCCTCCTTCAGCCCGGAAAGCACGGCGATGGCCCAAGGCAGCAGCTCAAGCGCCCGGCGTTCCTCCTTTCGTTTGAAATACACGTTGATATAGCCGAACACGACGCGGGTCAGAGAAACCATGGCGTCCACCAGCGCCTCGGAAAGCGGCAGCGACGCCTCCTCAAACCGCCGGGCGTCCGAAGCCAGCGTCAGGCCGATCAGGTCGTTGAACACCCCATTGACATTGTTTTTTTGAAGCAGCTCAAGGCCCTTGTCGTTCTCCTCAAGCACCATCAGGGCCACGGCGATTTCGCCCGAGAGGCTGATCTCGCCGATTCTGGGGTCGCTGCTTTGCGAAAGCAGCGGGCGCGCCGCCTCATACAGCTCGACGCTGCGCCGCAGCAGGGCCCTGTCGCGGCTCTGCAGGCCGAGCACCTGATACAGCCCGGCGCTGCGATAGACCACGTCAAAGCTGTAGGGGTATTTCTTCAGCGCCTTTTCCGCCTCCGCAAGGCCCGAAGCGTCCTTCTGGCGCAGGCACAGCAGCAGCCTGTCCGCGGTCGCCTTCTGCCTGTTGTCCTTCAGCTCGTAGCCGATCAGTGCATCCAGCGAGGTGTCGAAAAAGTCGGCCAGCTCGATCAGCATCGTCAACTCCGGCGTCGAAAGCCCGGCCTCCCACTTGTATACAGCCCCTACCGTCACGCCCAGAACGCCTGCCAGCCGCTCCTGCGTCAGGCCCAGCTGATGGCGACACTGCCTGATATTCTCCGCTAAACGCATATCCATCGCTTCTGCCTCCTTGATGTGCTCTCAGTGTATCACCGGGGAGCCCCGGGCAGAACCCACAGGCAATACCAGTTGTATATTATTTTATCTACTACCGGTATGGGTCGTTCCTCTCATCCCGCCCTTTCCCTGCGCCGCCGGTTGGAAAGAGCCCTGGGTTTATGGTATAGTACAGGTGCGCGCAAAGCGTAATTTTTGATAAAGGAAGCACGGGCGCTGGCCCGTGCCACTGATTGTTTGAACACATCCAAATTTGCTATTTTTGTTGATCTGGAAAATACGGGCGCCAAGGTGGAGACCCTCAACAACATCCTTGAGAAGGTGAAAATCAGGGGCGATATCCTGATGGGCAAGGTGTACGGCTACACCGACCGCTTCAGCTCGCTCAAAGAGCTGCTGCTCAGCAACACCTTCACCGTGGTGCCCTCGCTGCGCTTTGGCGTGGCGCAGAAAAACAACGCGGACATCCTTCTGGTGCTGGACGCGCTGGAGATCGCCTATTCCAACCCGCAGATCGACAGCTTCTGCATCGTGTCGGGCGACAGCGACTATGTGCCGCTGGTGGGCAAGCTCAAGAGCATGGGCAAGTTCGTTCTGGGCATCTCCCGAAGCGAGGTGGCCAGCAGCATTTTTATCAACGCCTGCAACGAGTTTCAGTTTCTGGAAAGCGTGGCCGTGCGCAGAAAGCCCGAGCCCAAGCGCAAGCGCGTGGTGGATGACGCGCAGGGCGACGACCTGGCCCTGCTCAAGCAGATCGAGAGCATTCTGGACGAGCAGGCGGATGAGGATGAGATGTTCGCAAGCGAGCTGAAGGGCATCCTGCTGCGCCTGCGCCCCGACTTCAACGAAAAAAGCTACGGCTGCGTCTCCTTCGGTAAACTCCTGACCAAGCTGTCGGCCAAGTACGGCGTCATCAAGGTCAGAAGCGACAACTACAATGTGATGGTGTCGCTGGAAAGCGATGGCAATGATACCGAAAAATCCGCCAACAAGCTGACACAGGAAAACTGGGTCAAGGCCTTCAAGGAGCAGCTGGATCATTATAAATCCGACGGCTTTGAGCGCATCAACCCCAGCATCCTCAAGGCCGACATTCAGGGTCTCTACCCCGATTTTACCGAGAAGAGCATCGGCTTCAAGCGCTTCAGCGACGTGCTGAAGGCCCTTGAAAAGGAAAAGGTGCTGAGCCTTGAAATGGACGAGCAGAAGAACATGCTGATCAAGATGCTGTAAGGGGTAAGCGCATGAAACCCGTCTATTCGGTTGTCATCCCCTGCTATAACGAAGAAGAAGTCATCATGGAAAGCTACCGGCGCCTTTCAGACGCGATGCGCTCCATGCAGGAAGAATACGAGCTTGTGTTTGTCAACGACGGCTCGCGCGATCAGACGCCCCAGCTTCTCAACCGCCTTGCGGAGGAGGACGCGCGGGTGCGCGTGCTGCACTTTGCCAGAAACTCGGGCCACCAGATCGCCGTCTCCGCGGGGCTTGACTACGCCTGCGGACAGGCCGTCGTCATCATCGACGCCGATCTGCAGGATCCGCCGGAAGTAATCCCCGAGATGGCGCGCCTTTGGAAAGAGGGCGCGCAGGTGGTGTACGGCCAGCGGCGCAGCCGCAAAGGCGAGAGCTATTTCAAGCTCAAGACCGCGGAAGTGTATTACAGCTTGATCCAGAAGCTGACGGGCAACGCCATCCCCCGCGACACGGGCGATTTCCGCCTGGTGGACGAGAAGGTGGCCGACGTCGTGCGCGGCATGCCCGAGCGCGCCCGCTTTCTGCGCGGCATGTTCGCCTGGGTGGGCTTCCGGCAGGTGCCGCTGCTCTACGACCGCGATAAGCGCTTTGCCGGGCAGACCCACTACCCCCTCAAAAAAATGCTGAAGCTGGCGGCCGACGGCATCCTGAGCTTTTCCGACAAACCGCTCAAGCTGCCGCTCTGGCTGGGTCTTCTTTGGCTGGGCGCGGGCGTCTTCACGATGCTGATTCTGTTCGTGCTTGCGCTTTTGGGGACGGCGGGCGGCCTGTGGTGGCTGGCCTCCCTCATCATGCTGGGCTTCGGCAGCGTGCTGACGGCGCTTGGTATATCGGGCGGCTATCTGGCCCGCGTGTATGACGAGGTGAAGGGGCGGCCGCTCTACATCGTGGCCGAGACCCGCGGCTTTGAGGGCGAAAGGGAGGGGCAGCCATGAGCGCGCCCGCTCCCCTGCTTTCCGTCTTCGGCCTCAAGGATCGCGCGGGCCTTCTGCAGGGTATCTCGCTCAGGGCTGAAAGGGGGCAGTTTGTCCTGCTCAAGGGGGAGGAGGCCGAAGCGCTGCGCCGCGCCGCCCGCCTGATCGCGGGGCGCGAAAAGCCCCTTAGCGGCGACGTCTATCTCGGAAGCCGCAAAATTACGAACGACTGGCCGGATCAGAAGAAGCTTTGCTATATCCGTGGGGGCAAAAAGCCCCTTTTCTATTTCCGCAGGGACAGGGAAAGGCTCTCCGCCCTCGGCATCGAGCCCGCGGGGCTTGAAGAAGACGAGCGCGTCTTCGCTTCGCGCGTGGCGCGCGCCCTCGCGCAAAAGCCCGCGCTATTGGTGATAGACGCCTCCGGCCCCGCGCCCGGGGACGCGCTGAAAGAAAAGCTGCTTCAGACGCTGAAGGCCGCCTGCCTGACAGGCCTTGGCGTTCTCTTTCTGGATACCGCTCCTCTCGCTCAGGAGACGGCGGACGAGGTGTACCTGCTGTCCGGCGGGCTCATTTTGCAAAGCGGCAGCCCGCAGGAGCTGTATGAGCATCCCCGCAGCGCGCGCGCCGCGCGCATGAGCGGCGAAAGCATCCTGATTTCCGGGCGGGTGGAGGCCCTGAAGGGAAACCGTCTTCTGTTTATCGCGCAGGGGCTCAACATCCCCTGTCAGAGCCCGCTGTGGCTGATGCCGGGCGAGCGGGTCACCCTGTTTCTGCGGCCCGAATGGCTGCGCTGGTGCAAAGAGAAAACGCCGCAGTTTTCGCCCCCGCTGACAGCGAAGCTGCTGTCGGCCGAGCAGGGCGAAACGGGCTGGACGCTGCGCTTTGAGCTGCCAAACGGCCTTGAGCTGAAACTCTCTCGGGCGCAGGCGGAAGAAAAGCTGCGCCTGCCCGGTGAAAGCTATCATCTATGGTGGGAGAAGGAGCGCGCCCTGTTGCTTCCCCCGGAAGAAGAGGAAAACGCGTGAAAACCATCCTGCTCACAGGCGGCGGCACCGCCGGCCACGTCACCCCGCACCTTGCCCTGATCCCGAAGCTGAAGGAGGCGGGCTACGCCATCCACTACATCGGCAGCAGCGGCATCGAGCGCGAGCTGATGCAGGGCCAGCCGCTCAGCTTCCACAGCATTCAGACGGGCAAGCTGCGCCGGTATTTTGATGTCAAAAACTTTACCGACCCCTTCCGCGTGCTGGCAGGCTTCGCACAGAGCTTCCGCTTGATTTCCAGAATTAAGCCCGACATCTGCTTCAGCAAGGGCGGCTTTGTGGCCGTGCCCGTGGTGCTGGCCTGCCGCGCGCTCGGCGTGCCCGTGGTCGCCCACGAGAGCGACCTGACCCCCGGCCTTGCCAACCGCATCAGCGCGAAGTTTTCCAAAAAGGTTGCCGCCACCTTTCCCGAATGCGCGAAGGCGCTGGGCGAAAAGGGCGTCTTGACGGGCACCCCCCTGCGGCCCCAGTTGTTTTCGGGCAGCCGGGAGCGCGGCCTTGCCATGGGCGGCTTCAGCGGCGAAAGGCCCGTGCTGCTCATGATGGGCGGCAGCCAGGGCGCGCAGAGCCTCAACGCCGCGCTGCGCGGCGCCCTGCCCCGTCTGCTCGATTCGATGGACGTGTTCCACCTGTGCGGCCGCGGCAACCTGGCCCCGGAGCTTGCGGGCACCGAAGGCTATTATCAGACCGAGTTTTTAAGCGAAGAGCTGCCCCATGCCCTCGCCTGCGCCGACCTGGTGCTGAGCCGCTCGGGCGCCAACGCCCTGTGCGAGTTCGCGGCGCTGAAAAAGCCGATGCTGTTGATCCCCCTGCCCCGCAGCGCCAGCCGCGGCGACCAGATCCTCAACGCCGAAAGCTATCAAAAGCGCGGCCTCGCCCATGTGCTGCTGCAGGAAAACCTGACGGAAGACAGCCTTGTCTCCGCCCTGCTCGCCCTCAAGGAAGCCGCCCCCGCGCTGCGCGCCGCCCTTGAAAAGGAGCCTGCGCT
>CAYZTQ010000095.1:0-7042 GCA_964481445.1 uncultured Christensenella sp. | reverse complement strand
GCTTTCGCTTTTTCAGGATTCGACGTGCACCACCTTGATCAGGTTGGTGGTGCCGCTGATGGACAGGGGCACGCCCGCGGTCAGCACCGCCAGGTCTCCCTTTTTGAGGATGCCGGTATCCACCGAGGCGTCCACCGCATGGTCAAACAGCACGTCGGTGATGCGCTCCTCGCCGATCAGCACGGGATGCACGCCCCAGCTGAGGCTGAGCTGGCGGTAGGTGGAGGCGTCCGGCGTGCAGGCAATGATGGGCACGTTGGGGCGGAAGCGGCTGATCATCTTGGCCGTGGTGCCCGACTTGGTCACGGTGACGATGGCCGCCGCGTGCATATTGAGCGCGATCAGGCAGGTGGCGTGGGAAATGGCGTCGGTGATGGTCTCGTTGCTTTCTGCAATGCTGCGCTCAAAAAAGCGCTTGCGGTAGTCGATATCGTTTTCCGCGCGCTCAGCGATGCGGGCCATGGTCTTGACCGCCTCCACGGGGTGTTTGCCGCTGGCCGTCTCGCCCGACAGCATGGTGGCGCTGGTGCCGTCATAGATGGCGTTGGCCACGTCGGTGATTTCGGCTCTGGTGGGGCGTGGGTTGTGCACCATGCTTTCCAGCATCTGGGTGGCGGTGATCACCTGACGGCCCGCCATGCTGGCCGCCTTGATGATGCGCTTTTGAATGATGGGGATCTCCTCAAAGGGGATCTCCACCCCCATGTCGCCGCGGGCGATCATCACCGCGTCGCAGGCCTCGATGATTTCGCCGATGTGCTCGACGCCGTCGGCGTTCTCGATCTTGGCGATGATGCGCACATGCCCGCCGCCGTTTTCATCCAGCAGGGTGCGCAGGGCCTGCACATCCTCCGCGCTTCTGACAAAAGAGGCGGCGACATAGTCAAACCCGGTGCGGATGCCGAACAGCACGTCGTCGCGGTCGCGCTCGCTGATATAGGGCATGGAAAAGCGCACGCCGGGCACGTTGACGCCCTTGCGGTCGCTGATCTCGCCGCCCGAGACCACGCGGGTGATGATGTCGGTGTCGGTTTTGCCGGTCACTTCCAGCTCGACCAGGCCGTCGTCCAGCAGAATGCGCTTCTGCTCCCCCAGGTCTTCCGCCAGGCTCTTGTAGGTGATGGAAACGATGCTCTCATCGCCCTCCACCTCGCGCGAGGTCAGGGTGAAGCTCTGTCCGGCCGCCAGATTGACCGGCCCGTTTTTGAAGGTCTTCAGGCGGATTTCGGGGCCCTTGGTATCCAGCAGCGTGGCGATGGGCAGGTGCAGCTCGCTGCGCACGCGGCACAGCGTGCGGAAGGTTTCCAGATGGCTGTCCTGCGTGCCGTGGGAAAAGTTGAAGCGGGCGACATCCATCCCCGCCAGCGCGAGCCCCTTGATGGCTTCATAGCTGCTTGATGAAGGCCCGAGCGTGCAGATAATCTTTGTTTTTCTCATGAAAATATCCCTTCAGGCGAAAGCCGACACAGTAAACGGAAAAGTCTCACAACTTTCCCCAAATATCATATTGCGCTCAGGGTTCCGCTTTGTCAAGCGTCTGAGAGGCGGGCGGCTCATCCTCCGCTTCCGCTTCCCCCTCCTCTTCCCCGCCCTGCGGCGAAGGCTCTGTCTCCCCCTCCGCCTGTTCCGGGAAATCCGCCTCTTCTTCCTCTTTCTGTTCAGCAAGGCCGCGTTTTTTGCGCCGCGCGCGGCGGCCGCTCAGCGCCTGGTCGATGATGGCCGCTGTAAAGCCGCAGATGATCTGCAGGTAGAAGGTAATGGAGCGCCAGAGGATCAGCGCGGCGAAAATGGTGCCCGAGGGGAAGAACTTTTCAAAAAAGAAATAGAACCCGCCTTCCTGCGCGCCCGAATCGCCCGGCAGGGGCGTGCTGGAAGCCACAATGTACAAAAGGAACTGGATGGTGAGGATGCTGAAATAGCTGCGCTCGGCGAGACCGAACCCGCGGTACACAAAATACACCACGCTCTGCAGCGCGACCGACTCGACCAGCGACATGAAAAAAATCAGCAGAAACTGGAAGGGGTGACGCGTGATCATTTCCACGCTGGAGTGGAACTCACTCAGCGCCGCGTCCCACCTCGATGAAGTGGCCGCCACATCCTTCACATAGCGCAGGCGGTGGGCAAACTTGACAAAGAAGATGATGATCGCGCGCACCAGGTTGCGGCTGATGGAAAGCAGAATAACCGCCCCGACCATCAGGAAGTTGACAAGATAGCCGACAATCAGCAGCCAGATGCCCGCCCTGCCGATGGTATCGTACACCAGCCTTCCGTGCATGGCCCACAGCACGCTGCCCGCCAGCATGAAGGAAAGCTGCCAGCAGAAGAACTTGACCGCCAGCACCGAGCTGGCGATGCCCGGCGGCACGCCCCGCTTTTTCAGCGAGAACAGCTGCATGGGCTGCGCGCCGGCAGCCGAGGGGGTGATGGAGCCGTAGTACATGCCCAGCAGCCCCACCAGCACCCCCGCGCCCAGGCGGAGCCGGATGCCGTAAAACTTAAAAAACAGGCTGATTGACCAGCCTTCAAAAAACGCCTGCACCGCGAAGCAGCCGACCGCCGCCGCGAACCAGTAGGGATTGATCGAGCGGAAGGCCTGCGCGATCTGCTTGAGATCGCCGGTTTTGAATATGAAGACAACGACAAAAATAAAGGTGAGGGCGATGAACGAGAGGCTGAGGATTCTGCCTCTTGACTGCTTTGAAAGCCGCTTCATACTGCCCCCCTGCCTGAAATACCACGGTGATACCTTTATAGTATACCATGCCGGCATCGCTTTGGACACACCCTGCCCAAAGGCCCGTCATGGAGAAGCGCAAAGCTGCCGCTTTTCTTTGACAGGTGGCGGCTTTCATGCTATCTTCTGGGCAGAGGAAAAGCCAAAGAAGGAGGCGCTTATGCCGCCTGAAATCACCCTGCTCGCGACCGGCGGTACCATCGCCAGCATGCAGACCCCCTCGGGCCTTGCCCCCGCCATGCGGGCGGAAGACCTGCTGTCCGCCTGCCCCGGCCTGCACAGCCTGGCCCGCATCACCTCAAGAGACGTATTCTCCCTCGATTCCAGCAACATACAGCCCGAGGAATGGCAGCTGCTGGCCGAGGCCATTGTAAGCGCCGCTTCCGGCTGCGAGGGCATCGTCATCACCCACGGAACCGACACCATGGCCTACACGGCCTCCGCCCTCAGCTTCATGCTGCAGGGGCTGGGCGTGCCCGTGGTGCTGACCGGCAGCCAGCTGCCTCTGTGGCACCCGCACTCGGACGCCCCCGGCAACCTGGCCGAGGCTTTCACGGCTGCCGCCACCGCCGCGCCGGGCGTGTATATCTGCTTTCACCACAAGGTGATCTACGGCACCCGCGCGGTCAAAATGCGCACGCTGGGCTTTGACGCCTTCGACAGCATCAACGCCCCCGCGGTCGGTTTTTTCGACGCGGAGGGCCTGCACATGCCTCAAAAAGACCCCCGGGAGGCGGGCGCTCCCCCCGCCGTTCCGGACAGGGAGAGCCTGCGCATCGACCCAAGGGTCTTTCTGTTAAAGCTGGTGCCGGGCACCGACCCGGAGATTTTCCGCCATATTCTCCGGGCTGGCTATCAGGGGCTGGTCATCGAGGCCTTCGGTCTGGGCGGCCTTCACTACATCCGCCGCAACCTGCTGGAAAGCCTGGAAGAGCTCAGCGACCACGGCGTCCTGACCTTCGTGACCACCCAGTGCCTGTATGAGAAGGCCGATTTTTCCATCTACGAGGTCGGCCGCAAGGTGCTGAAAACCAACATCTGGGGCGCGCACGATATGACCACCGAAGCCGCGCTCACCAAGCTGATGTGGGTGCTGGGCGACCGCGAAAAGCGTCTGCCGCTGATCGGCAGGTGCCTGGCCAATGAGATGATCCAGACCTGACTCCTACTCGATCGGCAGGAAGGGCAGGTACCTGCTGACATAGTATTTCCCCCACGCCAGCGTTTCGCGGGCGTGGTTTTTCAGCCAGTATTCGGGCAGAATGGGCGCGCCGATGCCCTGCGCGGAAAGGCCGGCGTCCCTTGCAAGGTCCAGCGAGCGGGGCAGGTGGTAATCGCTGGTGATGATCAGCACCTGCTTTACGCTTTCGCCCAGCAGCTTCTTGGCGTTCTCAATGTTCTGGCGCGTATTGAAGGACTGGTCGTCCGTCTGGATGTGGGCAGGGCTCACGCCCTTTTGCTCAAGCCAGGCGCGCATGACCGAGGCCTCGGTCGCGGGCTCGTTCTCGCCCCGCGCGCCGCACACAATGACAGGCATCGGCTTTTGCTGATAGACCTTCAGCGCCTCCATCAGCCTCAGCTCCAGCTGCTTGGAAGGCTGCCCGTCCGGGTTGACCTGCGCGCCCAGCACAATGAGGGCCTGCGCCTGCCCGGGCTGCGCCGCGGGCACCGTGCGCTCCCTGACCAGCAGGTAGCCGAATAAGAAGGCGTAGGCCAAAGCGAACAGAACCGCCAGCGTAAAGGCCAGCCTAAACAGCGTCACAATGGGGCTCCTTCTTCTGCGTCTTGCCATGTTGCGTCATTCCTCCTGTCAGGCCGCCGCGTTTCATGCTGAAGGCGGCCGTATCCGTTACGATGATGTGGTCTTCCAGCTCGATGCCAAGGACGGAAAGCAGCGCTTCCAGCGCCCGGGTCAGCTCGCTGTCCGCCCGGGAAGGCCCGGCCGCCCCGTCCGGGTGGTTGTGGCACAGCACCGCCTTCTGAGCGCCGGCGCGCAGCAGCGCCGCCACGGCCAGCCGGGGATAAAAGGCCGCCTCGCCCTCATCACCCGATGAAATCTGCGTCTTGCTCAGCAGCGCGCCCTTCGCGTCCAGCGCCAGCACCCAGACCTGCTCGCGCCTCTCGCCCATCAGCAGCGCGCGGCAATAGGCCGCCCAGTCCGCCCGGCCCGGCTGCGACTGCGCCCTGTCCGCCCGCTCGCGCAGATAGCGCCGCAAGAGCGGCAGCAGCAGCGAAATCAGCGTAGCCGCGCTCTCGCCGATACCGGGCACGATTTTAAGCTCGTCCAGCGGGGCCGACAGCACGGCGCCGACGCTGCCAAAGCGGCTGAGCAGCTCTTTGGCCAGCGGCTTGGTATCCTTTCGGGGGATGGCGTAGGTCAGGAGCAGCTCCAGCGCCTCATGGTCGGCAAAGCCGTCCAGACCGGCATCCGCGAAGCGCTCGCGCAGCCGTTTTCTATGGCCCTCGCCGCCCTGCATGCCCCCACCCCCTTTGACTGAAAGTATAGCATATCCTGCGCGCGGGCGGTAGAAGCGGCGCAAAACAGGGTAGAATCACCGCTGAACAGGTTTCAAGCCCAGGCAGAATGTGATAAAATTATTTTCGTCGGCAGGAAAAAAGGGTGGGAGCGGCGAATTGTCAGAATAAGGTGAAAGTTGGTGCTTTCCCCGCCCTTTCCTGCGCAGGCTGCGCATCAAGGCGCTCTGTCCCGCCGCGGCGGGTATTCTCACTATATATAGGAGGTCACGCAATGTCTGAACTGAAACTGGACTATCTGGGCATCATTCAGCCCGGCGCACTGTATCATAACCTGAGCCCGGCCGAGCTGGTCGAGCACGCGCTACGCAGAAACGAGGGAAAGCTGTCCAAAACAGGCGCTCTGGTGGTCAGGACCGGCAAATACACCGGCCGCAGCCCCGACGACCGCTACATTGTGGACGAGCCTTCCATCCATGATGAGATTGCCTGGGGCAAGGTCAACGTGCCGATCAGCTCCGAGAAGTTTGACGCCATTTACCGCAAGGTCTGCGCCTATCTGCAGAACCGCGATATCTTTGTCTTTGACGGCTTCGCAGGGGCCGACCCCGCCTACCGCAAGAGCTTCCGCATCGTCAACGAGATGGCGAGCCAGAACCTGTTCATCCACCAGCTGCTGCTGCGCCCGACCGCGGAAGAGCTCAAGGGCTACGCCCCTGATTTCACCATCATCGCCGCGCCCGGCCTGCACTGCATCCCCGAGATTGACGGCGTGCACTCCGAGGCCGCCATTCTGGTCAGCTTCGAGCGCAGGGTGGTCGTCATCTGCGGCAGCCGGTACTCCGGCGAAATCAAAAAGAGCGTCTTCAGCGTGATGAACTACATCCTGCCCAAGCAGAACGTGTTCAGCATGCACTGCTCTGCCAACATCGGAAAGAGCGGCGACAGCGCCCTGTTCTTCGGCCTGTCCGGCACCGGCAAGACCACGCTGTCCGCCGACCCCGCCCGCAAGCTGATCGGCGACGACGAGCACGGCTGGAGTGACCGGGGCATCTTCAACATCGAGGGCGGCTGCTACGCCAAGTGCATCAACCTGTCCAAAGAGCACGAGCCCGATATCTGGAACGCCATCCGTTTCGGCGCGCTGGTCGAGAACGTGATCATGGACCCCGAAACCCGCGAGTTTGACTTTAACGACGGCAGCCTGACCGAGAACACCCGCGTGGGCTATCCGGTGGATTATATCGACAACGCGCAGATTCCCGGCGTGGGCGGCCATCCGAAGACCGTCATCTTCCTCACCGCTGACGCCTTCGGCGTGCTGCCCCCCGTGAGCAAGCTCGACCGCAGCGCGGCCATGTATCACTATGTCAGCGGCTACACCGCCAAGCTGGCCGGCACCGAGCGCGGCGTCACCGAGCCGCAGGCCACCTTCTCCACCTGCTTTGGCGCGCCCTTCCTGCCGCTGCCCGCCTCCCGCTATGCGCAGCTGCTGGGCGAGCGCATCGACGCCTACGGCGCCAACGTGTACCTGGTCAACACCGGCTGGGCCGGCGGCAGCTACGGCAAGGGCGGCAACCGCATGAAGCTGCCCCTCACGCGCGCGATGGTGACCGCCTGCCTGAACGGCGAGCTTGAAAAGAGCGAGTTTGTGCGCGACCCCATCTTCAACGTGCTGGTGCCCACCAGCTGCCCCGGCGTGCCCGCCGAGGTGCTGCTGCCCGAAAAGATGTGGCAGGACAAGCAGGCCTATCAGGAGACGGCGAAAAACCTGGCCGCCCGCTTCCGCGAGAACTTCGCCAAATACAAAAACATGCCGCAGGAAGT